>DAIOXI010000050.1:1442-6594 GCA_036758045.1 Albidovulum sp.
TACGCTCGATCAGGATCAGCGCGCCATCCTGCGGCGCCACTTCCTCGGCTTCGTGTTCCAGGGCTTCAACCTGCTGCCCCGCACCACCGCGCTTGAGAATGTCGAACTGCCGCTGATCTACAAGGGCCAGCCACGGGCCGAACGCCGGGCGCGAGCCATGGACGCGCTGGCCCGTGTCGGCCTTCAGGGGCGCGAACATCACAGCCCGGCCGAACTGTCCGGCGGCCAGCAGCAGCGCGTCGCCATCGCCCGCGCGCTGGCGAGCGAGCCGATGGTGATCCTTGCCGATGAGCCGACCGGCAACCTCGACACCAAGCGCAGTGTCGAGATCATGGAGCTTCTGGTGCAACTGAACCGCGACGCCGGGCTGACCATCGTCATGGTCACGCATGAAGAGGACATGGCCGCCTTCGCAAGCCGCCTTGTCGTCTTCACCGACGGCCGCGTGGTCCGCGACGAGGCGGTCGGGGAAAGGGTCGCCTGATGCTGTGGGAAACCGTTCGTCTGGCCCTGACTGCGATCCGGCGCAACGTGCTGCGGTCCTTTCTGACCGTCCTTGGCGTCGTGATCGGCGTCGCCGCCGTCATCGCCATGGTGACGGTCGGGCAGGGGTCCTCGCAACAGGTAGCGGCGAGCGTGGAATCGCTTGGCACCAATGTCCTGATCGTGCGCCCCGGCACGCAGATCATGGGGCCGGGGGCGCGCAACTCCGCGCCGCCCTTCAAGCTGGCCGATGTCGCGGCCCTTGAGGACCTGCCCGCGCTTGAGGCCGTCGCGCCGGTCGTCACCACCTCGGAAACGGCGGTTTTCGGCAACATGAACCGCATGACCTCGGTCACCGGGACGACCGCCGCCTATCTCGACATCGGCGGGTGGGAACTGGCGCGCGGCCGCAGCTTCACCTCGGTCGAGGATCGCACCGGCGCCAATGTCTGCATCATCGGTGAAACCCTGCGCGCCGCACTTTTCGGCGCCACCGACCCGACGGGGGAGAAGATCCGGCTGAAGGCGATCTCCTGCGAGGTGATCGGGCTTCTGGTCGCCAAGGGCGCGGGGTCCTTCGGGCAGGATCAGGACGACATCGTCATCATGCCGGTGCGCACCGTCCAGCGCCGCCTTCTGGGCAGTCAGGATGTGTCGACGATCATGATGCAGGTTGCGCCCGGTGTTTCGTCGGAACGGGCCATCGGGGATATTCAGGCGCTGTTGCGCGAAAGGCGGCGGATCTCGCTGGGCGAGGATGACAATTTCGCCGTCATGGACATGAAGGAACTGGCCACGATGCTGAACTCGGTCAATACGGTGCTGACCGGGCTTCTCTCCTCCGTCGCGGCGGTCAGCCTGCTGGTCGGCGGCATCGGGATCATGAACATCATGCTGGTCTCGGTCACCGAACGGACGCGCGAGATCGGCATTCGTCTGGCGGTGGGGGCCGAGGCGCGCCAGGTACTGATGCAGTTCCTGGTCGAGGCGGTGGTCCTCTCGGTCCTGGGCGGCGTGATCGGCATCGCACTTGGCCTTGGTCTTGCCTATGTCGCGGCGCAATTCATGGCGATCCCCTTCACGCCCGGCCCCGGCACCATCCTTCTGGCCTTCGGCTTCTCTGCGGCGGTGTGGATGGTCTTCGCGGCATCGCGGCAATAGGCGTCCGCACCGATGGCCTTGCCGAATTCCTCGTTCAGCGGCGCGCCGCCGACCAGCACGATATAGTCGTCGCGCATGCCCTTTTCCTTCAGCGTGTCGATCACGACCTTCATGTAGGGCATCGTCGTGGTCAGGAGCGCCGACATGCCGAGGATATCGGCGCCTTCGGCCTCCAGCGTCTCAAGGTATTTCTCGACCGGGTTGTTGATGCCGATATCGACGACCTCAAAGCCTGCGCCTTCCATCATCATGCCGACAAGGTTCTTGCCGATGTCATGGATGTCGCCCTTCACGGTACCGATCACCATCTTGCCGACGCGCGGCGCGCCGGTTTCGGCCAAGAGCGGCTTCAGGATCGCCATGCCCGCCTTCATCGCGTTCGCGGCCAGAAGCACTTCCGGCACGAAAAGGATCCCGTCGCGGAAGTCGGCGCCGACGATGGTCATGCCCGCGACAAGTGCCTTGGTCAGCACGTCATAGGGTGCCCAGCCACGGTCCAGAAGAATTTGGACGCCTTCCTCGATCTCTTCCTTGAGACCGTCGTAAAGGTCGTCATGCATCTGGAGGACAAGCTCTTCGTCGTCCAGCTCGCTGAGAATGATTTCGTCGTCGGCCATTGCGTCTCTCCTGGCGGTTCTGAACGTCTTAATGCGACCAATGCGGGATTGTCACTTGGCGATTTGCGACATGGCCCGATGCTCCGGCGACCTCGGGGAAGGCGGGGTGCCATCGGGGCAGGGCGGGGGCTTGCAAAATGTTCCTTGTTCGTTCCATAATTTCCCATGCCCCTGCCGCCGCCCGATCCCTTCCTGCGCCTCAAGGCGCGTGGCGCCGCCACCAACCCCTCCGGCCGGTTCGAGCCGCAGGAAAGGTCTGTCGCGCATGACGGCTGGGAACTGGCCGAGGAGGAAAGGCTGCTCAGGACCGAGGTCAGCGTCGAACGCCCGCGCAGCGTCATCAACCATGTCGCCTCGCCGGACCTGCCCTTCGACCGCACGATCAACCCCTATCGCGGCTGCGAACACGGCTGCACCTATTGCTTCGCCCGGCCGGGGCATTCCTATCTGGGCCTCTCGCCGGGGCTGGATTTCGAGACGAAGCTGATCGCCCGGCCCGACGCGCCGAAGGTGCTGGCCCGCGAACTGGCGCGGCCGAAATACCGGATGAACACCATCGCCATCGGCACCAATACCGACCCCTACCAGCCGATCGAGAAAAATTGGCGGGTGATGCGCGGCCTTCTGACGGTGCTGTCGGACTGGAACCACCCGGTCGGCATCGTCACCAAGGGCACGCTGATCGAACGCGACATCGACATCCTCGCCGACATGGCGCGCCGCAACCTCGTCCATGTCGGCGTTTCGGTCACGACGCTCGACCCCGCGCTCTCGCGCGCGATGGAGCCGCGCGTGCCGCCCCCCGCCCGCCGCCTCGCCACGATCCGCCGCCTTGCCGACGCGGGCATCCCGGTGCGCATCATGGTCTCGCCCATCGTCCCGGTCCTGACAGAGCCGGAGATGGAGGCGATCCTCGAAGCTGGCGCAAGGGCCGGCGCGGGGGCGGCGAGCTGGATCCTCCTGCGCCTGCCCCATGAGGTGGCGCCCTTGTTCCGCGACTGGCTGGAAAGGACATATCCGGGGCAGGCAGCCCATATCCTGAACCGGCTTCGCGCGATGCGCGGCGGGGCCGATTACGACGCCGACTGGGGCAAGCGGTTGCGGGGCGAGGGGCCCTTCGCGGAGCTGATCGCGCGCCGCTTCGCCGTCGCGACCCGCCGCCTCGGCCTGAACCGCCCTCTGCCGCCGCTCGACCTCACGCGATTCGCGCCGCCGCCGCGGCCCGGCGATCAGCTGTCGCTTTTCTGACAGCAGGTTTCATCTTGCCCGAAATACCTCGGGGGGGCCGACCGCAGGGCGGCGGGGGCAGCGCCCCCTCCCGCACCCTCAGCCGCGCCGGCGCCCGCGCCGCTCGCGCGCCGGTCCCGCATCCTCGCCGGTCCCGTCATTGGCCGAGGAGAACCCGCCAAGCGTCCCGGCAATCTCGTCCAGCGTCGGACGCGGGCCTTTCGGGCGGCTTTCCAGCGCCGCGCGCATCGCCTTCAGGTGCTCCGGCATCGTGCCGCAGCAGCCGCCGATGATCGTCGCGCCGCAATCGCGCGCCATCACCGCATATTCGGCCATCAATTCCGGCGTGCCGTCGTAATGGATATGCCCGTCATGGTATTTCGGGATGCCGGCATTGCCCTTGGCGATGATCGGCCGCTCCGGCCCCGCTGCAACAAAGCCCAGCACCGTGCGCAGAAGATCGGCCGCGCCGACCCCGCAATTGGCGCCGAAGGCCAGCGGTGGCGTCGCCAGCCTGTCCACCATCGCCACCATCTGCGCCGAGGTCAGGCCCATCATCGTGCGCCCGGCGGTGTCGAAGCTCATCGTGCCGCACCAGGGCATGCCGACCTTGGCAAAGGCTTCGGCGGCGGCCTCGAATTCCTCCTGCGCGCTGATCGTCTCCACCCAGAGGACATCGGCCCCGGCGTCTTTCACCGCCTCGGCCTGTTCGTGGAAGATCTCCACCGCCAGCTCATGCGTCAGCGCGCCCATCGGCGCCATGATCTCCCCCGTCGGGCCGATGGAGGCGGCGACGACCACCGGACGGCCCGCCGTGTCGGCGATCTCGCGCCCCAATGCGACGCCCGCCGCGTTGATCTCGCGCACCCGGCCTTGGGCGTTGTGCAGCTTCAGGCGGCTTGCATTGCCGCCGAAGGTATTGGTCAGGAAGATGTCGCTCCCTGCCTCGACCGCGCTGCGATAAAGGGCGCGGATATTGTCCGGCTGGTCGATGTTCCACAGTTCCGGCGCCTCGCCCGAGGCCAGCCCCATGTTGAACAGGTTCGTGCCGGTCGCGCCATCGGCCATCAGCCAGTCGCGTTCGCCAAGCAGGCGGGAGAGGAGGTCGCTCATGGAATTCCTTTCTGGAAAAAATCGGCCAGTCCCGGTGTCGGTGCCATCATAACGCCTGCGCGGCATTGCGGCCAGAGCAGAGCAAGGCGGCGGGGCCAGCCCAAGGAAACGGGGCGCGGCCGTCAGGCCCGCCCCATCCCCGGTATCGTCCTGCGGGCGGCGGGCCTCAGGCCTCGTCCATCAACTGCCGCTTGGCCTCGGCCATCAGCTCGACCATCTTGGTGCGGATCGTCGTCTCATCGGCAAGGCTGCCCAGATCGCCGGACACCTTGCGGTAGACATCCTCGTCCCCCGCTTCCTCGAAATCGGCGGCGACGACTTCCCTGGCATAGCTCGCGGCGGCATCGCCCGACTTGCCCATCAGCCCGGCGGCCCACAGACCCAGAAGCTTGTTGCGGCGCGCCTCGGCCTTGAACTTCATTTCCTCGTCATGGGCGAACTTGTTCTCGAAGGCGTTTTCGCGGTCGTCGAAGGTGGTCATCGGGCCGGTTCCCTTGCACTGATTGCTGTCAGCCCCGATATGCCCTCTGCGCCCCGCAAGGGCAAGAGCC
>DAIOXI010000050.1:6604-8176 GCA_036758045.1 Albidovulum sp.
CGTCTGCATGGTTGCGTTGGTCCCCATATGCCCGCCCGCCCGCGCGCGCGCAAGCTCTGACTGGCAAGGAACTGGCCCGGCGCGCCTTCGAACCCGCGCTTTGGCCCGAAACAGCCGCCAATTCGGCCAAGTCGCGCCAAAATCGCGGAAGATAACGAAAGGAACGTTAAGGCAAATGTTACGAGGACTGAGATGGGTATCTTCACCGCGATCCGCGAAAAGCCGACCGACCGGGTGGCACGGGCCGCGCTGACCCTGCCGCTTCTGATCGCGGCGGGCGCGGGCCGTCCGGAAGCGGCCGAACTGACCCGCCTCAGCAATATCTGCGCCTATTCGCCGGTCTTTCAGGCCATCGGCCCCGCGCGCACGCGGGAGATTGCGCTCGATCTGCTCGACCAGCTTGACGCAGGGGGCAAGGCCGCGCTTCTGGCCCGCGCCAGGCGCGCGCTGTCGCCGAAACTGCGCGAAACGGCCCTTTGCCTCGCGATCCGTACCGCGCTGGCCGAAGGCACGCTGTCGGATGCCGATTACGCCACGCTGAAGGCCATGGCGCGGGAGATGGAGATCCCGTCGGATACCCTCGCCCGGATGTTCGAGGTGATGGTGATGCTCCAGCGCGCCGCCGCCTGACCGCTGCCGCCCCGCGCCCCACGGTCTGATCCTTGCGGGATCACGCGCCTTGTCCTATAGGGGCGCCTGAGGCCCGGACGGGTCCGCAGAGGGAAGGGGCGTTCCATGGCACCGCGTCGCAAGAAGGTCTACGAGGGCAAGGCCAAGATTCTCTACGAGGGCCCCGAACCCGGCACCTTCGTGCAATATTTCAAGGACGACGCCACCGCCTTCAACGCGCAGAAGAAGGCGACGATCGAGGGCAAGGGCGTCCTGAACAACCGCCTCAGCGAATTCTTCATGCAGGGGCTGACCAATATCGGCATCCCCAATCACTTCATCCGCCGCATCAACATGCGCGAACAGCTCATCCGGCAGGTGGAGATCATTCCGCTGGAAGTCATCGTGCGCAACTTCGCCGCCGGCTCCATCGCCAAGCGTCTGGGGATGGAGGAAGGCACGCCGCTGCCGCGCCCGATCGTCGAATACAGTTACAAGAACGATGCGCTCGGCGATCCGATGGTCAGCGAGGAATACATCCTCGCCTTCGGCTGGGCCAACCAGCAGGACATGGACGACATCGTGCAGATCGCGCTTCGGGTGAACGACTTCCTGTCGGGCATCTTCTACGGCGTCGGTATCAAGCTGATCGACTTCAAGATCGAGATCGGCCGCATCTGGGAAGGCGATTTCATGCGCCTCATCGTCGCCGACGAGATCAGCCCGGATTCGTGCCGGCTCTGGGACATCAAGTCGGGCCAGAAGCTTGACAAGGACGTGTTCCGCCGCGACCTCGGCAGCCTGACGGACGCCTATTCCGAGGTCGCCCGCCGCCTTGGCGTGTTGCCGAACCAGGCGACGCATATGACCAAACCGACGCTGATCAACTGAAAGGCCCCGATGCGATGAAAGCCCGTGTCCATGTCATGCTGAAGGATGGCGTTCTCGATCCGCAGGGCGAGG
>DAIOXI010000050.1:8186-10095 GCA_036758045.1 Albidovulum sp.
AAACACGCGCTCGGCACGCTCGGTTTTGCCGGGGTGGAGGGCGTGCGCCAGGGCAAGGTGATCGAGCTTGACCTCGCCGCCACCGACCGCGCCGCCGCCGAAGCCGAGGTCAAGGCGATGTGCGAGAAACTGCTCGCCAATACCGTGATCGAGAAATACACGGTCGAGATCGCCTGAAGCGCGTGGCGCTTTCCGACGCCACCGAGGCGCTTGCCGCCCTCGACCGGCTCGTGCCGGCGCGCATTGCGGTCATGCCCGACAGAAGGTCGGTGTTCAACTGGCTGGCCGAGGTCGGGACTTCGGGCGACACGGCGGACGGCACAGTGGCGGCGGGCGGGAAACGGAACCCTTCGGGGCGAAATTTTACGGCCGGGGTATGAATTCCTCTGCCGTCCCAATCTCGCATCTGGCACGCGGGCGCGCTTTGCGCTAAGGGCCGGGGCAGCACGCCCCCGCGACGCCTACGGAGTCAGAGCCCATGAAAGCTGCCGTCATCACCTTTCCCGGATCGAACTGCGATCGCGACCTTGCCGTCGCCTTCGAAAAGGCGGGCGCCAGCGTCGCGCGGGTCTGGCACAAGGATGCGGGCCTGCCCGACGGCACCGACATCGTCGCCATTCCCGGCGGCTTTTCCTTTGGCGACTACCTGCGCTGCGGCGCCATAGCCGCGCAATCCCCCGTCGCCGCGGCGATCAAGGCCCATGCCGACCGGGGCGGCTATGTCCTTGGCATCTGCAACGGCTTTCAGGTCCTGACCGAAACCGGCCTGCTGCCCGGTGCGCTGATGCGCAATGCGGGGCTGAAATTCGTCTGCAAGACCGTGGCTCTGACCGTCGCCACAAGCGACAGCGCCTATACGAACGGCTGGGCCAGGGGCGACAGCATCCGCATCCCCGTCGCCCATCACGACGGCAACTATACCATCGACGCGGACGGGCTGGCGCGGCTGAAGGCCGACGACCGGATCGCCTTCACCTACGGCGAAAACCCCAACGGCTCGACCGCTGATATTGCGGGGGTCCTCTCGGCCAATCGCCGGGTGCTGGGGATGATGCCGCACCCCGAACGGGTGATCGAGGATGCGCAGGGCGGCGCCGATGGCTCGGTGCTTTTCCGCTCGCTCATCTCGGCGATGGCGGCGGCCTGATCCGCAATCCCTTGTGACAGGCCCCGCACCGGCATAACATCGCGCGGATGGCCGAGGATACGACCGACACCGACACCACCACCGCCCCGGCGGCGGAGGACGCGTCCGCAGGGCGTGGCCGGGCGTTTCTGGCGATCCGCAGCCCGTGGTGGATCAGGCTTGTCATCCTCGCCTTCATCGCCGGCGCCGTGGCCGTCGTCTGGACCACCAACGCGCTGCTGACGGATCGGTTCACGGAAACCACGCGCAACCGCGCCGATGTGCGCCTTGCGCTTTTCACCGGCAACGTGATGAGCGAGTTGCAGCGCAACTCTGTCGTGCCGCTTCTTCTGGCGCGCGACCCGGCGCTGATCTCCTCGCTCAACAGCGGCGACTATTCGGCGACCTCGCAGCGGCTGATCTCGGCCCAGTCCGAAATCGGCGCGGCGGCGATCATGCTTCTGGATGCCAGCGGCCGGATCGTGGCGGCGACGGATCGGACGCAGCTGTCCTCGAGCCTCGCCCAGCGGCCGGCGTTTATCGAGGCGGTGCGGTCGAAAGACACCGTCTTTACCGCGACCGAGGGCAAGACCGGCGCCTATGACTTCACCTATTCCCGCGCGGTGCTGTCGGACAACAAGCTGGCGGGCGTGATCATCGTCGGCGCGGAACTGTCGAAATTCGAACGGGTCCTCAGCGGCATCGCCGACGCGGTCGCGATCCTTGACAGCGAGGGCAGGGTGATCCTGTCCACCGAACCGCGCTGGCGCGGCAAGATTCTGA
>DAIOXI010000050.1:10105-15699 GCA_036758045.1 Albidovulum sp.
CCTCGGACTGGACCGCGCGGTCCCCCGACGCCTATGTCGGCGGCGAGGCGGTGATCCGCAACGAGGCGCGGATCCCGTTCCGGGGCTGGCGGCTGGTCAGCTTCACCACCTATGCCTCGATCCGCGACAAGGTGAACGCGGTTCTTGCGCTTGAGATCATGGGCTTTGCCGTGCTTCTGGCGCTGATCTTCTACCTTCTGTCCCGCCGCGCCCGGCGCCAGTCGGCCGTCTTCCGCAAGGAATCGGCGGAACTGCGCCAGCTCAACATCCGTCTCCAGCGGGAAATCGCCGAGCGTGAGAAGGTGCAAAAGGACCTCGCCGTCGCCGAACAGACGCTGGCGCAATCCTCCAAGCTCGCCGCGCTGGGGGAAATGTCGGCCGCCGTCAGCCATGAACTGAACCAGCCGCTTGCCGCGATGAAGACCTATCTGGCGGGCGCGCGGCTATTGCTGCAACGGCGCAGGCCGGAAGAGGCGCTGTCCTCCTTCCAGCGCATCGACGACCTGATCGAACGCATGGGCGCGATCACGCGGCAGTTGAAAAGCTACGCGCGCAAGGGCGGTGAGGCCTTCGAACCCATTGATTTCAGGGCCTGTTTGTCCTCGGCGCTGTCGATGATGGAACCCACGCTCAGGACCCGGTCGGTGCGTATCTCCCGTACGCTGCCCAAAGTGCCGGTGATGGTGCAGGCCGACCGGGTGCGGCTGGAGCAGGTGATCATCAACCTGTTGCGCAATGCGCTGGATGCCACGAAAGAGGTCAATGACCCGGCCATCGACATCCTTCTGTCGGCGGGCGAAACCGCGATGCTGACGGTGCGCGACAACGGCCACGGGATCACCGATCTCGATAATCTTTTTGAACCGTTCTACACGACCAAGAAGCCGGGCGAGGGGGTGGGCCTTGGCCTTGCCATCTCCTCCGGGATCGTGAAGGACTTTGGCGGACGTCTGACGGCGCGCAACGCGCCGGAGGGGGGGGCTGTATTCGAAGTGCAACTCCCCATATTGAACGCACGTTCGCAAGCAGCGGAATGAGGTGACCATGGCGCGATCCATGAAAGTGGCGATCGTCGACGACGAACAGGACATGCGGCAATCCATCAGCCAGTGGCTGGCGCTCTCCGGTTTCGATACCGAGACCTATGCCAGCGCCGAGGAAGCGCTGAAATCCATCGGCGCGGATTATCCAGGCGTCGTGGTCAGCGACATCAAGATGCCCGGCATGGACGGCATGGCCTTTCTCAAGCGGTTGATGAGCGTGGATAGCGGGTTGCCCGTCATCATGATCACCGGCCATGGCGATGTGCCTATGGCGGTCGAGGCGATGCGCGTCGGCGCCTTCGATTTCCTCGAAAAGCCCTTCAACCCCGACCGCATGACGGAACTGGCCAAACGCGCCAGCCAGACGCGGCGCATGACGCTGGACAACCGCGCGCTGCGCAAGGAACTGGCCGACGGCTCGACGCTGATGAAGAAGCTGATCGGCAATTCCCCGGCGATGGAACGGCTGCGCGAGGATATCCTCGACCTCGGCCAGGCTGACGGTCACGTCCTGATCGACGGCGAGACGGGGACCGGCAAGACGCTGGTCGCCCATGCGCTTCATGCCGTCGGCCCCCGCGCCAGCAAGAAATTCGTTGTCGTCTCCTGCGCGGCCTTTGCCGAGGAGATGCTGGGAACCCGCCTGTTCGGCCCGATGGAAGAGGGCGGGCAGGTGCCCCTGGTGGAAGAGGCGCGCGGCGGCACGCTGGTGCTTGAGGATGTGGAGGCGCTGAGCCATGCGCTTCAGGCCCGGCTTCTGACCTTCATAAACGATCAGGGCACGCCCGCCGAAACCCGCATCATCGCGATCTGCAACGATCACGAACAGGGCCACACCGTCGAGGACGCGCTGCGCCCCGACCTCTACTACCGCCTTGCCGCGCTGAAGATCACCCTGCCGCCGCTCAGGGCGCGGGGCGAGGATATCCTGACGCTCTTCACCCGCCTCGGCGAACAGTTTTCCGAGGAATACGGCTGCGACGCGCCGCAGGTCACGGCGCAGGAGGCGGCGCAACTGTTGCAGGCACCCTGGCCGGGCAACGTCCGCCAGCTTATCAACGTGGCCGAACGCGCGGTGCTGCAAAACCGCCGCGGCTCCGGCTCCATCGCCTCGCTTCTGATGGCGGAGAATGAAGAGGCCGGGCCGACGATCACGACGGAAGGCAAGCCGCTGAAGGACTATGTCGAGAGCTTCGAGAAGATGCTGATCGACAACACGATGCGGCGCCACAAGGGGTCCATCACCGCGGTGATGGACGAACTGTGCCTGCCGCGCCGGACGCTGAACGAGAAGATGGCGAAATACGGTCTGCAGCGCGCCGACTATCTTTAGGCGCGCCGGCCGATCGCGACCCGATGGCCCCGGCGGTTTCCGCCGCGCGGGGCCAACCTATTGCCGATCATGAATTATTTCACTGAGTCACGGATGGTTGAATGTTCAACCATATCGAACACAGAGCGCGATTTCGCCCCTCTACTGGCGCCTTCGCCGAGGCCCCATCTCCTTCTCATCGGAGGCAGACAGCCCCGGCAACATGAACCAGAGGAGAGACCCATGAAACGCAACCTGATTTCCGCAACCGTCATCGCCACGCTTCTCGCCGCCCCGGCAGCCTTCGCAATGGAGCGTCCGCAGTTCGTCAATCCCGACAGCCGGTCCCTCATGCAGAAGGACGTGATCGCCGGGTCGATCTTCTCGACCAAGGAACTGACCCGGCGCGGTCTTGCGGCCGACGACAGCATCAGTGTCTCGGTCATTCCCTCGGTCGTCAGCACCGAGAGGTACGGTCGCGGCTGATGCGGCCAGCAGAATATGAGCCTTGGGCGTCCGCTCCGGCGGACGCCCTTCGCATGTCAAGGGCGCCCCGGCAACGTTTCATATGCGGCCGCCCAGATCACTTATGCGTCACGTCACAGCCCTGAAGCTTCCCTTCGCGGTATCCCGGACACATTCTCTTCTCAGGCTTTCAGATGAGACATCTGCGATGGATACTGCGGTACTTGAGACCTATCTGCATATTGTCGAAGAGGGCAGCTTTGCCGCTGCCGCGCGGCGCATGGGCATTTCCAAGAGCATGTGCAGCAAGAACATTTCCGACCTTGAAACGACGCTTGGCGTCAGACTGCTGACCCGCACCACGCGGTCGGTCCGCCCGACGCCGATCGGGTCGGATTACTACTCGCAGGTCAAGGCCATCCTCGCCGCGCTGACGGCTGCGAACGAAACCGCCCGCAGCCATTCCGCCAGCCCGCGGGGGCCGCTTCGGATCGGAACGCCTACCGGCTACATGATGGCGATCCTGCGTCCGCACATGCTGCGCTTCATGGAGGAATTCCCCGAGGTGCAGCTGGAAGCCGTACTTCAGGAAAGCTATTCGAACCTTGTCGAACAGGGCCTCGACGCCGTGATCCGCATCGGTGAACTGGCCGATTCCTCGCTGATCGCGCGACATCTGCATGATATCTGCATCTTCGCCGTCGCCGCGCCGGATTATCTGGAACGGAGCGGCACGCCCCTGCTGCCCGCCGACCTGACCGGGCATCAATGCCTGCATTACAGCAACCTGAAGGGCGCGGAGACCTGGCCCTTCTACGACGGGAACGAGATCATCCACCAGAAGATACGCCCGGCCTTTTCGTCGAACAACAGCGAGATGATCCGCGCGGCGGCGCTGGCGGGCAAGGGTGTGGCGCTGCTGCCCGACCACAGCGTCAAAGCCGATCTGGAGGCGGGGACGCTGGTGCGCGTGCTGCGCAGCCATGCCCTGCCGCGGGTGCCGGTCCACCTTCTTTACCCGACGCGGCAGAACATGCCGGCGGCGCTGCGGGCCTTCATTGATTTCACCGCGCGGGTGGACTGGGAATAGATGTTTCCGGGGCCGGGCCGGGGCCGGGCAGAAAAAGACATTGTCATTTTGCAACGATCCCCGCTAATGTGCAGACCTGCCGATCCGCCACGACAAGCGGCGGTTGGCATCATCAGATTCTCTGCCAGACGGCGTCCGGGCGTTCAGCCGGGAAGGCGCGGGACAGGCAGGCCGAATGGCCGCAAGGCCGAATGACTCGCCCCGTGCATGACAAAGCCGGGGCCCGAATTGGGCGCCATCCAAATCGCGTCCGGGAAAGAACCGCGATGAAACGCGCGAGGGCAGAGCAGATCGACCGGAGCGGGCCCATGCCCGCCGTCGCCATGCTGCCCTCCGCCCGCATCGCCTCAGCAATTGAGCGCAGATCATGGTCCGGCCCCGATAGGGGGCGGCGTCCGGCTGCGTTCGGAAAGATTACATGGCCAAGAAAATGCTCATCGATGCCACCCACGCGGAGGAAACCCGCGTCGTGGTGGTGGACGGAAACAAGGTCGAGGAATTCGACTTTGAAACCGCGAACAAACGCCAGCTTGCCGGCAATATCTATCTAGCGAAAATCACGCGCGTCGAACCGTCGCTTCAGGCGGCCTTCGTCGATTACGGCGGCAACCGCCACGGCTTCCTCGCCTTTTCTGAGATCCACCCGGATTACTACCAGATCCCAGTCGCCGACCGTGAGGCGCTTCTGGCCGAGGAACGCGCCTATGCCGAGGCGCAAGAGGCCGAGGAACCCCGCCGCCGCCGCTCGCGCCGCGCGCCCAGGGCCGAAAAGGCCGAGACGGGCGACAAGGTCGTGTCCAGCGACGACATTCCGGGGATGAGCGTCGTCGATCTGTCGGACGAGGAGGCCGCGCCGGAGGCCGATGAGGCCAAGGCCGAGGCCGGCCCCGCGGAGGCCCCGGCGGTCGAGGCCGAGACCGACAGCGATCATCACGACGACGCGGACGAACGGGACGAACCCTATGTCGCCGCCGACCATGCCTCGGACACCGACGAGGATATCGAATCCGTCGCCGATGAGGACGTCACCGAGGAGATTCGCCAGCCGCGCAAGCCGCGTCCGCGCAAGTACAAGATCCAGGAAGTCGTCAAGGTCCGGCAGATCATGCTGGTCCAGGTCGTCAAGGAAGAACGCGGCAACAAGGGCGCTGCGCTTACCACCTATCTCAGCCTCGCGGGGCGCTACTGCGTCCTGATGCCCAACACCGCGCGCGGCGGCGGCATCAGCCGCAAGATCACCAATGCTGCCGACCGCAAGAAACTGAAGGAAATCGCGGGGGAGATCGAGGTGCCGCAGGGCGCCGGTCTTATCATCCGCACCGCCGGGTCGCAGCGCACCAAGGCCGAGATCAAGCGCGACTACGAATACCTGATGCGGCTTTGGGAACAGATCCGCGACCTGACGATGAAATCCATCGCCCCCGCCCCGATCTACGAGGAAGGCGATCTCATCAAGCGGTCGATCCGCGACCTTTACAACAAGGACATCGACGAGGTTCTGGTCGAGGGCGCGGAAGGCTACCGCGCGGCCAAGGACTTCATGAAGATGATCATGCCGTCCCACGCCAAGAACGTGAAGAACTATTCCGAGGGGCTGCCGCTTTTCGCCCGCTATCAGGTGGAAAGCTACCTTGCGGGCATGTTCAACCCGGTGGTGCAGCTGAAATCCGGCGGTTACATCGTG
>DAIOXI010000051.1:0-15657 GCA_036758045.1 Albidovulum sp.
TCGTGTCCACCTGCAGGAATTCCTGCTGCGGATGCTTGCGCCCGCCCTGCGGCGGGACAGAGGCGACCGTGCCTTCCATGATCTTCAAAAGCGCCTGCTGCACGCCCTCCCCCGACACATCGCGGGTGATGGAGGGGTTGTCGGACTTGCGCGTGATCTTGTCGACCTCGTCGATGTAGACGATACCGCGCTGCGCGCGTTCGACATTGTATTCGCTGGCCTGAAGCAGTTTCAGGATGATGTTTTCCACATCCTCGCCGACATAGCCCGCCTCGGTCAGCGTGGTCGCATCGGCCATCGTGAACGGCACGTCGAGAATGCGCGCCAGCGTCTGCGCCAGAAGCGTCTTGCCGCAGCCGGTAGGGCCGATCAGCAGGATGTTCGATTTCGCCAGTTCGATATCGCCCGATTTGGAGGCGTGGTTCAGCCGCTTGTAATGGTTGTGGACGGCGACCGAGAGCACCCGCTTGGCATGCATCTGGCCGATGACATAGTCATCCAGCACCTTGCAGATGTCGCGCGGCGTCGGCACCCCGTCGGCCGATTTCAGCCCGGTGGATTTCGTCTCCTCGCGGATGATGTCCATGCACAGTTCGACGCATTCATCGCAGATGAACACGGTCGGCCCGGCGATCAGCTTGCGCACCTCATGCTGGCTCTTGCCGCAGAAAGAGCAGTAGAGGGTGTTCTTGCTGTCGCTGCCTGAATTCGTCGCCATCGTCATCCTCTGCGGTCCGCGCCCGTTCGCGCGCGCGTTAACTTCAACTTCTTGACTGCCCTTTTCGACAAGATTAGGGCAGCCCCGGTATCACCACAATGCCAAATTCCCCTACCCCGCGCCCTCAGCGGCGCGGGAGGGGGTCACGATTTGGCGTCCTCGCCCGTCCGGGCGGCCAGAATCTCGTCAATCAGGCCCCAGTCCTTGGCCTCCTCGGGCGACATGAAGTTGTCGCGCTCAAGCGCTGCCTCGACCTTCTTGACCGGCTGGCCGGTGTGCTTGTGGTAGATATCGTTCAGACGATCCTTGAGTTTCTGGGTCTCCTGCGCGTGGATCATGATATCCGTCGCCTGACCCTGATAGCCGCCCGAGGGCTGGTGGACCATGATACGGCTGTTGGGCAGCGAAAAGCGCATCCCCTTTTCGCCCGCCGTCAGCAGGAGCGAGCCCATCGAGGCCGCCTGACCGATCACCAGCGTGGACACTTTCGGCCGGATGTACTGCATTGTGTCGTAAATCGACAGGCCCGAGGTCACGACGCCGCCGGGCGAGTTGATATACATCGCGATTTCCTTCGACGGATTCTCCGCCTCAAGGAACAGAAGCTGGGCGCAGATCAGCGTCGACATGCCGTCATGGACCGGCCCCGACAGGAAGATGATCCGCTCCTTCAACAGGCGCGAAAAGATGTCATAGGCCCGTTCCCCGCGTGAGGTCTGTTCGACCACCATCGGCACGAGGGTATTCATGTAGATATCCAAGGGGTCTTTCATGCTCTTCCGCCTGCTGCTGTTCCCTGGGTCCGATGCTTATGCGCCGATCCTTGCCAGAGTCTTAGTGGCGCGCACCGGGGCCTGCAAGGGCCGGTGGCCATAACGATCCGTGCGGTTCTTGCATCGCGCCCTTCCGCCTGCCAAGGATGGCGCCAAGGGAGACAGGCAAATGGTTGATATTCCGTCACGAACGGCCAGCGATCTGGCCAGCGCCATCGCCGCCGGGCATGTCAGCGCCGAAACGGTGATGGCGGCCTTTCTCGACCGTATCGCGGCCCTCAACCCGGCGCTGAACGCCATCGTCTCGCTGCGCCCGGCGGAGGCGCTTCTGGCCGAGGCGCGCGCGGCCGATGCGGCGGGCCCGCGCGGGCCGCTGCACGGGCTGCCCGTCGCGGTCAAGGATCTGGTGGCGACGAAAGGGCTGCGCACCACCTATGGCTCCCCCCTCTATGCCGATTTCGTGCCTGCGGCGGATGATCTTGTCGCCGAACGGATGCGGGCGGCGGGCGCGATCTTCATCGGCAAGACCAACACGCCGGAATGGGGCCAGGGCTCGCACAGTTTCAACCCGGTCCATGGCGTGACCCGTAACCCCTATGACCGGGCGCTCAGCGCGGGCGGATCGTCGGGCGGTGCGGCGGCGGCGCTGGCCGCGCGGATGGTGCCGCTTGCCGACGGGTCGGACATGATGGGGTCGCTGAGGAACCCGGCAGCCTTTTGCAACGTCTATGGCTTCCGCCCGACATGGGGCCTGATCCCGCAGGACGCGACGGGCGACACCTACCTTGCGACGCTTGCGACCGACGGTCCGATGGCGCGCACGCCCGAAGACCTTCTGCTCCTCCTGCGCGTCCTTGCCGGGCCGTCGCCCGCCGTCCCCTTCTGCCGGACGGATGCGCTGCCCGACCGGCTGGACCCTGCCGATTGCCGGGGCCTCAGAATCGGCTGGCTGGGCGACTGGGGCGGGGCCTATCCGATGGAAGAGGGCATCCTTGCCACCGTCGAGGGCGCGCTGCGGACGCTGGAGGGGCTTGGTGCGCAGGTCGAACCCGTCGCGCCGCCCTATCCGGCCGAAAGGCTCTGGTCCGCCTGGATCACGCTTCGGGCGATGCTGAACGCCGGGGCCAAGCGCGCGCTGTGGGAGGACCCCGCCAAGCGCGCGCTTCTCAAGCCCGAGACGCAATGGGAGATCGAGCAGGGGCTGGGCCTGACCGCGCAGGCGGTTTACGAGGCGAGCGAGGTCCGGTCGCGCTGGCACGTCCGCGCCGCGCGGCTCTTTGAGCGTTACGATGCGCTGATCCTGCCGTCCGCGCAGGTCTGGCCCTTCCCCGCCGGTTGGCGCTGGCCCGAGGCGATCACCGGGCACAGGATGGATACCTATCACCGCTGGATGGAGGTCGTGGTGCCGGTCAGCCTGATCGGGCTGCCCGCCCTTGCCGCCCCGGCGGGGTTCGGCCCCGCCGGCCTTCCGATGGGCTTTCAGATCTTCGGTCCGCAGGGATCGGACGCCCGGCTTCTTTCCATCGGCGCGGCCTGGCACCGGGCGACGGACTGGCCCGGCCGCCGCCCGCCCGCCTTGCTTTCCTGACCCGCCGCTTTAGGGTTCCCTCATGACACGCACCGCCATCATCGTCGCCCATGGCCAGCCCTCCGACCCCGCCCCGGCCGAGGCGGAGATCGCGGCGCTGGCGACGTCCGTCGCGGCGCATCTGCCGGGCTGGGATATCCGCTCCGCCACGCTCGCCGCACCGGGCGCGCTTGGCCGGGCGGTCGCGGGGCTGAGCGCGCCGCTGATCTTTCCCTTCTTCATGGCGGACGGCTGGTTCATCCGCGCCGCCCTGCCCGACCGTCTGGCGAAGGCGGGCGTGTCGGACGCGACCGTCCTGACGCCCTTTGGCCTCCTGCCCGAGGTCACGGCGCTGGCCGGAGAGGCGGCGGCGGCGGCGGCACAGCGCCATGGCTGGTCCTGCGCGTAAACGGTGCTGATCCTCGCGGCCCACGGATCGGGCCGCAGCCCCTACCCCGCCCTGGCCGCCAGGGCCACGGCCGGGGCCATCGCCGCAGCCCACCGCTTCGCCGCGATCCGTATCGGTTTTATCGAGGAACCGCCCGACCTTGCGGATGAGGCCGCCCATGCCGGGCTGCGCGCGATCTGCCTGCCGCTGTTCGTCGCCCGCTGGGGCCATACCGAAACCGACATCCCCGAAGCGCTGCGCAAGGCGGAATTCAGCGGCGTCCTGCTTGACCCGCTCGGCACCCTGCCCGAGGCCCCGAAGCTGATCGCCGGGGCCATCGCCGGATCACCTTAACGCGGTGGCCGCGATGATCCGGCCGGGGCCGGGTTCCTGAAGGATCACCACGATGGGCTGGGACCCGGACACCGGAACCGACATCGACAGGGGCGCGCTGCCGTCCCAGGCGCCAAGGCTGTGCCATTCGGTCACGATATTGCGATAGGAGATTTCGCGCCCGGCATTCTCGCCCGACCTGATCTCCACCCTCTCCTCGGGCTTGTAGCGCACAAGCTGCACCACCGCGCCCCGTGGCAGGCGCCCGATCGTCCGGGCGGAAATGGCCAGCGTCCCGCCGTTTCGCGCCACGTCCAGCACCGCCTGTTCCGGCATCGCCTCATAGCGCTCGATCAGCGCCGTCAGCTCGGCGGGCCGCGCGCCGACCAGACGTTCCATCCCGTCGACGATCATCTGCGGGGTATAGATCGTCCGCGCCCCCGCCGCGCGGGCATAGGCGCGCTGGCGTTCGGTGAACTGGGCGGAGCCGAAAACATCCTTCCAGCCGATATAGTCCCAGTAATCCACATGCAGGGCCAGCGCGATGACCTCGCCGCGATCGGCCAGCCCGGCGAAGATCTCATCCGCCGGCGGGCAGGACGAACAGCCTTGCGACGTAAAAAGCTCCACCACCACGGAACCCTGCCCCTGATCGTCCGCCATTGCCAATCCCGTCGCGCCAAGCCAAATGGCCAGCGCGGCACCGATGCGTGCCTTCATGTCCGGTCTTTCCGTCGTCTCTTGTCCCCTTGCGGGCATATCCAAGCCGACGCGCTTTTGCCAATCAAGGTTTTGAGAGAGATTGCGATCCATGCTGGCTTGCGCGAAACGGTACACAATAGTATACAGCCGCCCGACGGAGCCTTGATCGACGCCGCCTGTTGCGGCATTACGCTGACAAGACCCCGACCGAGCTTCACTTCTGAAGGGAGATCCCATGCCCATCGTCACCGGAACCGATACCGCCAAGACGCGCAAGACCCTGTCTGTCGGCGGCCAAAGCTTTGACTATTACTCGATCCCGGCCGCCGAGGCCGCGGGGCTCGGGTCCTTCGGGAAACTCCCGGCCTCGCTGAAGGTCGTGCTGGAAAACATGCTGCGCTTCGAGGATGGAGGGCGCACCGTGTCGGTCGATGACATCAAGGCGTTTTCCGAATGGGGCGCCAAGGGCGGCAAGAACCCGCGTGAGATCGCCTACCGCCCGGCCCGCGTGCTGATGCAGGACTTCACCGGCGTTCCGGCGGTCGTGGACCTTGCCGCGATGCGCGACGGGATCAAGGCGCTGGGCGGCGACGCGCAGAAGATCAACCCGCTGAACCCGGTCGATCTGGTCATCGACCACTCGGTCATGATCGACGAATTCGGCAACCCGCGCGCCTTCCAGATGAACGTGGACCGCGAATATGAGCGGAACATGGAACGCTACGTCTTCCTCAAATGGGGTCAGAACGCCTTCCAGAACTTCCGCGTCGTGCCGCCCGGCACCGGCATCTGCCACCAGGTCAACCTTGAATACCTCGCCCAGACGGTCTGGACCGACACCGATCAGGACGGGACCACGGTCGCCTACCCGGATACGCTGGTCGGCACCGACAGCCACACCACCATGGTCAACGGCCTTGCCGTCCTCGGCTGGGGCGTCGGCGGGATCGAGGCCGAGGCCGCGATGCTGGGCCAGCCGGTCTCGATGCTGATCCCAGAGGTTGTCGGCTTCAAGCTGACCGGCGAGATGGTCGAAGGCACGACCGGCACCGACCTGGTTCTGAAGGTCGTCCAGATGCTGCGCAAGCACGGCGTGGTGGGCAAGTTCGTCGAATTCTACGGCCCCGGCCTTGACAACCTGCCGCTGGCGCAGCGCGCCACCATCGCCAACATGGCCCCCGAATACGGCGCCACCTGCGGCTTTTTCCCGATCGACGACGAGACGCTGCGCTACCTGCGCCAGACCGGTCGGGATGAGGACCGCATCGCCCTGGTCGAGGCCTATGCCAAGGAAAACGGCTTCTGGCGCGGCGCGGATTACGATCCGGTCTATACCTCGACCCTGCATCTGGACATGGGCGAGATCGTTCCCGCCATCTCCGGCCCGAAACGTCCGCAGGACTATGTCGCGCTGACCGAGGCTGCGTCGAGCTTTTACAAGGTCGTCACCGACTATCGCGGCACCGACACCTCCAGGGACGCCAAGGAAATGGCCGATGAGGGCGGCGCAGTCGCGGTGGCCGACAAGGCGGACCTGCGCAAATCCGCCGCCGTCGCGGGTGAGGCGTACAAGCTGCATGACGGATCGGTCGTGATCGCCTCCATCACCTCCTGCACCAATACCTCCAACCCCTATGTGCTGATCGGCGCGGGCCTCGTCGCCCGCAAGGCGCGCGCGCTCGGCCTGAACCGCAAGCCCTGGGTCAAGACCTCGCTCGCGCCCGGCTCGCAGGTCGTCAGCGAATATCTGGAGGCCGCCGGTCTGCAAGAGGACCTCGACGCCATCGGCTTCAACCTCGTCGGTTATGGCTGCACCACCTGCATCGGCAACTCCGGCCCGCTTCAGCCCGAGATTTCGAAGGCGATCAACGACAATGACCTGATCGCGGTTTCGGTCCTGTCCGGCAACCGCAACTTCGAGGGCCGGATCAGCCCGGACGTGCGCGCCAACTACCTCGCCTCTCCGCCGCTGGTCGTGGCCTATGCGCTGGCCGGTGACATGAATATCGACATCACCCGCGATCCGATCGGCACCTCGAAGGACGGCAAGGACGTCTACCTGAAAGACATCTGGCCGACCAATCAGGAAATCGCGGAGCTGGTGGAGAAGGTCGTCACCCGCGAGGCGTTCCAGAAGAAATACGCCGATGTCTTCAAGGGCGACGCCAAGTGGCAGGGCGTGAAGGTCACGGAATCGGAGACCTATGACTGGCCGACGAGTTCCACCTACATCCAGAACCCGCCCTACTTTCAGGGCATGGGCAAGGAACCCGGCACGATCCACAATATCGACGGCGCCCGCATCCTCGCCCTTCTGGGCGACATGATCACGACCGACCACATCAGCCCGGCCGGCTCCTTCAAGCCCACGACACCCGCGGGCAAGTACCTGACCGACCGGCAGGTCGCGCCGAAGGACTTCAACAGCTACGGCTCGCGCCGGGGCAACCACGAAGTCATGATGCGCGGCACCTTCGCCAATATCCGCATCAAGAACGAGATGCTGGACGGCGTCGAGGGCGGCTATACGAAAGGCCCCGACGGCAGGGAAACAACGATCTTCGACGCCTCGATGGCCTATCAGGAGGCGGGCATCCCGCTGGTCGTCATCGGCGGCATCGAATATGGCGCAGGCTCCTCGCGCGACTGGGCGGCGAAGGGGACCAACCTTCTGGGCGTCAAGGCGGTGATCGCGGAAAGCTTCGAACGCATCCACCGGTCGAACCTCGTCGGCATGGGCGTGATTCCGTTCGAGTTCACCGGCGGCGACAATCGCAAGACGCTGGGCCTGAAAGGGGATGAGGTGATCTCCATCGGCGGGCTCGAAGGCGATCTGAAACCGCTCAGCCTTGTTCCCTGCACGATCCGCTACGCGGACGGGACAGAGAAGACGATCCAGATCAAGTGCCGGATCGATACCGGGGTCGAGAAGGAATATGTCGAAAACGGCGGCGTGCTGCACTATGTGCTGCGCAACCTCGCCAAGGGCTGAGGCGGTCCTTCGACGATGACCGGAAAGGCGGGCCTTCGGGTCCGCCTTTTTCCTGCCCGCCCCGCCCGACTCAGCGTTAACGAAACCTTGCATTGGCCGCGCTGGGGAAATGGTAACGGCCAATCCCGGCCCTTGTCGCCCCGCGGGACCACCATAGGGCCGCCTGCGCCCCGGTTTCTTGACGCAAGCCCGACGAAGGCCCATTCAGGCCTCACGGGCAAGAAGAAAGGACCGGCAGGTGAAGGGATTGATGAACAGGTTGCCGTTTGTACCGAGTATGGTGTGGCTGGAAGCTTTGGGGCTGTTGTTCCTGATCTACGCGACACGGGCATACTGACGGCCAGCCGCCGCGGAGAGCAGCTACTCCGCGGCGGCCTTTTTCAGTCCCGCGCGGATCACGTCGTCCATGGACCGTTCCGTGATCGGACCGGGGAAACGGTCCACCACCTTGCCATCGCCGTCGATGATGAAGGTTTCCGGAACCCCGTAGATGCCCCAGTCGATACCCATCCGGCCGCTTTCATCCGTGCCGATCGCGGCATAGGGATTGCCGAGGTCGCGCAGGAAGCCAAGCGCCGCGTCGGGCTTGTCCTTGTAGTTCACGCCATAGATCGTGACGCCCTCGGCCTTCAGCTTTTCAAGGTTCGGATGCTCCGCCCGGCAGGGCGCGCACCAGCTGGCCCAGAAGTTGACCAGCTTGACCTTGCCGTCCTTCAGATCGGCATCCGAAAAGACCGGCAGGTCGGCAAGCTGCGCGACCACCACCGCGGGCGCCTGCCGCCCGGGCAGGGTGGAGGGCAGCGCATTCGGGTCCTCGCGGTTCATGCCCAGGACGAACATCGCGGCGATACCGGCGAACAGCACCGGCGGCAGCAGCATCAAGGGGGAGATCTTAGCCATGCCGCCCCATCCGCCGTTCCTGATCCTCAAGCCGCTTGCGCATCCGCGCCGACTGGCGCAGCGATTGCCAGACAAGGCCGAGGATCAGCGCGATGGTCACGCCATAGGCCCCCAGCACGGTCCCTGCGTATTTGCCAAGCTCCACCATCACGCCATCCTCTCCCGCGTCTCAAGCGCGCGCAGCCGCCGCGCCCGGATCTCTGTCCGGGTGCGGAACAGGACCAGCGTCAGGAACAAAAGCACGAACCCCGCCATCGACAGCCAGAGCGGCCAGGCAAAGACATCGGCCACATGCTCTTCCTTGTCGAGCGACAGCGACGCGCCCTGATGCAGGCCCTGGTTCCAGAACAGAACCGCATAGCGGGAAAGCAGTGCAAAGACCGACCCGACAAGGCAAAGGACCGAGGTCAGATCGGCCGCCGTGTCGGGATCGTCCACCGCGCCCCAAAGCGCGATATAGCCGAGGTAGAAGAGGAACAGGATCAGGAAGGACGTCAGCCGCGGGTCCCAGGCCCACCAGGTCCCCCACATCGGCTGGCCCCAGATCGCCCCGGTGAAGAGCGCGATCAGCGTCATCGTCATCCCGATCGGCGCCGCCGCCTTGGCCGCAAGCGCCGAGACATGGTGGCGCCGGATCAGCCAGACCAGCGAGGTGACAAGCATCATCGCCCAGCAATTGATCGCCATCATCGCGGACGGCACATGGATATAGATGATCTTGACGGTCGAGCCCTGCCGGTAATCGTCCGGCGTGAAGAAAAAGCCCCAGATGAGGCCGGTCAGAAGGCTTGCCACGGCAAGACCCGTCACCCAGGGCAAGGCCCAGGACGAGGTCTCCATGAACTTCTTCGGGTTTGCGTATTCCCAGATCGACATGGCGCCCTTGCTAACGGTTCACTCCGGCACGCTCAATACACATATCACGGCGGCGGCTAACGCAGATTGACGCGGATTGCCGCAGCCGCCGCGAAAGGCAGGATCGCGATGGTGCCGGCCGTGATCCCCGCCATCATCAGAAGCGGCGTCCCGGTCGCCAGCCCCTCGCCCCCGCGCCGCGCCGCCTCGGCCCCGTAGATGAGCGTCGGGATGTAGAGCGGCAGCACCAGCAGCGACAGAAGCAGCCCGCCGCGCTTCAGCCCCACGGTCAGCGCCGCGCCGAAGGTGCCGATCATCGAGAGCGCCGGGGTGCCGATCAGGAGCGACAGGAAAAGCGGCTGGAAGGCCGCCAGCGGCAGGTTCAGAAGCACGCCCAGAACCGGCGCCGCCAGCGTCAGCGGCAGGCCCGTGGTCAGCCAGTGGGCCAGCGCCTTGACCGCCACAGCCCCCTCCATCGGGATCGGCGCCGTGGCGAGAAGGTCGAGAGAGCCATCCTCACGGTCGAGCGCGAAGATCCGGTCAAGCGAGAGAAGGCAGGCCAGCAGCGCACCGACCCAGAGGATGCCCGGCGCGATCTTCGAGAGCGTCCCGCCTTCCGGCCCGACGCCGAAGGGGACAAGGACGGTGACGATGAGGAAGAAGGCAAGGCTGAGGCCAAAGCCGCCGCCCGCCCGCGTGGCAAGCCGGAGATCGCGCAGGAGAAGCGCCAGCATCAGGCCTGTCCTTTCGCGGAGAGGCCGGGGCGCTGCCCCGGACCCCGGAGTATTTGCGAACAGAAGAAGCAGGTCATGCGAAGGCCTCGTCAAAGCCATCGCCCCGCCCGGCGGCCGGGAAGCGGGCGCGGAAGGGGGTGAGGTCGAGGGTCCCGGCATCGTCAAGGCCGAGGTCGATATGCGTGGCCATCAGCGCCGCGCCGCCAGCCGCCAGATGCGCGCGCACGGCGGTGGCGAAAAGGGCCACCGACGCATGGTCGAGCGAGACGGTGGGTTCGTCCAGCAGCCAGAGGCGGCGCCCGGTCACCAGAAGCCGCGCAAGGCCAAGGCGGCGCTTCTGCCCGGCCGAAAGGTTCTGCGCCGGGCGGTCCGCCAGTTGCACCAGGTCCATCGCCTCAAGCGCGTTGCCGATGTCGCTTTGGCCGAAGATGCGTGCCCAGAAGCTCAGGTTCTCGGTCACCGTCAGCGTCGCCTTCAGACCATCGGCATGACCGGCATAGGCCAGCCCCTCTGGCGGCAGCGCGACCGTTCCGGCGGCGGCCGGTTGCAGCCCGGAAATGGTGCGCAAAAGCGTGGTCTTGCCGATCCCGTTCGGCCCGCGCAGCACCAGCGCCTGCCCCGGCAAGAGATCGAAGGAGACGCCCTCGATCAGGCGCAGCCCGCCGCGGGTCGCCGCCAGATCGCGGACCGCCAGCATCGCGGACCTACCCGACCGTCAGAAGGGCCGCAGCCACGCGGCGGCCTTCGGAGAGAAGCACATTGAAGGTGCGTGCGGCGGCCGCGCTGTCCATCGCCTCGACCCCGATGCCGATGGCGTCAAGCTCGGCGGTCAGCTCGGCGGGCGCGCGGGCGATGGTCTTGCCGGTTCCCAGCAGCAGCACATCCACCTGCCCCGCCAGCGCCAGAAGCGCCGCGCGATCCTCCAACCCGCCCGCAGCACCTCGCCGCCGACGCGGAAGAAACCGGCGCCATAGCCGTCCACCGGGCGGGCGCCGTCGAACGGCATTTCGTTCAGCTCGATCATTTCCCGGAGGCGGCGAATTGCGTACCGGCCGCCGCGCCGTCCTTCTTGCCCCAGTCGCGCTTGACGCCGAGCATCAGGACCACGTTCTTGGCCACATAGACCGAGGAATAGGTCCCGACGATCACCCCCCAGGTCATCGCGAAGACGAAGCCCCGGATCACGTCGCCGCCCAGCACCAGAAGCGAGATCAGCGCGATCAGCGTGGTGCCGGAGGTCATCACCGTCCGGCTGAGGGTTTCGTTCACCGACAGGTTGCAGACGTCGCGCAAGGGCATCGTCTTGTACTTGATGAGGTTCTCGCGCAGCCGGTCGAAGACCACGACGGTGTCGTTGATCGAGTAGCCGAGGATCGTCAGCAGCGCCGCGATGATCGTCAGGTCGAACTTGATCTGGAAGACGGAAAAGATGCCGATGGTCAGCGCGATGTCATGGACCAGCGCGACCACCGCGCCGACGGCGAACTGCCACTCAAACCGCAGCCAGATATAGACGACGATGGCGAAGGTAGCGGCCAGAACCGACCAGATGGCGGTCTTGATGAGCTCCCCCGACACTTTCGGGCCGACGGATTCGACCGACGGGAAGGTGATCGCCGGATCGACGGTCTTGAGCGCGTCCTCGACCCGTGTGATGGTCTCGGGCGTGATCGATTCCGCGCCTTCCTGGGCCTGGATGCGGACCATGGCCACATGCTGATCGGCGCGGAAGGTCGGGTCGAAGACCTGGGTGATGGAGACATCGCCAAGGCCCAGCGGCTGCAATGCCTGCCGGTAGGTGCCGACATCGACACTTTGCGTCGACTCCGTGCGGATCGTGGTGCCGCCGCGGAAGTCGATGCCGAAGTTCAGCCCGATGACGGCCGAGGCGATGATCGAGGCCACCACCAGCGCGACCGAGCCCCAGAAGGTCAGCCATTGCCAGCGGAAGAAGTCGATATTGGTGTGTTCGGGAACGAGCTTGAGACGGAAGGCCATGGGTCGGGTCCCTCAGACGGTGATGGTCTTGGGCCGCTTGCGCGCGAACCAGAGGACGACGAGAAGGCGGGTGACGTAGATCGCGGTGAAGACCGAGGTCACGAGACCGACGACCAGCGTGACGGCAAAGCCCTTCACCGGGCCGGAGCCGAGGAAGAAGAGGATCGCGGCGGTGATGAAGGTGGTGATGTTGGCGTCGATGATCGCCGACATCGCCTTTTCATAGCCAAGCTCGATCGCGCGCGCCGGGCCGCGCGCGGTGCGCAGTTCCTCGCGTATGCGTTCGAAGACAAGAACGTTGGCATCGACCGCCATCCCGATGGTCAGAACGATGCCCGCGATGCCTGGCAGCGTCAGCGTCGCCCCGATCGAGGACAGTATGCCGAAGATCATCGCCATGTTGACCATCAGCGCGACGGTGGCGAAGACGCCGAAAAGCCCGTAGCTCGCGATCATCAGGGCGACGACGGCGATCATGCCCACCACGGCGGCGATGCGCCCCGCGTCGATGCTGTCCTGGCCCAGTTCCGGGCCGATGGTCCGTTCCTCAAGGAAGGTCATCTTCGCGGGCAGCGCCCCCGCGCGCAGGAGAACCGCGAGGTTGGTGGAGCTTTCGACGGTGAAATTGCCGGTGATCTGGCCCGAACCGCCGGGGATGGCGGAGCGGATCTGCGGGGCGGAAATCACCTCGTTATCCAGCACGATGGCGAAAAGCTGGCCGACATTGTTGGCGGTATATTCGCCGAACTTGCGCGCCCCGGTGGTGTCGAACCGGAAGGCGACGGCGGGGCTGCCGTTCTGGTCGAAATCGGGCCGCGCATCGACAAGGTCCTGACCGCTTACCACAGGGGTTGCGTCAAGCCGGTAATACACGCCCTTGTCATCCAGCGAGGGCAGGATCACCTCACCCGGTTTCGCGATCTCATTGGCGTCCGAGGTCCGGCCCAGCACCGGGTGGAAGGTCAGTTGCGCAGTCTTGCCGATCAAGGCCTTCAGCTCGCTGGCCGAACCGATTCCCGGCACCTGGATCAGGATGCGGTCCGCGCCCTCGCGCTGGATCGTCGGCTCGCGGGTGCCTGCCGCATCGACGCGGCGGCGGATGATCTCCAGCGATTGCTGCATCGTGCGGTCGTCGGTGGCGGCCCTTTCGGCGGCGCTGAGCTGCACCACCAGGTCATTGCCCTCGACCGAGACATCGAGGCTCGACTGCCCCACCCCGGTCAGGGTGACGACGGGGCTGGCCAGGCCGCGCGCGATCTCCACCGCCCTGGCCATCCCTTCGGGCTTTTCGATCTGCACCTTCAGGATCGACGGGTCAGAGGGCATCCGGCGGATGCCACCGATCTCGCCCCGCGCCTCGGCCAGCGCCTTGCGCAATTCCGGCCACATCGCATCCATGCGCGATTTGTAGACGTCGGCGACCTGCACCTCGGCCAGAAGATGTGCGCCGCCGCGCAGGTCAAGGCCAAGGTTGACGATGCCCGAGGGCAGGAAGGACGGCCAGCCGGCAATGTCGGCCTTCTGAGCGTCGGTCTCGAACCCCGCCTTGGTTGAGGCCGCGACGGCGTCATTGTGCCGCTCGACCCGGTTGTAAAACAGGTTCGGCGCGGCGGTCAGCAGGCCGAGCGCGCAGAGCGCCCAGATCAGGATCTGCTTCCAGAGGGGCATCTGCAACATGTCGGGCGCTCGGGTCTGATGGGGTCGGTCTGGGGGCGTCGGTCGCGGGGCGTCAACCGGGGGCGGTTTACTTGTTCGCCGCCGGTTCGGTCTTGTTCAGGACCTGCACGATGGTCGATTTCACGATGCGGACCTTGACCCCCTCGGCGATTTCCACCTCGACCTCGTTCTCGCCTTCCTTGACGCGGCTGACCTTGCCGATCACGCCGCCCTGGGTGATGACCTGATCGCCCCGGCGCAGCGCCTCGACCATGGCTTTATGCTCCTTGGCCTTCTTCTGCTGCGGGCGGATCATGAGGAAATACATGATCGCGAAGATGAGGATCAGCGGCAGGAACTGCATGATCGGGTTGGCTGCCGCGCCGCCGGCGGCCTGCGCATAGGCAGGGGTGATGAACATCGGATGGGTCCTCATGATCGGGGCGCTTCACCGCCCGGCCTGTCGAATTTTGGCGGAACCTATAGTCGCGAGGGGGGCTTTGCAAGGCATGGGCGGCGCGGGAGTGTCGCGTCGCCTGCCCGAAGGGTGGCGAAGGCGGGCCAGTGGCGGCTGCGACAGGCAAATGTGCTCCGCCCACCCTTCGGGCGGGATGCGCCGCTTCACCCTCTGACCAATGCCTTCAGCGAGAAGGCCGTGAACCATGCTTATGCGGTTGCACTGCACCTCATGCATGACAACCTCTGCCGCGTTCACAAGTCGCTCCGCACGACCCCGGCAAGGGCTGCTGGCGTGACGGATCGCCTGTGGGATGTCGAGGATTTGGTGGCGCTGGTCCAGGCGGATCAGCCAGCACCGAAAAAGCGCGATTCCTGAAAGCCTCGCAAGAAAGATAATTCGAACTGACCCACTACCGGGATTTCGGCAGCGGACGGGCACCGCCCTCGGGCGCCCTATCTGTCCACGTCGATGTAGGTGCAGGCCCAGAAGACCCTCGCCTCTTCATCGCCAAGCGCGCGCAGCCCGTGCCTGAGCGTGCTGTCGAAATAGGCGCAATCGCCGGGGCCGAGTTCGACGGGCTGGTAATGCTCCACCACAAGCTCGATCCGGCCGGAAAGGACATAAAGCGTTTCCTCACCGTCATGGGCCTCAAGCTCTTCGCGCGAGAGGGGGGCGCGCTGTTCCACACGGGTAACCAGCGGAATGATCTTCTTTTCCGCCAGCGCGTTGCACAGCACCTCATATTCGAAGTTCTTGGAACGGACCTTGCGCCCCTGCCCCGCCCTGGTCACGGTCATGCGCGTCGTCTGATGCGCGTCGTGGTCCGAGGAAAACAGCCGCTCCATGCCGATGTTGTAGGCCCGTGCGATCCTGACAAGGTTCTCATAGCTCGGCGAGACGCGGCCATTCTCGATCTTGTGAATCGTCGAGAGGGCAAGGCCCGTTTTCTGCGCCGCCACCTCAAGCGTGAAGCCGCAGGCCTGGCGCACCGCCTTCATCCGGCCGCCGAGATCGGAGCGCAGTTGCAACCGCTCGGCTTCCCAGTCATCCCTTGCCGCTGCGGGATCGGCGGCGGCGGCGCTTTCCATTTGCGACATATTTTTCTTTTCTTACCACTTTTGATCGTATAAGCATATTTTCAGCGACAGTGCAATATTGGCGGACAGCCGCCGGGGCAGCGAAACCCAAAATCGGGCCGATCTTCGTCACCGGGCCTGACGTGCCTGAACCGGCGGCTCTACGACGGGGGATGAGGTAAAACATGGCGACGGCGATCGTCTCTGCATCCGTCGAGGGGCCAATTCTCGTCTGCGACGAGGGGCCGGGCGTCCGGGGCGGTGGCCCCCCCCGCGCCGGGCGTGAGCGTTCGCGCCCATCCCCCGCAGCGCGGCAGGTCGCCGGCGGGCCATATCGTCCTGATGCCGACCAGCCCCGGGTCCTGCACCGGAAGCGGCGTGCTGCCGGGGCTGGCCTGTGCGGGGACCGCGCCGCCCGCCTGGATCGCGGTCGCCCCCGGCTGAGCCGGGGCAGCCCGCCCCCTCCCCCGAGCACCCAACGGAGCTATTCGATGAACAAGGATGT
>DAIOXI010000052.1:0-7637 GCA_036758045.1 Albidovulum sp.
GCGCTGGTTCCTGCGCGCGATCGCCGTCGCGGGCAGCGGTGTCGCGCATGTGCCCAAGGTGCTGGCCCACCCGCGGCTTGCGGGGCCGGGGGAGCGATTGCGGGGCGTCGCGACACTTCTACGCCTGCGCCTGACGCGCGCGGGCTGGATGATCGGCCAGGTCTTCGGCCGCGAACCGGAGTAGCGAAAAACCCCGCCGGTGCGGACCGGCGGGGTCTGTCGTTTCGGTCCGGGCGGGACCTCAGAAACTCTCGTAAGCCCCCGCGTCGGGCGCCTTGCCTTTCGGACGGGCCGCGCCCATCAGGTCATCCTTCGGCGCGTAGGCGGCGTTCCCCTTGTCGATCGCCGAGGACCCGGACTTGAGCGTGTAGTCCTGATTGCCCGGCGCGGTGAAGTCGTTGAAAATGCTGCCCGGAATGACGTTGTTGGTCACGGTGTAGCCAAGTGTCGGATTGGTCTTTGCCTTGACCTGCATCGCGATATTGTTTGCGATGTCGACATTCCTCGACGGCGTGCCGTTCTTGTGCGGCGACAGCATGATCCAGGGCCACTTGTTCTTGTGGCCATTGATATCGACCACGGTGTTGTTGACGATCTCGGTGTTCAGCGCACCGTTGATCGTGATGCCATGGTAATGCGTCGAGGAGATCACGTTGTTGCGGATGACGAAGCCATCGAACATCCCGTCGAACAGGCTGATGCCCTGAAGCTTGCAGCGCAGCGCGCTGACTTGCGGCGACACCCATTCCAGGAACTTGTTGTCCTCGATGGTCAGGTTGCGCATCGTCCCTGTGCCCGGCTTGCCGGTGGGGCCGCGGGACCAGGCCTGGATGCCGTCTTCGTGCGTCGCGAAGACATCGACACAGTTCTGGACCTTGTTCCTGCGGACAATGGTGTTGTCTCCAAGCGCCCTGAGGCCGTCGCCGGAGAACCCGTCGATGATATTGCCCTCGACATAGGCATTGGGACCGGACACCTGCACGCCGTGGAAGGTGCCTGTCACCCGGTTGCCGAGAACCATCTGGCGGACGCCGTCGATCTGGAAGGCCGAACGCTTGTTCTTGTTCCAGTCCGCCGCCGTCCACTGGACGTAGGTCGCGGCTGTCGGGATGGCGCGCACGTCAAGGTTCTGGAAGACCAGATCACTGGTGTCCGACATGGAGCGGATGATGTCACCCGGCCCCGGCTGCGCGGCGGTCGGCCAGACTTTCAGGCCCTGAAAGATGATCTTGGCGGAGGCGCGCACAGAGATGCCATCGACATGGGCAACCTGGCCCGGCATCGCCGCGAACAGGACCGGCGAGGTGAACTTCAGCCCTTTGACCACCAGCGGGCCGTGATAGCCGTCGAGAAAAAAGACCCGGTCGCCGCCGGTCAGCTTGTTGGACTGCACGAGCGCGTCGAAGCTTCGGTAGGTCTGGCTCGCACTGATGGTCGGCGCGGTGCCGGAGACGCTGACCGGGGTCGGGGCGACGACCGTGTTGCCGGTGGTGCCGCCGGTCGAGGTGCCGCCGGTCGCGGTGCCGCCGGAGGTGTCGGTCGTGCCGCCCGTCGAACCACCTTCGGTTGTGGAACCGCCCCCGGCCGTGCCTCCGAACCCCGGTTCCCCTCCGGAGGTGGTTTCACCGCCCGTCGCGGTTGCGCCGCCGGTAGTGAACGGCGCGTCCGAGGTGCCGGCCGAGGATTCGCCTTCCCTGCGTGCGCGCGTCCACTTGGCCTTGGCCGGGCTCACCACGATGGCGGAGCGGGTGCGAAGCGAGTCTTCCGTCCCGGTTTCCTTGGCCGTCGACTTTTCCGTCGTCGCCTGAAGCGAGATCGCGCTCAGCGCCGAGCCCATGACGGGTCCGGGGGTCTGCGCCTGAATGAAATAGTCGGCTGCGGCTGCAGGCGTAACCAGGACAGTCAGGCCCATGCCTGCAACCAGCAGGGGAGGGACGATTTTCATGGTATATTCCTTTGGTCGGTGAGTGTGTCCTGGGTCCGAACAATGCGGTTCAACATGGCAAAGATTGGGCACAAATGCAGTCCCCATGTGTTCACCGGGGGCTTTTCGTTCAGAAATTTACCTACAATTCAAATCCAATCGGCATGTTCTCGCCGAGATGGACGACGATTGCGTTTTCGCGCGGGAAACAAACTCAACCGTGCGGTGGCTCAATGATGCCTTGATCCTCTTTGGCGAGAGTCTGGGCGCCGTGAGCGCGAATCCGGAGGTGGCGCGCTGTTCCGCGCAGGCCCCTGAGATGACCGGCAGGACCGGCGGCGAAGCGAATGGAAGCCGTCCCGCGGCCCAGCCCAGAAAGGATCAAGACGATGGACAAGTTTGCCGACTACCCGACGACCCTGACCGCACCGGGGCGCGACGCGATCGCGATCGTGCCGGACGATCTTGGCGATCTCAGCATGATGCCGCGCGCCCTGTTCGTGGGGCAGGGCGGAAACCTGACGGTCAGGATGGCCGGGGGGCAGGATGTGACCTTCGAAGCCGTGTCCGGCGGGACGATCCTGCCGGTGCGCGGGCGCCGGGTCTATGCAACCGGCACGACGGCTTCGGCCCTCGTCGCGGTCTGGTAGGCGGCCCGATATGAGAGGCCCCCTGAGGACGGCGCGGACCCCCGCGCCGTCCTTGTTTCATGCGCGGCCCTCAGACCGCGTCGGTGCCGCGCTTCCACGCATCGCCGTTCGCCGTCGCGGCGGGGCCGGTGATCGCCTTGTAGGGCGCGCCAGCGGGCGCAGCACCGGTCGCCGTCGCGCTGAGCCAGACGCCCAGCGTTTCGACATCGCCGACAAATTGCAGCGAGCCGTTGTTGCGGCCAAGGAACCCCAAGGCGCGGTTGCTCTGGAACACGCGGTCCCGTCCAGCGTCACGATCAGATGCGCGGCCGTGTGATCCGCTGCGCAGACGAGGTCATACCAGATCCCCGCCGCCAGCCCGGCAGGGACGATATGGCCGCTTAGCATCTTCGCACCGGTGCCGTCCTCGATACCGATGCGCAGGTGGCCGGTATTCATGATTTCGACATCATACCCCCCGGCCGCCTGCGTGAAGAGGATCTGCGTCGCCCCGCTGGGAAGCGCGGGCAGGCGGAAGCGCGCGGCGAAGGTGATCCCGGTGACGCCCGTCGGTACGTTCTGCGTGTCGAGGTAATAGGGGCCGGTCGCCGAGGTGGTGAAACTGGCCGAGCCTGCGGGCAGCGTATTGGCCAGTACCCCCGCATCCGGCAGGCTGCTGACCGGAATGCCCGCAAGGCCCGGGACGCCCAGATCGACGATCGGCAGGTTTTTCCAGACGCCGCTGGACAGATCCTCGGGGAATTTCAGCGCGCCGGTCGCGCCGCCCTCGCCATAGGTCAGAAGGTCGGCATGGGTGAAAGGCCCGCTCTCGGGGAAGATGCGCACCCGCCCGGCGGTGATCTGGGTGTTGCGCGCGGGCTGGCCGTTGATCTGAAAGCCCATCACCTCGGTCCAGTGCGGAAAGGTGGTGCCCAGCGGCGCCTCGGCGCGGGCAAGGCGCGTGGTCGTGACCGGCCCGGCCGAACTCCAGACCTCCACCCAGGCGCCGGTCGGCTCCCACAGGCAGTTGTCGAAGACAGGCACCGGCCAGCCGACCAGCCCCGCCGCCTGAAGGACCGACGCCGCCGTCAGGCGACCGAACGCCTGCCGCCCGTCCGCCGTCAGGCCCGAGGGATGGGCAAGGTCGGTCCAGCCGCCCGCGCCGTCGTCATAGCCGTTCACATAGGTCAGCGGCTCAAGCCCCAGGGGTAGGAACATGGTCGCGTCGGGCAGCGACAGCATCGCCCGCCAGCTTGCCCGCGCCGCCTGTTTGTTGACCATGTTTGCCTGCACCGCGCCGCCCAGAAGATGGGTCGCATCCGCCATGTCGGCGGTGATGTCGAAGCGGTGCGGACCATAGGCGATCCAGCGGGTATGGGCATAGTCGTAAAGCTCGCCGAACCAGTGGTCGGCGTGATAGCTTGCCCCGCCGCCATAGGTGATGTCGGTCGGGAAGCTCAGCGCCGCGCCCGCCACTGTCTTGCCGGAGAACAGCGGGAACATCGCCTCGCCATAGGTCGCGGCAAGATTGCCGGGCGCCGCGAACCACGACATCGCGGCAATGCCGACGTGCTGACCATCGGCGGTGGCGAAGTCATGCAGCGCGCGGTCATCGGCCCAGTTTCGGCTCGTGTCGGCGTCATTGACCAGGGCGCGCGGGTCGGTGCCGGACACGGTCTGGAACACCACCGCGAATTTCTCGCCCGGACGGCTGGCGATCAACGTATCGGCCAGCGCCGCGATGGCCGCGGTCATCGGTGCGGCCTGGGTCACGAAATGCAGCGTGGGCGTGCCGGCGGCGCCGTGAAGGATCTGCACCGCCTCGTCATCGGTGATCGCGGGCGGCGTCGTGACGTCCTGAAAGGTGGAAAGCAGCCGCTCCGGCTCCGACTGGCCCCAGATGGCGATGACATGGCCGACGCCGAAGCGCGTCGCGGTCTGCGCGCTCACAGCGGGGGCGGTCTTCAGCCGCACCTGCACCCGGTACCACGACGCGCTGCGCGGCGCGGAGATCGTCGCGGCCCAGTCGCCATTGGCATCCGTCGTGGCAACATCGGCCCAGGGGGTGGACGTCGCGCCGCCGTCATCGGTCGAAAAGGCCCGCGCCTGAATGACCTCCCCCGCCGTGCCGGTGCCATGGATCGCGATGTCGGCGCTGTTCTGGCCAAGCGCCGCGCCGCTGTCGAACAGGGTCCGGTCGCGGGAGAAGTTGGCGATGGAAACCGTGCCGGTTGCGACCGGCGGGGTTCCGTGCCCCTCGCGCCGCAGGACCGAAAGCGATGAAAGCGAGATCATGTCATGTCCCCTCTTGCGGGACTTGCGCCGCAACAGGGACCGGCCGGGCCGGGAAGACATCGGCGCTCGTCCGGTGAATGGCGCCGGGCCGCCCCGGACACCATCGCTCGCAGGCAGGATGGGGAAGGGGATCCCGGCAGATTGCCCCCGACCTCATAGCATCGGGCAGGCGGGCGTTGCGCCTGCGGGCGGTGCGGCGGGCGGTGCGCTTCCCTTTCAGCAATCCTTGCCGTAGGCGGCGCCAAGGAAGCTGGCCAGCGCCGGGACGATGACGCGCGCGGCGGCCGCGTCCGCCGGGTGCAGCCCGTCGCTCAGGTTGCCCGGTCGCGGGTCCGCCCGCCATCGTGCGGTGCCGTCGAAGAAGGCCGCGCCCGTGTCTTCGGCGACCGCGCGGGCGGCGGCGTAGTACTCGGCCAGAAAGGGCCGTTTTGCCCCCCTGAGGCCAGAGACCGGATTGGTCGATGCGACGACGATCAGCGCCTCGGGCCGGCTGTCCCGCACCCCGGCGATGATCGCACGAAGGTTGCCGCGCGAACGGTCGAGCGTGACGCCGTCGAGCATATCCGCATCGTTGATCGCGAATTCGATCAGGACCAGATCGGGCGACAGCGCCACGATCCCCGGCACCTGCCCAAGGCCCCAGCCCGAGTTTGCCCCGGTCTTCGCCACACGGTCCACCACCACCGGGACGCCAAGGCAGCGCCCCATCCGCGCGCCCAGATCATCGGGCCAGAAACCCCTGCTGGTCAGGCTTGTCCCCGCCGCCACAAGGTGCAGCGTGGCGGGGATGTCGCGCCCGGTCGCGGGCGCAATGTCGCCCAGATCGCCCGGCACCTTTCCGGGCCTCACGATCAGCGCCAGGGCAAGCAGGATCAGAACCGCGCCCGCCACCGCTGTGGCCGCGCGCCGCATCCTCAGGCCAGACCCTGCTCGGCCAGCGCACTTTCCCGCGCGTCGGCGTCCGTGAACCGCCCATAGGCGCCGACCTCGATATCCGAGCGGATGACCTTGGCCGGGTTCCCCGCGACGATGGAGCGCGGCGGGACCGATTTCGTCACCACCGATCCGGCCCCGACGACGCAATTGTCCCCGATCTCCACCCCCGGCAGGATCAGGCTCCTCCCGCCGATAAAGCAGTTCTCGCCGATCCGCGTGTGCAGGTAGAGGCCGCGCGTCCGGTCATGGGTCAGGATACGGGATTCGAACGCGACATAGGACCGCGCGCCGACATGGACCCCGACCGGAAAGGTCCGGTCGAACTTCGCCGAAAGCGAGAACTGCGCCGTCGGATGGATATCCATCCCCCAAAGTCGCGTCAGATAGGCCCGCTTGAGATCGACAAGAACGTTGCGCAGCGCGGAAAGCCGGTTGAGGCCGCGCCGTTTCGCTTTCCGCATCGGCTGGTCGGAATGGGTTTCGGTCGCACTCATCATCCTGATCCTCGGTTCTTCGGGCCGACACGGGTACGTTGCGCGCAGCGCCTGCCCAGCCATGGGTCCGCCCGTCTTTGGCCGGGCAGGCCGGAACTGTAAAGCAGGTCCACCCTGCGTCCGTCCCGATCCGGGCTTACCTCTTCCAGTTGTCGGCAACAATCGGCCGGGTGAAATACCTTTGTCCATCACAATCTCCGCGCGGAGAGCCGGATCGCAATGCGCTCGCATGCCCCGGCCTGATCGGCTATAGACGTCTGATCCATCCCGCGTACGAAAATCGGCAGGACCGATCAGGCTGTGACGACAAGCTCCACGAATGTGACCGACACTCACGGCGCAAGGCCGATGCCAGGTGCAGCGGCAAGGGCCAAGCTTCATCCGGTCGTGTGGATCTATCTGCTTTCGGTCATCATTCCGATCGGCTTCGATCTCGGAAGCGTCGCGATGACCGGGATTCGCCTGGTACTTCTCTTCACGATCATCCCGACAACGGTCGGCCTTTTTTCTGGCAAGTACGGCAAGGTTTACCCCGTCGATTTCCTGTTCAGCCTTCATATGCTCTGGGCAACCTTGGCGATGTTCATGAACAATCCGAACATCGCGATCCAGAACTCGGGGTCTTTCATTCTTGAGTTCCTGGGGGGATATACGCTTGGACGGGCCTATATCCGTACACCAGCGGATTTCATGGCACTGGCCCGCGCGCTGCTGCTGCTGGTTGTTGTTTCGATCCCCTTCGCGCTCTACGAAGCCTTCAACGGAACCGCGCCGATCCCCGCCTGGATAGCCAAGTTGCCCGGGTTCACTTCGGTCAGCCAGTTGTTGATCGAAAAACGGATGGGGTTGTACCGGTCGCAGGTCTTCTTCGCGCACCCGATTCACTATGGCTTGTTCTGCTCGTCCGTCCTGGCGATCTATTTCGTCGGGTTGCGCGGTGCCGTGTCGAGCGGGGTCCGGTTCGCTGCCGCCGCCATAATCGGCACCGGCGTCTTCCTGTCGCTTTCCAGCGGTGCGCTTCTGGCCGCCCTGCTTCAGATTGCCCTCATTTCATGGGCCTATCTCCTGCGTAACAACCCGGCGCGGTGGAAGATCCTCATCGGCATTTTCGTCTTCATCTACATTGCGATCGACCTCGGCTCGAACCGGACACCGATCCGGGTGATGATGAGCTATGCGACCTTCTCCGCGCATAACGCCTTTTATCGAGGCGTCATCTTCGACTGGGGCATGATCAATGTCTGGAACAGGCTCGCCATTTCCTTCCGCCTGGTTCATCCGGTTACGGAAGATCAGAAGCACAAGGCCGCCTGATCGAAGGCACTTGCCGCCAGGATTGCCGCCGCGCTACAAGTCCTG
>DAIOXI010000052.1:7647-12345 GCA_036758045.1 Albidovulum sp.
ACCCGATCTTCGGCCTCGGTCTGCGCAGCTGGATCCGGCCCCATTACATGGTCTCGGGGTCGATGGACTATTTCTGGCTGGTCATGGCGGTGCGCTATGGCATCCCCGGCTTCCTCCTGATCGCGGCAGGCTACGCCGATGCGCTTTTCCGCGTCGGGCGCAGAAAGCTGGTGGAGCGCACGACCCTCTCGAACATGCGGCTCGGCTGGATGATCGCGTTCCTCGGGCTAAGCTTCACGCTGGTCACCGTCCACATCTGGACGGCGGTCTATTCCTACGTCTTCTTCCTCCTCGGTGCCGGCCTGTGGATGGCGAGCTATGACGAGCAGGGCGGCGGGGACGAGGGGGTGCCATCGGGCGCAAGTCCCGAACGGGAAGGTCCACGATACAGCCGCGCGGGCGCGGGCGGGCTGGTTCACGCGCGCGAGGCGGCTTTGGTGGCGGGAGCAGCGGGCGGCGAGGCTGGCGGGAAAGCTGCCGGGGTCGATCTGGCCCCATCCGGCCGGGATGAGGGCGAACCGGCGCGCGAGGGGCCGCGCTTTTCCCGCTTCCCGGACCGCGAGGCACTGGGAAGGGCGGGGCGGCCCGCCCCGTTCAAGCGGCGCGACCCGTGACGTGATGCCATGTCCCATGCCCTTTCACAGTGCCGCCCCATGGACCTTTCTCCAGTTTCCGCCCCGGTGACGGAGGGGCCGCGTCACGCCCCCATGCGGGCGTTGCGGGCGCTTCTGACCCTTCCGGTCGAAGCCTCGGGCGTCAGCCAGACCTGCGTCGCGATGCTGCGCGCGGGCGCAAGGGCCGGACGTCCGGTCTCGCTCCATGCGCCGCTCGTGCGCTGGGACGGGCTGCGCGGGGTGAATGTGACCGTCGCCCTGCCAAGGGTCTTTCGCGGTCTGCCCTACCGGCTTCTGCGCACCTATGCCGACAGCCCGCTTCAGGCACGCTTCACCGGCGCCCTGGCGGAGGGTGAGGTCGCCTATCTCTGGCCTGACACGCCGCTCGAAACCTATGAGAAAATCGCCAAACGGGGCAATCCCATCGTGATCGAGGCGGTCAACACCCGCATGGCCGTCGCGAAAGAGGTTCTGGATGCGGCCTATGATGCGCTGGGCTCGCCGCCGCTGCATGGCATCACGGCGGAACGGATCGCGCTTCAGGCAGAGCGCACCGCGATGTGTTCGGCGGTCTTCGCCCCCAGCGCGCTGGTCGAGGCCTCCTATGCCGGAACGCCTGCCGCCGGGCGGCTGATCGCGGCGGGATACGGCACCTGGGTGCCAGAAACGCTGCCCGAACGGCCGCCGCTCGATGGCAGGCCGGTGCGGTTCCTCTTTGTCGGGCGCGACGGGGTGCGCAAGGGGCTGCATCACCTGCTTGAGGTCTGGCGCAACGCGCCGGAGGGGGCGGAACTGCGGATCGTCGGCGAAATCCCGCCCCTCTTGGAAGAGCTGTATGGGAATGTATTGAACCAGCCCTCGGTCTCTGCCGCAGGCTTTACCGAAGGGATGGCGGCCGAATACGCCGCCGCCGATGTCGTGGTCCTGCCCTCGCTGGAAGAGGGCGACCCGATCGCCACCTATGAGGCCGCGGCCTATGGCCTGCCGGTCATCGCGACCGTGGCCGGGGCGGGGCGCTTCGGCGCCGAAACCGGGCTGGTCGACATGGTCGGGACCGGCGATGTCGCCGCGATCCGCGATGCCGTCGCGCGTTACACGGCGGATGCGGAGCTTCGCCGCCATCAGGGCGCCCGGCTCAGGGCCGCGTCCTTCGCCTATGACTGGTCGCTTGCCGGTCCGGCCCGCTTCGCGAAACTCGACGCCTTCCTCGCCCGCTGAGACGGGGCGCTTTCCGCGCCAAGATGGCTTTCGCCCCGCGCGCGGGCCAGGTCGGACTGGCGCTGACGTTCGCGGAACCGCTGCCGGTCGGCGTCGCTATAGTCCCCGATGCAGGCCGGGCAGGACACGCCCTCCTCGTAATCCGGGTGCCGCCGGTCGGCTTCTGATACCGGGCGGCGGCAGGCGTGGCACATGCCGTAGGGACCCTGACGCAACGCATGGCCGACGCTGACCCGCTGGTCGAAGACGAAACATTGTCCCCGCCAGAGACTGTCGTCTTCCGCCACCTCTTCAAGATATTTCAGAATGCCGCCTTGCAGGTGAAAGACCTCCGGCACGCCCTCCTGCAAGAGGAAGTTCGTCGATTTCTCGCACCGGATGCCGCCGGTGCAGAACATCGCCACGCGCTTGTTCCCGAAGCGCCCCGCATTGGCGCGCCACCAGGCGGGGAAGTCGCGAAAGCTGCGGGTGCCGGGATCGACCGCGCCCTCGAACGTGCCGATGGCGACCTCGTAATCGTTGCGGGTGTCGATGACGACGACATCGGGGGCGGAGATCAGCGCATTCCAGTCGCCCGGCGCGACGTAATGCCCGGTCCCGGCGCGCGGATCGACATCGGGTTCGCCCATCGTCACGATCTCACGCTTCAGCCGCACCTTCATGCGGCCAAAGGGCATCTCGGCCGCGGTGCTTTCCTTCCAGTCGAGATCGCCGCAGCCGGGCAGGGCGCGGATATGGTCCAGCGCGGTGTCGATCCCGGCGCGCGTCCCCGCGATGGTGCCGTTGATCCCCTCCCGCGCGAGCAAAAGCGTCCCCCGAACCCCCTCGGCCTCGCAAGTCGCCAGAAGAGGCCCGCGCAGCGCGGCGGGATCGTCGAAGGGGGTGAATTTGTAAAGGGCTGCCACGGTGAACATCGGCCCCTGATAGAGCCCGGCCCTTCCCCGCACAAGCGCAGTCAGGAATTCCCGGCCCCTCGCGGGGCGCAAGGCGTGGTAGAGTGGCGCTATACGATTGCGCCCCAAGGTTCATTTTTTTCAACCCATCGAAGGATTTTCGCGATGCCGACCCACAAGGTCCTGCCGGGCATTGACGCCCTTGGCTGCGGGTTCAACCCATTCGAGAACACCAATGGCAGTTACAAGCCCCGTCTCATCACGCTCGACTATACCGGAGACGACCGGCCCTATTCCGACGCCTGGTCGGCCGGGACCTATACCGCGCCGGGCAACCGCGACTATTCGGTGCCGAAGGGGATCGTGCTCGACCCTTCGGGCAGCCAGGGGGCGCTCGACAAGGACGTCTCCGAAAGCCAGAGCGAGGTCGAGACGAAGCTGGCCGCCAGCGCCTCTGTCTCGGGGGGCTTCGGTCTTTTCCGGGCCTCTTTCGCCGCCAATTACGATGTTGACCAGAAGCAGGTGAATTCCAGCAGCTACGCCTCGGCCCGCATGTCTGAGAAGAAGTGGGGCCTGTCTCTTGCGCAGAACCTGATCGACACCCGGCCCGAACTTGACAAGGGGTTCGTCAGGGCGGTGTCCGGCTTGCCGAAGGGTTGCACCTCGACCGCTGACCGGCAGGCCTGGGACAGGTTCTTCGGCAATTTCGGAACCCATTTCATTCGCGGTTGCGTGGTGGGCGGATTTTCCGAGCTTTTCGTCTCTGTCACCCGGTCCGAGACGATGACGGAGACAAAGATCCGGGCGCAGCTCGACCTTCACTACGGCTCGTATTTCCAGGGCGGCGGTCGGGCAGAGCGGGACAAGATGGACAAGGACTATCGGGAAGCCTCGCGCGCCAGGACGCGGCTTTACGGCGGCGATGCGGGCATGGTCGCGCTGATGGAAACCGACCCCGGCGCCTATGCGCGCTGGGTCGAGACCATTGCCGACAATCCGGCCGTCCGCGATTTCGGGTTGCGGGAGATCTGGATGCTGATCAAGGAGCCGGCGCTTCAGGCTGCCGCGAAGGCCGCCTTCGCCGATTACTGCTACCGCAACAGCGACTATTCGGTGCGGCTGAACGGGGCCGGGTCCTTTGTCGACATCACCGGGCAAAGCGGCCTCTCGCATCTGGGCGACGCCACGTTCGAGGCCTGGGTCCACCCCGTCGGCCCCGGCACCGCCACCAATGGCGGCATCCTCTTCAACAAGGACCAGAGCTTTGAGATCGCGCGCTACCCGAATGGCGAGATCAAGTTTGCCTTCGCCATCGAGGGCGTGAAGGGCTGGGTCTGGACCGCGACCGGGCGGTCGATCCCGGCGAACCAGTGGAGCCATGTTGCCGTGTCGCGCAGCGCGAAGACGGGTGTGGTGAAGGTCTTCATCAACGGCCAGCCGCTCTTTTCCCAGACCGGCAAGGCGGGCGCGCTGGCCGACCCCGGATTCAAGCTTCAGCTTGGCGGGCGCCCGGCGATCACCCAATTCTTCGACGGCTATCTGCAAGAGGCCCGCGTCTGGGCCAGGGCGCTGGACGGGGCAGAGGTGCAGGGCGCGATGTACAACCGCCTTGAGGGGAACGAACCCGGTCTTGTCGGCCTGTGGACGCTGAATGACGCGACGGGCGACGATGCCGCCGACCGTGGCGCCGGGCGCAACCCCGGCAAGCTGCGCAATGGCGCCAGCTGGGCCGTGCCGCCCGTCGCCTCGCCGGTGACGCTGCATGTCCATAGCGGCGGGCTGGAAACCGCCGCCATCCGGGCCGCCTTGGCCGAAGGGGCGCCCGGCGACCATTGACGCGGGCCTGCGGGCTTTCTACCCATGACGAGCAGTGAAGGAGCGCGCGCATGTCCAGGGCCTTGATCGTGATCGATATCCAGAACGATTTCTGCCCCGGCGGCGCGCTGGCCGTTGCCGGGGGCGATGCGATCATT
>DAIOXI010000052.1:12355-15654 GCA_036758045.1 Albidovulum sp.
CGTGTCCTGACGCAGGACTGGCACCCGGCCGATCATTCCTCCTTCGCCGCCAACCATCCCGGCGCCCAGCCCTTTGGCCTGATCGACATGCCCTATGGGCCGCAGGTCCTGTGGCCGGTTCATTGTGTGCAAGGCACGGACGGGGCGGCCTTCCATGCCGCGCTGAAAACCGACCCGGCCGACCTTGTCATCCGCAAGGGCTTCCGCCCTGCCATCGACAGCTATTCGGCGTTTTTCGAGAATGACCACGAAACCCCCACCGGGCTTGAAGGCTATCTGCGCACGCGCGGCGTGACCGACCTGACGCTTGTCGGCCTCGCCACCGATTTCTGCGTCGCCTATTCGGCCATCGACGCGGCGAAGCTCGGCTTTGCCGTCACCGTTCTGGAAGGCGCCTGTCGCGCCATCGACCTTGACGGCTCGCTGGACAAGGCGCGGGCCGACATGCGCGCCGCAGGCGTCCGGCTGGAGGCCTGACATGACCGACATCGCCACCCGCGTCTATAACCACAACTTCAAGATCGACCCGATCGTCCGGTCGCTGATCGACACCGATTTCTACAAGCTTCTGATGTGTCAGTCGGTGCATCGCAACCGCCCCGACACCCATGTCGTCTTCTCCCTCATCAACCGCACGAAAAGCATCCCGCTGGCCCGCCTAATTGATGAGGGCGAGTTGCGCGAACAGCTTGACCATGCCCGCTCGCGCAGCCTGACACGGGGCGAAAGCACCTGGCTGCGCGGCAACACCTTCTACGGCAAGCGCCAGATGTTCAGCCCCGCCTTCATGGAGTGGTTCGAGAACCTGCGCCTGCCGCCCTATGAACTTGAACGCAAGGGCGACCAGTATGAACTGACCTTCGAGGGCAAGTGGCCCGAGGTCATGTTGTGGGAAATCCCCGCACTCGCCATCCTGATGGAACTGCGCTCCCGCGCCGTCCTCGCCACGATGGGCAAGTTCGAGCTTCAGGTCCTCTATGCCCGCGCCATGACCCGGATCTGGGAAAAGATCGAGCGGTTGCGCAGGATCGACGGGCTGAAGATCGCCGATTTCGGCACCCGCAGGCGGCATTCCTTCCTTTGGCAGGACTGGTGCGTTCAGGCCATGATCGAGGGGCTGGGGGACGCCTTCATCGGCACCTCCAACTGCCGCATCGCCATGCGCCGCGATATCGAGGCGATCGGCACCAACGCGCATGAACTGCCGATGGTCTATTCCGCGCTGGCCGATACCGATGCCGACCTGCGCCAGGCGCCCTACCGCGTCCTCGCCGACTGGCATGAGGAACATGAGGGCAACCTGCGCATCATCCTGCCCGACACCTACGGCACCGAGGGTTTTCTGAAGAACGCCCCGGACTGGCTGGCGGGCTGGACCGGCATCCGCATCGATTCAGGCGATCCCGCCACCGGGGCCGAAACCGCGATCCGCTGGTGGAAGGAGAGGGGGGAGGACCCGACAGGGAAGCTCATCATCTTCTCCGACGGGCTCGACGTCGAGAAGATCGAGGAGTTGCACGCCACCTTCGCCGGGCGGGTCAAGGTCTCCTTCGGCTGGGGGACGCTTCTGACCAACGATTTCCGCGGCCTGGTCCCGAACGACGCGCTCGCCCCCTTCAGCCTTGTCTGCAAGGCCGTCAGCGCGGATGGGCGACCGACGGTGAAGCTCTCGGACAACCCCAACAAGGCGATGGGTCCGGCCGATGAGGTCGCGCGCTACAAGCGCGTCTTCGACGTCGGCGCGCAGGAGCGGCTCGAGGTGATCGTCTGAGGTTGCAACGGACCTAATTTTGCCCGGTTTCTGCGGTTCGCTTGAGGTGTTGAGCAGAATCGATTTCGGGGATGCCATGTCAGAACGCGTGGCCATATTCGTGGATGGTGAGAACATCAGCGCCGGTCACGCCGCCGCCATTCGAAAGATCGCGGCGGGGCATGGCGTGGTCGATACCGCGCGCGTCTACGGCAATGCGCTGACGCAGCCGAAATGGGACAGCCAACCCGGTTTCCGCTTCATCCACACCGGCACCGGCAAGAACGCGACGGACATCCTGCTGACGGTTCAGGCGATGGAAGCCGGGCTTGGCAAGAGCTTCGCCACCATCGTCATCGCCAGTTCCGACCGCGACTTTACCCACCTCGTCACCCGCTTGCGGGAACTGGGCATCGCGGTCATCGGTGTGGGTGAGACGAAGACGGCGGCGCAGTTCCGCGAAGCCTGCACCCGCTTTGTGACCGTTGAGGGCGTCGCGGACCCGGCCACCGCTCCGGCGGCGGCCCCGAAACCCGGCGCGAAGGTCGACCAGCTCGACCTGAAAATTCGCGCTTACATCAAGTCGAACAGCAAGAACGGGCGCGGGGTGCCGGTGCATCGCCTCGGCGCGGCCATGCACGCCCAGCACGGTATCAGGATCAGCACTTATCCCAGCAAGACATGGCGCGCCTATCTGCTGGGGCGGGGCGATCTTTACGACCTCGATCCCAAAGGGCCGGACGCCCATGTCCGGTTCAAGCCTGCGGGCTTTGGGCCAGTCACCTGACGCCTGCGCTCAGCCTTCGCCGCCGCAGATGATCTCCACCGCCTCTTCGGCGGTATCGACATAGCGGAACAGGTCGAGGTCGCGGGAAGAGATCGTCCCTGCCTCGGCCAGCGCCTGCCAGTTGATGACGCTTTCCCAGAAGTCGCGCCCGAACAGCAGGAACGGCACCGGCTTCATCCGCCCGGTCTGGATCAGCGTCAGCGATTCGAACATCTCGTCCAGCGTGCCGAAGCCGCCGGGAAAGATGCAGATCGCCCGCGCGCGCAGCAGGAAATGCATCTTGCGCACCGCGAAATAGTGGAAGTTGAAACACAGGTCCGGGGTCACATAGGGGTTCGGTGCCTGTTCGTGCGGCAGCACGATGTTCAGCCCGATCGACTGGCCGCCGACATCGGCGGCGCCGCGGTTGCCTGCCTCCATGATGCCCGGCCCGCCACCGGTCACGACGACGAATTCTCGCCCGTATTCGGCCAGGCTTTTCTCCGTCACCAATTGCGCCAGCTTGCGCGCCTCGGCGTACCACGGCGCCATGCCGCGCAGGCCCTTGGGCTTGCCCTCGGATGCCCGTTCCGGGTCGGGGATGCGGGCGCTGCCCATGATGACGACAGTGGATTCCACCCCGCGTTCATCCATGATCATCTGCGGCTTCAGCAGCTCCAGTTGCAGCCGGACGGGGCGCAGTTCCTCCCGGCACATGAATTCGGCATCGGTGAAGGCCAGGCGATAGGCAGGCGCGCGCGTCTGGGGCGTGTCGGGAATGCG
>DAIOXI010000053.1:0-1308 GCA_036758045.1 Albidovulum sp.
GCTGGAGCCAGGACCTGTCGCTGCCGGTCGCGGACCGGGCGATGCTGCATGCGGACAATGCCTATCTTCTGGAAAACGTGCGGATCGAGAGCCACCGGCTGAGAACCAACACCCAGTCCGCCACCGCCTATCGCGGCTTTGGCGGGCCACAGGGGATGCTGGGGATCGAGCGGGCGATGGATCACATCGCGCATGAGCTGGGGCTTGATCCGCTCGCGCTCAGGCGGGCGAATTACTATGCCGAGGCGCCGGGGGCGTCGCCCCCGGACCCCCAGAGTATTTCGACAACGAAGAAGCAGACGACGCCCTATCACATGGAGGTCGAGGATTTCATCCTGCACGCGATCACCGACCGGCTGGAGGCGGCGAGCGATTTCGCCGCGCGGAAGGCGGCGGTGACGGCGTGGAACGCCAGGAATGCGATCCTGAAGAAGGGGATCGCGCTGACGCCGGTGAAGTTCGGCATTTCCTTCACGCTGACGCATCTCAATCAGGCCGGGGCGCTGGTCCATGTCTATCAGGACGGCTCCATCCACCTGAACCATGGCGGGACCGAGATGGGACAGGGTCTTTTCCGCAAGGTGGCGCAGGTGGCGGCATCCTCCTTCGGGGTGGATATCGGGGCGGTGGCGATCACGGCGACCGATACCGGCAAGGTGCCGAACACCTCGGCCACGGCGGCCTCCTCCGGGTCGGACCTGAACGGGATGGCGGTGAAGGCCGCCTGCGACGCGATCCGGGGGCGGATGGCGGAGTTTCTGGCGCGCGAGCATCAGACGGTGCCCGCCAAGGTGCATTTCGAGAATGGCCGGGTCTTTGTCGGCGGCGCGGAGATGGGCTTCGCCGAGGCGGCGGCGCGCTGTTACCTGGGCCGCGTCAGCCTGTCGGCGACCGGGTTTTACGCCACGCCGAAGGTCAGTTGGGACCGCATGGCGGGGCGCGGGCGGGCGTTTTACTACTTCGCCTATGGCGCCGCGGTGAGCGAGGTTGTGATCGACACCCTGACCGGCGAGAACCGCATCCTGCGCACCGATATCCTGCACGATTGCGGCGCCTCGCTGAACCCCGCCATCGACATCGGCCAGATCGAGGGCGGTTTCGTGCAGGGCGCGGGCTGGCTGACGACGGAGGAGCTGGTCTGGGACGACAGGGGGCGGCTTCGCACCCATGCGCCATCGACCTACAAGATCCCCGCCTGTTCCGACCGTCCGCGCATCTTCAATGTGACGCTGTGGGAGGGCGAGAACCGGGAGGAGACGATCTATCGGTCCAAAGCCGTGGGAGAGCCGCCCTTCATGCACGGGATTT
>DAIOXI010000053.1:1318-11463 GCA_036758045.1 Albidovulum sp.
GCCGCATTTCCCCGACCTTCAGGCGCCCGCAACGGCCGAGGCGGTGCTGGCGGCCGTGAAGCGCGCAAGGGGGGCTGCATGAGTTTCGACCGCGAGGGGCTGGGGAGGCTGGTGGCGGTGCATGGCGCGGTGGTCCGCGTCGTGGTGGCCGGAACCGCCGGGTCGGCCCCGCGCGAGGTGGGGGCGGCGATGGTGGTCTGGGCCGCGGGGCAGGACGGCACGATCGGCGGCGGCGCGCTGGAATTTGAGGCGGCGGCACGGGCGCGGGCGATGCTGGCGACGGGCGCGGACCGGCTGGACAAGGTGCCGCTCGGGCCAAGGCTCAACCAGTGTTGCGGCGGGGCGGTGGTGCTGTTGTCCGAGGTCTGGGATGCGGCGCGGCTGGCGGGGCTAGGCGATATCGTGGCGCGGCCGATGCCGAGTGCCGGGGCCGAAATGCCGCTGAAGGTCGCGAACCGCCTCAGGGCGGCGCGGAACGGGACGCGGCCGCTGGTCGCGGAAGCGGTGCAGGGCTGGATGATCGAGCCGGTCACGGCGCCCGTGCGCGAGATCTGGATCTGGGGCGCGGGCCATGTCGGGCGGGCGCTGGTCGCGGTCATGGCCCCCCTGCCCGGCCTGCACCTGACATGGATCGACACCGATGCCGCGCGCTTTCCCGAGGTACCGCAGGGTGTTACCCAACGGATCGCCGCCAACCCCGCCGATCTGGTGGCCGAGGCGCCGCGCGGGGCGGAACATCTGGTCCTGACCTTCAGCCATGCGCTCGACCTTGAACTCTGCCACCGCCTGCTGGGCCATGGCTTCGCGCAGCTTGGCCTGATCGGGTCTGGGACCAAATGGGCGCGGTTCCGGTCGCGACTGGCTTCCCTTGGCCATCCGGGCGCACAAATTTCGCGCATTCGCTGCCCGATCGGGCAAAAGGGGCTGGGAAAGCATCCGCAGGCGATTGCGGTCGGGGTCGCCTGCGACGTACTGACGACACAAAACAACAAGACCGAAACGGGGAGTGGACACAATGGCGAGGGACGTGCTGCTGGGCCTTGAGGGGATCAGCAAGACCTATCCCGGCGTGAAGGCCAATGACGGCGTGTCGTTTTCCATCGGCGCGGGCGAGGTTCATGCGCTGATGGGCGAGAACGGCGCGGGCAAGTCGACGCTGGTCAAGATGATCTACGGCCTCGTGAAGCCCGATGAGGGGCGGATGACGCTGCGCGGCCAGCCCTATGCCCCGACCGAGCCGCGCGCCGCGCGGGCGGCGGGCGTGGCGATGGTGTTTCAGCATTTCAGCCTTTTCGACGCGCTGAACGTGGCCGAGAACGTGGCCCTTGGCATGGACAACCCGCCGCCGATGCGCGCCCTTGAGGGGCGTATCCGGGAGGTGTCGGAAGGCTATGGCCTGCCGCTTGACCCTGCCCGGCTGGTGGGCGACCTGTCGGCGGGCGAACGGCAGCGGGTGGAGATCATCCGTTGCCTGTTGCAGGACCCGAAACTTCTCATCATGGACGAACCGACCAGTGTGCTGACCCCGCAGGAGGTGGGCATCCTGTTCGGGACGCTCAGGCAGTTGGCTGCGGAGGGGACCTCGATCCTCTATATCAGCCACAAGCTTGAGGAGATAAGGGCGCTTTGCGACGAGGCGACGATCCTGCGCCGGGGCAAGGTGGTCGGCACCTGCACCCCGCGCGCGAAATCGGCGCGCGAGATGGCCGAGATGATGGTCGGCGCCACGCTGAACGCGCCGGAGCGGGCGGGGAGGGAGCCGGGGCCGGTGGCGCTGAAGGCTCATGGGCTTTCCGTCGCTTCGCCTTCGGCCTTCGGGACCAGTCTGAAGGAGGTGAATTTCGAGGTTCGGCAGGGGGAGGTCCTGGGCATCGGCGGCGTCGCCGGGAACGGGCAGGACGAATTGCTGCTGGCACTGTCGGGGGAGCTTCGCACCCCGCGCGACACGGTGCAGATCCACGGGCGCGGGATTGGCGACACCGGGCCGAACGAGCGGCGGCGCGACGGCATCTGTACGGCGCCCGAGGAACGGTTGGGCCATGCCGCGGCGCCAGACATGAGCCTGACGGAAAACGCGCTGCTGTCGGGCGCCGTGCGGCGCGGGCTGACGAAGCGGGGCTTCATCGACTGGGGCAAGACGCGGGATTTCGCCGAGGACGTGGTCAAGACCTTCGACGTGCGCACCCCCGGCATCGGCACGGCGGCGCGCGCGCTTTCCGGCGGCAACCTTCAGAAATTCGTCCTTGGGCGTGAAATCATGCAGGACCCCGAGGTCATCGTCGTGAACCAGCCGACATGGGGCGTGGACGCGGCGGCGGCGGCCTTTATCCGCCAGGCGCTTCTGAACCGCGCCGAGGCGGGGGCGGCGGTTGTCGTCATCAGCCAGGACATCGACGAGATCATGGAGATCGCCGACCGCTTTGCCGCGCTGAACGAAGGGCGGTTGTCGGATCCGGTGCCGACCCAGGGCCTGACCATCGACCAGATCGGCCTGATGCTGGGCGGCGCGCATGGCATGCACGAGGCGGAGGTGACCCATGTTCACGCTTGAAAAACGCCCCACCCCATCGAAGGCCTGGGCCTGGGGGACGCCGTTCCTGGCGGTGGCGCTGACCATGGTTGCGGGCGGGCTTCTCTTCGCCGCACTTGGCAAGGACCCGTTCGCGGTTGTCAGGACGATCTTCTGGGACCCGGTCTTTGGCGAGTTCGCCTGGTATCTGAGGGGGCAGTTGCTGGTGAAGGCCGCGCCCCTGACGCTGATCGCGGGCGGCCTGGCGCTGGGGTTCCGGGCGGGGATCTGGAACATCGGGGCGGAGGGACAATACATCATCGGCGCCATCACCGGGGCCGCCATAGGTCTGGCCGTCTATCCGACCGAAAGCCGCTGGATATTCCCGCTGATGATCCTTGGCGGGGCCTTTGGCGGCTGGGTCTGGGCGATGATCCCCGCGCTTTTGCGGACGAAGTTCAACACCAATGAAATCCTCGTCTCGCTGATGCTGGTCTATGTGGCGGAAACCATCCTGTCGAAGGCCGCGACGGGCTTTCTGCGCAACCCGGAAGGCCGGGGCTTCCCCGGCAGCCGCAGCTTTTCGTCCTACACCGCTGCGGGCAACCCGGAACTGATCGCCGGAACCGGCCTGCACTGGGGTGTCGTCGCGGCGCTGATCGCGGTGATCTGGGCCTATATCCTCTTGCAACGCCATCTTCTCGGCTACCAGATCAAGCTGGCCGGACAGGCGCCGCGGGCCGCCCGTTTCGCCGGTGTCAGCGCCGACCGGCTGGTGATGCTCTGCATGGGCATGTCGGGGGCGCTGGCGGGGCTGGCGGGGCTGTTCGAGGTGACGGGACCGGCGGGCCAGATCTCGATCGACTTCAACGTGGGCTACGGCTTTACCGCGATCATCGTCGCGTTCCTCGGGCGGCTGAACCCGTTCGGCATATTGCTCGCCGCGCTTCTGATGGCGCTGACCTATGTGGGCGGCGAGATGGCGGCGACCAATCTTGGCCTGCCCTCCTCGGCGATCCGGGTGTTTCAGGGGATGCTCCTCTTCTTCCTGCTCGCCGTCGATCTGCTGTCGAACTACCGCATCCGGCTCGCCGGTGCCGCAAGGGAGGTGAAGTGATGGATTTCTACGGCATCAACCCGGCGGTCCTCATCGCCTCTCTCATGGTGGCGTCGGTGCCGATCATGCTGGCGGCGATCGGGGAACTGGTGGTGGAGAAAGCGGGCGTCCTGAACCTCGGCGTCGAGGGGATGATGATCATGGGAGCGATCTGCGGCTTCATCACCGCCGTCCATACCGGCAGTTCCTGGGCGGGCTTTCTCGGGGGCGCGGCGGGGGCCATGGCGATCAGCCTGATCTTCGCGCTGCTGACGCAAGTGTTTCTGGCCAATCAGGTGGCGACGGGCCTTGCGATGACGCTTTTCGGGCTGGGTCTCTCCAGCCTGATGGGTCAGGGCTATAACGGCATCAAGCCGCCCGCGATGGCCGATGTGCCGCTGGGGCCGCTGGAGGACATCCCGTTCATCGGCCGTGCCTTCCTGTCCCATGACGCGATGGTCTATGTCTCCATCCTGATCGTGGCGGGGGTCTGGGCGGTGCTGAAATACAGCCGCGCGGGGCTGATCCTGCGGGCGGTCGGCGAAAACCACGACGCGGCCCATGCGCTTGGCTACAAGGTGCGCCGCATCCGGGTGCTGGCGATCCTTTTCGGCGCGGCGATGGCGGGGCTTGGCGGGGCCTATGTCAGCCTTGTCCGGGTGCCGCAATGGACCGACGGGATCACGGCGGGCGCGGGCTGGATCGCGCTGGCCATCGTCGTCTTCGCAAGCTGGAAGCCGTGGCGGGTGCTGATCGGTGCCTACCTTTTCGGCGGCATCACGGTCCTGCAACTCAACCTTCAGGCGGCGGGCGCGCGCATTCCGGTGGAGTACTTGTCGATGTCGCCCTATCTGATAACCATCCTTGTGCTGGTCATCATGTCCTCGGGCAAGGGCCGCGCGGGCCTGAACGCCCCTGCGGCACTCGGGCAGAATTTCCACGCCTCACGCTGAGGCGCACCATCAACCGGGGCATGAAGGCCCCATCCAACGGGAGTGTACGGTATGAAAAGAAGAACAATGCTCGCCTCCGCCGCGACGGCGCTGGGGCTGACCCTGTCCGGCGCCGCATGGGCCGAGGGGATGGACAAGGTCAAGGCCTGCTTCGTCTATGTCGGCCCGATCGGCGATGGCGGCTGGACCTATCAGCACGATCAGGGTCGTCTGGCGGTGAGCGAAAAGTTCGGCGACAAGGGCGATGCCACGACCTATCAGGAAAGCGTGCCTGAGGGCGCGGATGCCGAACGGGTGCTGACCCAGATGGCGCTGGGGGGCTGCAACATCATCTTCACCACCTCCTTCGGCTATATGGACGCGACCAATGCGGTGGCCAAGAAGTTCCCGAACGTGAAGTTCGAACACGCCACCGGCTTCAAGCGCGAGGCCCCGAACGTCTCCACCTACAACGCCCGCTTCTATGAGGGCCGTGCGGTCGAAGGGCTGATTGCGGGCCGCATGACCAAGTCGAACAAGATCGGCTATATCGGATCGTTCCCGATCCCCGAGGTGGTGATGGGGATCAACTCCTATTACCTCAACGCAAAGAAGGTGAACCCCGACGTCGAACTGACCGTGGTCTGGGCCTATACCTGGTTCGATCCGGCGAAAGAGGCCGATGCCGCCAAGGCGATGATCGAACAGGGCGTGGACGTGATCGCGTCGCACACGGACTCGACCGCGCCCCTTGCCGAGGCCGCGAAGACCAACGGCGCGGTGATCGGCTTCGGACAGGCGTCGGACATGGCCGAATACAAGCCCTCGCCGCGCGTGACCTCGATCATCGACAACTGGGGACCCTACTATGTGGAGCGCGTCGGCGCGCTTCTGGACGGCACCTATGAACAGGCCGATGTCTGGGCCGGGATCAAGGGCGGCGAGGTGCTGATCGGCGAGATCACGGACGCGGTCCCCGCCGAGGTGAAGGCCGAGGCCGAGAAGCTGCGCGACGACATCGCCTCGGGTGCCTATCACCCGTTCACCGGGCCGATCAACAAGCAGGACGGATCGCCCTGGCTGGCCGAGGGGCAGACAGCGCCGGATGGCGACCTTCTGGGCATGAACTTCTATGTCGAGGGAATCAGCGGCGATATTCCGCAATAAGCCGCGCGTGATCTGCCGTCTTCTGAACCGGCCCGGAAACGGGCCGGTTCTTTCGTGCCTGGGGTGTCGGGGCTGTCTCATCGGCCCCGCGGATTTTGGCAACAATATGACCATTTTGCCTTATTGTTGCCACCCGGAGATCAGCGGCGTGCACGAAACACGGTGCCGCCGCGAACGGGCCAGAAAAATCCGCGCGCCTGAATAACCGGGCGCACCTGTCAGGCCATGCGAAGTCCCGCCGTTTTCGTTCCTTTACATCGGGTTAAGACGACAATCCTCGCCGGTAGGTCGCCCCGCCCGCCCCTGTCTGCAATCATAGCGCGAAAACCGGGCAAAGCGCCGCCCGGCTCGCCGCGGGACCTGCCTTTTTCGATAATTGCGGCAGGAAAAAGGAAAAGTTAGGCCGGTTCCCGACGGGTTGACCAGTATCAGGAGTATGAGACATGAAGACCTTCAAGATCATGGTGGCGGCCCTCGCGCTTGGCGCGGCCTCCGCCCTCACCCCCGCCAGCGCCGCGACCGTCAATGTCATCAAACAGGGCACGAATGCCTTCGTCGATGCAGGCGGTGGCAATGGCTGGTATCAGTTCACCAGCTACACGCTGAACGGCACCGGACGGTCGGCCGCCGCCGGCATGTTCCGCCTGACCGGCACCTCCGCGACCGGCGCGGTGCAGGATTTCCTGGCCTTCTGCCTGGAGCCGCTTGAGACGCTGACCCTGCCCAAGGATCACACCGTCGGCACGACGCTGGGCAGCTCGGTTCTGGACCGGCTGGGCGCGCTGATGTCGAACGCCTTCAGCCTCGTGACCGGATCGCAATCGGCGGCCGCGTTCCAGATGGCGGCGTGGGAGATCGCGAACGAATCCAAGGGCAGCCTCGATCTGGCCAATGGCGGGTTCAGGATCACCTCGGCGGCGCATGGGACGCAATCGCTGGCGCAAAGCTGGCTGGACCTGATCGGGTCGGGTCAGTGGACCTCCGGCGGCAATGTCACGATCCTCTCCGCCTCGGGGACGCAGGATCTGCTGACCAATATCGCCCCGGTGCCGGTGCCTGCGGCGGGCGTCATGCTGCTGGGCGGGCTTGCCGGCCTGGGCGCGCTGCGCCGCCGCCGCAAAGCCGCCTGAGCGCGGGAAAGACGCTCCATTGAAAGGCCCCGCCCGCGCGGGGCCTTTTCGCGTTACGGCCCGCCAAAATGGCAGAGATGCGTCAATCTGCCCTTGATCTATGTCATTCACACATTCGAAATACGCTATATGTATGCCATCGCGGACAGACGAAAGCCGCATGGCGGGAGGACCGATTCTATGGCGCATATCGTTATCCTGGGCGCGGGGCTGGGCGGCTCCATCATGGCCTATGAGCTGAGCGAGCAGATCAGGAAGGAAGACCGGATCACGGTCGTCACCAAGGAAACGAAGTATCACTTCGTCCCCTCGAACCCCTGGATCGCCGTCGGCTGGCGCAAGCCCGAGGACATCACCATCGACCTTGCCGACACGATGCGGAAGAAGAATATCGAGTTCCGCACCACCGCCGCGCAAAAGGTCCACCCGTCGGAAAACCGGCTTGAGCTGATCGACGGGACCTCTCTCGACTACGATTACCTCATCATCGCGACCGGCCCCGAACTGGCCTTTGACGAGATCGAGGGGCTGGGGCCGCATGGCGGGCATACGCAATCCATCTGCCATGTCGATCACGCGCTTCAGGCGAACGCGGCGTTCGAGGCCTTCTGCAAGAAGCCCGGCCCGATCATCGTCGGCGCGGTGCAGGGCGCGTCCTGCTTCGGCCCGGCCTATGAATTCCTCTTCATCCTCGACACGGAACTGCGCCGCCGCAAGATCCGCGACAAGGTGCCGATGACCTTCGTGACCTCCGAACCCTATATCGGCCATCTGGGCCTTGACGGGGTCGGCGACACCAAGGGGCTTCTCGAATCCGAGATGCGCAATCATCACATCAAATGTATGACCTCGACCCGCGTGAAGAAGGTTGAAGAGGGCAAGATGACCGTCGAGGAGATCAACGACGACGGGTCGGTCAAGGCGGAAAAGGAACTGCCCTTCGGCTTTTCGATGATGCTGCCGCCCTTCCGTGGCGTCGAGGCGGTGATGGGGATCGAGGGGCTGGTGAACCCGCGCGGCTTCACCATCGTGGACGAACATCAGCGCAACCCGAAATTCCCCAACATCTTCTCCATCGGCGTCTGCGTCGCGATCCCGCCGATGGGGCCGACGCCGGTCCCCTGCGGCGTGCCGAAGACCGGCTTCATGATCGAAAGCATGGTGACGGCCACGGCCCACAATCTCGGCCAGGTGCTGCGCGGGCAAGAGCCGGACAATGTCGGCACCTGGAACGCCGTCTGCCTCGCCGATTTTGGCGACAGCGGCGTGGCCTTCGTCGCCCAGCCGCAGATCCCGCCGAGGAACGTCAACTGGTCCTCATCGGGCAAATGGGTCCACCTCGCCAAGATCGCGTTCGAAAAGTACTTCATCCGCAAGGTCAAGAAGGGCACGAGCGAGCCCTATTACGAAAAGGCGATGATGAAGATGATCGGCATCGACAAGCTGAAGGAAGTCCAGAAGGGCTGAGGCAAGGCAGGCGCGGTCTTGCAGGGGTCGGCCCGAAAGGGCCGGCCTTGCCTATCCCTCCCCCGCGACATCCTTGTGAACGATCACGTCGCATTGCGGGTAGGTCTCTATGATCTTGCGGCGCAGTCCCGCGCCGATGCCATGGGCGGCGCGCAGGCTTTGGTCGCCGTCCAGTTCGATATGGATGTTCACGAAGACGACGCTGCCCGCGGTGCGGGTCTTCAGGTCGTGATAGCCCCGCACGCCGGGCCAGTCCGCCGCGATCCTGCCGATTCCCTCGATCAGCGCGGGATCGGCGCGACGGTCCATCAGCGCGTCCCAGGCGCCCTTGCCGATCCTCAGCGAGCCGACCACAAGGATCGCCGCCGTCGCCAGCGCCACCACGTTGTCCACCGCGCCAAACCCGAACTGGCGCGACACCCAGAGCGCGGCAATGGCGCCGATATTGGGGATCAGGTCGGACATGTAATGCAGCGAATCCGCCGCCACCACGCGATTGCCGGTCCGTGTGGCCACCCGGCGCTGCCAGAGGACAAGCGCCAGCGTGAGCAGGATGGACAGCGCCATGACCGCCATCCCCGGCCCCTGCGCAGCAAGCCCGGTCGGCGTGTCGGACATCAGGCGATGGACCGCCGACCAGGCGATCGCACCCCCGGAGACAAGGATGAAGATAGATTGCGCCAGCGCCGCCAGATCCTCGACCGAGGTATGGCCGAAGGCGTGATCCTCGTCCGCCGGGCGCGCGGCGTAGAAGATCGCCATCAGCCCGCCAAGCGACATCATCAGGTCCAGCGCGCTGTCGGCGAGCGAGGCCGCGACCGACAGTGATGAGGTCATCCCCAACGCCCAGAGCTTCAGCGCGACCAGGATCAGCGCCACGGTGACCGAGGCCACCCCGGCCGAAATGTTCAGCGATGTGCCGCGAGTCATCCCGCCCCCCTTCGTTCTCGCGCGCCTTACCAGCTTCGCGGGCGAAGGGGAACCGGCAGCGTCAGTCGCGGAGTTCCCCCGGATCGACACCCCAGATCGCGGATTTCTGGACCCAGCCGACCTCGCCCCCCGCCGTCACCCGGCACCAGTCGGGCCGACAGGCGCCCAGACGACCGATCACGCCCGCCTCGGCCTCGGCCACCTCGGGTGCCTCCGGGTCGGGCTGGCTGCGCAGCGCGGTGCGCTCGGGTTCGAAAAGGACCGTCCGCACACCGGAAATCAACGTGTAATGGACCCAGCCGCCCTGCCCCTCATTATCCTCGACCCGGCGCCAGTTGGCGAATTCGCCGGTGACCTTCAGCGGCATGTCGCGATGGCGAAAGACCCAGTCGATCCGGTGCGACAGGCTGGGGCCACGGCGCACATTCGCCTCATCGGTCTTCAGCGAGACATAGCGCGGCAGCGGCAGGTTGGTGACCGGCCCCTTGCCCGCCTCTTCCGCCAGCACCGCGCCGGGTGCCAGCAGACAAAAGCCGATAAGGAAGGCGCGCGCCGCAAGGCGCCGGAACCGGGAACTCCGCATGATGTCTGGGCCTGTATTGCCTGGGATCAGTTTACGTTTCGGGGCTTGTGACTTGCTCCGTTCGACGGCACTTTGCCAGTAAGGATGCGCAGATGGAAGAGAGGAGGCAGCGGTCATGGGTTCGAAGCGGCTGAGTGTTGTGGTGACGCGACGCCTGCCCGAGGTCGTCGAGACCCGGATGAAAGAGCTGTTCGACGTCGAACTGCGCAATCCCGACACCCGCATGACGCGGGAAGAGCTGGGCGCCGCCATGCAGCGGGCCGATGTCCTTGTCCCTTGCGTGACCGACCAGATCGACGCCACCCTTCTGGCGCAGGCGGGGGAGCGGCTG
>DAIOXI010000053.1:11473-15579 GCA_036758045.1 Albidovulum sp.
GGTCGACCATATCGACGTTCACACCGCGCGGCAGCGGGGCGTTCTGGTGTCGAACACGCCGGGCGTGGTGACAGAGGATACCGCCGACATGACCATGGCGCTGATCCTTGCCGTGACGCGGCGTATCCCCGAGGGGCTGGCCCTGATGCAATCGGGCGACTGGCAGGGCTGGGCGCCGACCGCGATGATGGGCGGGCGCGTCGGCGGGCGGCGGCTTGGCATCCTCGGCATGGGGCGGATCGGCACCGCCGTGGCGCGCCGGGCGCGCGCCTTCGGGATGCAGATCCACTACCACAACCGCAAGCGCCTGCGGCCCGAGATCGAGGAAGAGGTGGAGGCGACCTATTGGGAAAGCCTTGACCAGATGGTCAGCCGGATGGACGTGATTTCCGTCAACTGCCCGCATACGCCATCGACCTTCCACCTGATGAACGCCCGGCGCCTGAAGCTCCTGAAACCCTCCGCCGTGGTGGTGAACACCTCGCGCGGCGAGGTGATCGACGAAAACGCCCTGACCCGGATGCTGCGGGCGGGAGAGATCGCGGGCGCGGGCCTTGACGTGTTCGAACACGGGCATGAGATCAACCCCCGCCTGCGCGAACTGACCAATGTGGTGCTGCTGCCCCATATGGGGTCGGCGACCGTCGAGGGCCGGGTGGAGATGGGCGAGAAGGTCATCATCAACGTCAAGACCTTCGCCGACGGCCATCGCCCGCCCGACCTGGTGGTGCCGGGGATGTTGTGATGGCCCCCGGATAGCGGCGCGCCCGGTTCCAAAAGCCGCGGGAATTGCGCCCTGCGGTCACGCTTGTGCCAGATTCCGCGACAATCTTCCCGGTGGAGTCGCATTGCCGGGAAGAGTTTCATGTCAAAGGCCTATCTGGGCGCCTTCGTCGCCATCGCCATCGCCGCCGTGGGGGCCGTGGATTACGTCAATCAGGCCAAGACGGCGGGCTCGAAGCCGGGGCAATTCGGCGTCGGTGACTATATCGCCACCATTTCCGGGCGCTTCATCGAACAGCGGCAGGCCATGGCCGATGCCGCCGCGCGGCGCGACCTTCTGGCGCAGGACCCGCGCGACCTTCTGCCCGCCGCGCCCGAAGGCTGGACCCGCCACGACTGGGATGAGGCGAGCGCCGATGTGTTCGGTCACCGCTATGACATGCGCGAGGATGATTTCGTCCCCGAGGAGATGAAGCAGGACAAGACGATGCAGGCGCTTGCCGCGCTCAACAAGGCGGCGGGCGACCGGAAGGACGCGGCCGAGGTCTATGTCTACGAAAAACCCGGCGCCATCATCGCGCTGCGCCTTGCCCTGTCGAAGGATGATGGCGGCGGCGGCATTCCCGGTGCGGCGATGAAGATGGTGGCGAACAATATCGAGGCGATGTCGGGCAAGGACGGTTTCGCCGTCATCCGGGGTGTCGCCTTCCGCGAGGAACTGGGGCTGTTCGGGGCCGGTTCCGCCGAAGGGGACTACCGCGTCTTTTCCGGGCGGATCGGCCAGACCGTCCTGATTTCCGCGCGCGCCAAGGCCGAGGATGCCGATGTCATCGCCCTTCTCGACCGGATCGACTATGACCGCCTGAACAAGACGCTGAAAGAGCCGGTCGCCGGGATCGGCAGCGCGGCGTCGGACCTCACGCCCGAGGCTCAGCGGGCCGAGGCGAAAGAGCGGATCGAGGCGGAAAGCCGCCAGCAACGTATCGACACCGCCGAACAGCAGTTGCGCCTGCAAGAGGCGGCGCTGGAGATCAACCACCGAAACGGCGTGATCGACGATCAGCACTATGAGGAGATCAAGGCCAAGCTCGCCAGACAGCGCACGCGGATCGAGGCGATGGCGCAGACGCAGCAGGCCGACATGCAGACGGCCGCGGCCGAGCTGCCGCAGGAGGCGCCGGCCGCCGCTAAGGGCGGCGGGCATTTAGGCCGGGTACATGGCAGTATCGGCATTGGCGGCGGCGCGGCATCGGCAGACACCCCCATCGAACCCGCCCCCACCCCTGTTGCGGCGACGGCGAAGATCAGGGTCAACGCCCTTGGCGCCGGATCGTGCGAAAGCACCGGCCTCGGCAAGCGCTGCAAGATCGGCGAGTGATCAAAGCGTCAGGATCGTCGATCCGGTCGTCCCCCGCCCCTCAAGCGCGCGGTGGGCATCCGCCACCCGATCCAGCGGGAAGCGCTGGCCGATCTCGATCTTCACCGCGCCGGACGTGACCTTGGCAAAAAGCCGCGCCGCCATCTCCTGACAGGTGGCGTGATCGGCGATATGGGTGAACAGCGTCGGCCGGGTGATCTTCAGCGAGCCGCGCGAGGACAGCGCCAGAAGGTCCACCGGCGGCACGGGGCCCGAGGCATTGCCGAAGCTGATCATCATCCCCAGCGGGCGCAGGCTGTTCAGCGATCCTTCGAACGTGTCCTTCCCGACCGCGTCCATGACCACATCGACGCCCCTGCCTTCGGTGATCTCGCGCACACGCGCGGCGAAATCGCCGCTGCGGTAGTTGATCGCATGGGCCGCGCCGTGATCCAGCGCCAGCCGGCATTTCTCATCCGTCCCGGCGGTGGCGATGAGCTCGATCCCTTCCGAGCGCGCCCATTGGCAGGCGATCAGGCCGACACCCCCGGCGGCGGCGTGAAACAGCACCCGGTCGCCGCGCTTGATCGGCGTCGTGCGGTTGAAGAGATAATCGACCGTCAGCCCCTTCAGCATCATCGCCGCCCCTTCGTCAAAGGAAATGCCCTCGGGCAGCGGGCAGACCTGCGCGGCGGGCATGACGCGCGCCGCTGCATAGGCGCCCGCCGGGGCGGCGGCATAGGCGGCGCGGTCGCCGGGCTTCAGGTGGGTGACGCCCTCGCCCACAGCCTCGACCACACCCGCGGCCTCCATCCCAAGCGCGGCGGGAAGCTGCATCTTGTAAAGCCCGTTGCGCTGGTAGACGTCGATGAAGTTCAGCCCGACGGCCTTGTGGGTGATGCGGATCTCCCCCGGTCCCGGATCGTCCACCGGGCGATCGACCAGTTTCAGAACCTCCGGTCCTCCGTTTTCCTCGATGATGACGGTGCGTGCCATGATCCACTCTCCCTGTTCGCGAGGCTGCCCCGAAGATGTAGGCGCGGGGCGCGGCGGGGTCGAGTCCCGCGTGCCATGTCGCTTTTACACCCAGACAGGTCGGGCTGACCTTTCCGCGTTCTTTCCGCTCTGGCACATAGTCGTGCAGCCATGAATGCGAGGAGTCGGCCGATGAAGACCCATGTCAAAGCCCTAGTCGTCGGCGGCGGCGCCGTCGGAACCGGGATCGCCTATCATCTGGCCAAGGCCGGATGGGACACGATGCTGATCGAGCGGGATGAGCTGACCTCCGGCTCCACCTGGCACGCGGCGGGTCTGCTGCCCTTGTTCAACATGTCCTACGCGACGACGCATATCCACAAATACTCCGTCGATTTCTACAAGACGCTTGAGGCCGAGACCGGCCTGAACGCGGGCTTTTCCGTCTGCGGCAACCTGCGCATGGCGCAGACGGATGCGCGGATGGACGAATACATGCTTTATTCTTCCGTCGCCGAGACGGCGGGCGTCTACCACGAATTCCTGACCCCGAAGGAGATGAAGGAGCGTTGGCCGCTTCTGCGCACGGATGACCTGAAGGGGGCGCTCTTCCATCCGCAGGACGGCTATATCAACCCCGCCGACGTGACCCAGGCGATGGCCAAGGGCGCCCGTCAGCGCGGCGTGACGATCGAGCGGAAGTGGCAGGTCGATGCCTATCGCTGGACCGGGTCGGAGTGGGTCGTGACCCTGACCAAGATGGTCGAGAAGGGCGGCAACCTGGTTCCGTCCGAGGAACAGGCCGAGGTTCATGCCGAACATGTCGTCACTGCAACCGGCAACCACGCCCAGCGCACCGCGCGGCTGCTGGGGATCAAGATCCCGGCGATCCCGGTCGAACATCAGTATATCGTGACCGAACCGGACCCCGCGCTTCAGGCCTGGCGCAAGGCGGGGAACCCCGAACACCCCGTCCTGCGCGACGCCGATGCCAAGTGGTATGTGCGCGAGGAACGCGGCGGCTGGATCCTCGGCCCCTACGAGCGCGGCG
>DAIOXI010000054.1:0-15478 GCA_036758045.1 Albidovulum sp.
ACAAATCGAAGTCCGCATTTGGCACGCTCCCGGACCTCAGTTGCTCTCGTTTCTGCAATGATCAGGTATTCACCCGCCAAAGCCGAGGAGCCTTCGGAAACTTCGTCAACTTGGAAGAGGCAATAGACAATGCCGTCATTGAATGCGACCGCGCGGTTTTGCGGGATCGTCCACGGCGTAGTTGTCCAAATGACTACTGAAGTGTTCGGTGGAAACGCTGTATGCGGTGACGAATAGGTATCTGGTGAGGAGGGACTGTGCATAGCGTTGTGCACGAAATCGCGCCCATCACTGACGATCCGAAACCGCACCCAGATCGTATGGCTCGTATGGTCGTGATACTCGACCTCCGCCTCGGCCAGCGCGGTCTTTTCGACCGGCGACCACATCACGGGCTTGGACCCCTGATACAAGGTCCCGTTCATCAGGAACTTCATGAACTCGCCCGCGATGACCGCCTCGGCGTGGTAATCCATGGTCAGGTAGGGGTTTTCCCAATCCCCGATGATGCCGAGGCGCTTGAACTCCTCGCGCTGGATGTCGATCCAGCCCTCGGCGAACTTGCGGCATTCCTGACGAAAGGCGACCACGTCCACGTCGTCCTTGTTCAAACCTCGCGCGCGGTATTGTTCCTCGATCTTCCATTCGATCGGCAGGCCGTGGCAGTCCCAGCCGGGGACGTAGCGCGAATCCTTGCCCATCATCTGCTGCGACCGGACCACCATATCCTTCAAGACCTTGTTCAGCGCGTGGCCGATATGCAGGTGGCCGTTGGCGTAGGGCGGGCCGTCATGCAGGACGAAGCTCTCCCGCCCGGTCTTTTCCCGCAGGCGGTCATAGACGCCGATCCGCGCCCAGCGGGCCAGCCAGTCCGGCTCCCGCTGCGGCAAGCCGGCGCGCATGGGAAAGTCGGTTTCGGGCAGGAAGACGGTATCGCGGTAGTCGGGGGTCGTGTCAGGGGTATCGGCGCACATCTGGGGCGGTCCTTGGAATATCGTGGAAGCTTGGTTCGGCGCGAACGCTCAGGCGCCTTTCCCCGGCGACTGAAAGGTCAGACCGCCGGGCCGCTAATTCGGATGATGATCGCGGTCATGTGCTTCATGCGCGGGGGTTATAAGGACGGGACCTGCGATGGTAAAGGGGCGCGGCAAAGCGCCCCTTGCGCCGGGGCGCGCGGGCGCGCAAGGATCGCCGCCGAGAGGAACCGCCATGACCGCCCTGCCCCCGCGTTTCGCCATCACGCCCGAGGAAATCGACCGCGTCGTGGCCGAATTCTATGCCTGCATCCGCGCACATCCCGGCCTTGGCCCGGTCTTTGCCGCCCATGTCACCGACTGGCCAGCGCATGAGGCGAAGATCGCCCGCTTCTGGCGCAACGCGATCCTGTTCGAGCGGTCCTATGACGGCAACCCGCTTGAGGTCCACCGCCGCGCGGGCAACGTCCGGCCGGGGATGTTCGACATCTGGCTGGGCCTGTTTGACGCCGTCCTGCGCCGGCAGCTTGCCCCCGACACGGCCGCCGCCTGGTCCGCGCTCGCCCACCGCATCGGCCGCGGACTGCGCTATGGCGTGGTGCCGGACACCGCGCTGCCTGGCGGGGTGCCGAAGCTGAGATAGGCCCGGTCGCGGATCGCGATCACCGGCGCCGGGGTCGGCGGGCTGGCGGCCGCGTCGCTTCTGCATGACGCCGGGCATGAGGTGGCGAGCTTTGATCAGTTCGATGCGCCGCGCCCAGTTGGCTCCGGCCCCGTGATCGAGCCGGTCGGTCAGGCGGTGCAGGACCGGATCGGGGCGGGCGAGGCGGCGCGGGACCTTGGCGCGGCGATCACCCGGATGGAGGGTTTTGACGAGACCGACGGGCAGAGGGTGCTTGACGTGGCCTATGACCCCAAGGGCGGCGACGGTCAGCCCTTCCCCTGATCCCCGCCCCGAGCGTCCCCCTGCCCCGCCGCCCAGCGGTTCAGCCAGGCGAGACCGGCCAGAGACAGGCCGAGCGCGAGGAAGGAGAAGACCCGCGTCAACCCGGTCAGACCCGAGGCGTCGATCAGGAAGACCTTGGCAATGGTCAGCGCGATCACCGCCATGGCGATCCGGCGCAGGCCCTGCGAGCGGCGGGCGATCGCCTGATACAGCAGCGCCGCGCCGACGAGCATCAGCGCGACGGTGTAGCTGTAAAGCTCGGCCTGCGTGACGCCCGGCAGCGTCAGGTCCGGCCCGCGCCAGAAACGGCGGATCTCAAGCGCCGCGTAGAACGCGACAAGTGCCGTCCCCATGACCAGAAGCGCGGCGCGCGCCAGTCGGGGCAGATGGCCAAGGAACCGGCAGGCTCCGATCAGGATCAGCCCCGGCAGCGCATAGGCGACCAGAAGCGTGTCCAGAAGGAGCGGCCCGCGCACAAGATGCCCGTCCCCGAACCAGTCGGCGAAAAGCGGGTTCGCCAGGGTCAGTGTGACCAGCGTCCCGCCGCCCCAGATCAGCCCCGCCACGCCCGCGATCGCCATCCGCACCCAGCGCATCCAGCCGCCAAGCTGCATCCGGTAAAGCTGCGCCAGCGCCACGATCAGCCAGGGCATCGCGTTCAGCGCGACGGCCCAGTGGCTGGCCAGAAGATCTTCGCCGCCTTCGCTGTTGAGAAGCCAGCGGGTGATAAGGACGTTGACCAGAAGCGCCGCCGCCGACGCCCCGCCGCTTTCCAGGAAGGCCCTGGCCCCCGGACGGTCGAGATCGCGAAGGAGGAAGAGCGCCGCAAATGCCGCCAGCGCGCCACCCGCGTAGGAGGCGACAACCTCCCAAAGGGCGGCATCGTTCACCGCCCAGACAAGGCCGGGGTCGATGACCAGCCGGTACCCCAGCACCAGCACGCCCGCCTGCACGAACCATCCCATCTCGGGCAGCCTGAAGCGCCGGTCGAGCGCGGCCGCGCTGACCAGAAGGGCCGCCAGCGCCAGCGTCAGCGCGCCCTTGGTGGTGACAAGGAACAGCGCCAGCGCGATCAGCGACAGCGACGAAAGCGTGGCATAGGCGGCGCGGCGCATGTCGTCGCCATCGGCGCGGGCGAAGATCACGGCCATGCCGACCATCAGCGCCGCCAGCGCGATGACATGCAGCGCCCAGGGGTAGGCGCCCAGTACCCCGGACGGGCCCCACCAAAGCTCCATCACCAGCGCGGCGACCGGCGCGACCAGCGCCGCGCCCGCCGCCCAGAAGGGCTTCAGCCGCCCGGTCCCGCCGCTGACCCAGGCCGCGCCCAGCGTGATGAGGGTCGCGATGGCCAGAAGCAGCGTCGCGGTGAAGGGCGCCGAGGTCTCCGGCGGCCGGAGCGCGATCGCGCGGGACAGGAAGTCCTGCTGAAGCGGGCCGCCATCCACGCCCTCGAACGCGAGGCGGAACAGGAAGGCGGCGGCGGGCAGGACGGTCAGGTCGCTCAGCGCCCGCGCGCCGGTCGACCAGACGGTCAGCGCCAGCGCGAGTCCTGCGAGGCAGAGATAGGCCAGAAGGCTTTCCGCGCCCGTGTCGCTGTCCAGCACAAGCAGCAGGAAACTGGCAACCGCGACGGTTCCGGCGGCCAGAAGCGTCGGGAAGATCGGCATTTCGCCGCCCTTGCCGCGCAGCGCCCCGAGGGTCATCGCCCCGGCATGGTCGGGCATCAACCCGCGTGCCGGAACGCAGACGGCAAGGAAGACCATCGCCACCAGCATCAGCATGAACCAGCCGCCCCCGCCGGTGCCGACATAGACCAGCCCCCCGCCCGCGATGCCGATCACGACGGCAAGGACGGAAACCCAGGCCCAGCGCCGGATCGTATCGACGATCAGCCCGACCCCCGCGATCAGCGCGAAATAACCGTAAAGCCAATAGGGCGCCTCGCTTTCGCCGCCGACGACGAAGGGGGCGACCGCCGCGCCGATCAGCCCGACGGCGGCCAGGAAGGGACCATAGAACCAGCCCAGAACGATGGCCAGAAGCGCCGTCGCAATGAGGCCCGCGAAGGCGGTTCCCTGCCCGATCAGGTCGTACAGCTGGCGCGCCGCGATGATGCCGCCGAAGATCGACACAAGCCCCGCGCCGGAGAAGGTCGAGGGCAGGTAGGCCGTCGCGTCCTCGGCCCGGTCGCCCCAGCGGCGGCGCAGCCATTCACCCGCACCGATCAGGGCAAGGCCGAAAAGGATCGCCGCCGCCACCCGTGCAGCGGGCGGCAGGAGGCCGCTCTCGATCCCGTACTGGACGAAGAAGATCCCCGCCAGCGCGAGCGAGAGGGCGGAGACGGCATAGACCCAGTTGAGCTTCAGCCAGGCGCCAAGCCGATCCACCGCTGAAGGGCCGCTTGGCACCGGGCGCGCGGCACTTCGCCGTGACGCGGCATGGGGGTGCCCGGCGTCGGCGGGGACGCCCCAGGGATCGCGCGGGGCGGGCTGGGGCGCGGCGAGGCCCTGCGCTTCGGGTTGCGGGACCTCTGGCGTTGTCTCGGACTGCGGGACCTCTGTCTGCCGCGCCTCGGCCACCGTCACGGGCGGGCTTGCAACCGTCTCGACCACCGGGGCGGCGGCTTCTGCCACCCTCGCGGCAGCGCGCGGCGCGGTGGTCAGGTCGCGCAGCTGGCGTTCCAGCACCTCCACCCTGTGCTTCAGGCCGGAAACGGACACCAGGAGGACGATGACCACAACAGGCAGCGCGAGGAAGAGCAAAGCCGCAACAACCAACAGAAATTCCATGTCTCTCCCGACCGTCCACCGAACCGTTACCGCCACTTCTTAGCAGGGCGGCGCGGCGAGGGAAGTCAGGAAATGCGTTCCTCCTCAGAGACCTTTCCGCCGCGCGAGGTGCCGAAAAGCCCGGCCAGCCCGCGGCTGACAAGGTTCGTCACGCGGGGTTTGGGCAGCGCCACGAAGGGCAAGGGGCGGCAGACCTCGATCGCCGCGACGCCCACGCGGGCGGTCAGCGCGCCGTTGATGACCCCCTCGCCGAAGCGGCGCGACAGCTTTGACAGAAGCCCACCGCCCGCGACGGAATGGATCAGGTCGTCGCCGACGGCCACGGCACCCGTGGCGACCAGATGGGTGAGGACGGTGCGCAGCAGGCGCCAGCTTCCGAAGGCCCCGGCGCGGCCGCCATAGATCTCGGCGATGCGGCGGATCATGCGCAGGTTGGCCATCAGCGCCGCCGCGACATCGGCCAGCGCAAGGGGCACGATGGCCGTCACCGTCGCGACCTGACGGGCGGATGCCTCGATCTCAAGCCGGGCCGCGTTGTCGAGAGGGGCCATCAGCTCGGCCTCGGCCAGCGACAAAAGCGCGTCGGCGTCAAAGACGTCGCCCGCCCTCTCCTTCAGCCGCGACCGGCCCCATTCGGTGTCCGCACGGCCCGCGTAAAGCGTCTCGATCCGGCCCACCACCTTGCGCGCCGCCGTCAGGTCGCCCGAGCCTGCCGCCGCCAGCGCCGCCTTGTGAACGCCGTCCAGCCGCATCAGCCGCGCATAGGCCGTCCATTCCCTGAGCGCGATCAAAAGCGCCGAGAGGGCGAAGAGGCCGACCAGGGTCAGCGCCACCCAGCCCAGAAGCGGGTAATCCGCAAAGAGCCGGTCAACAAAGGCCCAGGCGGCGATGGAGAGGATGAAGGTGAAAAGCGCCCCGGCCGAGGTCCAGAAGAACCGCCCCAGCCGCGACCCCGGCCGCGCCGCCAGAAGCGCCACGGCCTGCATCGCGCGGCCTTCGGGCGCGGGGTCCATGACATCGGGGACCGGGGGCGCGCGGTCCGGCCCCTCGGCCGCCGCCTCATCCAGTTCGATCAGCACCGGGCCTTTCGGTTTCGTCATCTCCTGCCCCCTAAAGCCTGTCGCCGATCAGGAATTCCGCCGCCCGGTCCAGCCGGATATGCGGCGGCCCCTCACCGGGTTTCAGCGCCAGTTTCGCGGGCGCGAAGCCCATGACGCTGTAATCGGCATCAAGCCATTGCGCCGCCCCTTCCCGCGCGGGCGACAGGATCGCGGCGGGGTTTTCCGGCAGGTCCCCCGCATACATCGCGGCCTCCCGCCCCGTGGAGAGAAGCCGCCCCCGGACAAGGTCAAGCGGACGGCCATCGTGGCTCACCTGCTCCTCCACCGTTGCGCGAACCGAGGCGATGGACATCGCCGCCGTCTGCGCACCGGCGAAATCGGCGCGGTCCCTGGCGTCGCGCATCAAGGCGGCCATGATCGCGGTCAGGCGCATGTGCTGGCTGTGATGCAGATGGTCGGCCTTGGTGGCGGCGAAAAGGATGCGTTCCACCCGCTTGCCGCCCAGAAGCGCGCTCAGCCAGCGATTCCGGCCGGGGCGGAAGGCCGACAGGATGCCCGCCATCGCCTGGCGCATATCCTCGACCGCGCGGGGGCCGGAATGGATCGCGCCCAGCACATCGACCAGCACCACCTGCCGGTCGATACGGGCGAAATGGTCGTGAAAGAAGGGTTTTACCACCTTGGCCTTGTAGGCCTCATAGCGCCGCTCCATCTCGCGCCGCAGCGATCCGCGCGCGGCGGGTCCGGCATCGGGCAAGGGCGCGAAGGTCAGGACCGGCGATCCGGCCAGTTCGCCGGGCAGCAGGAACCGCCCCGGCGTGCAGTAGGAATAGCCAGCCGCCCGCGCCGCCGTCAGGTATCCGGCAAAGCTTTCGGCGAGCGCCTTGGCGGTGACCTCATCGAAGGGTTTCGCGGCATCGGTCGCGCCCGCCAGCGCAAGGAAGCCTGACGCCTCCTCCCGCGCCGCGATGCGCGCCATCACCTCGCGCGACCAGGCGTCATAGCCCTGATCCATCAGCGCAAGGTCCAGCAGCCATTCGCCGGGATAGTCGACGATATCCAGATGCAGCGTCCGTACCCCGCGCAGCGCCCCCATCAGCCCGCCATCCTGCAAGCGGAACGACAGCCGCAATTCGCTGACCGCCCGCGTGCCGTCCGGCCAGTGCGGATCGGGGCCGGTCAGCGCGGCCAGATGCGCCTCATAATCGAAGCGCGGCACGGTATCGTCGGGCTGCGGTTGCAGGAAGGCCGAGCGGATGCGCCCTTCGGAGGCAGCCCGCAGCCCCGGCATCCGCGCCCGGTCCATCAGGTTCGCGACCAGCGAGGTGATGAACACGGTCTTGCCCGCGCGGCTGAGGCCGGTGACGCCAAGACGTACGACCGGATCGGAAAATGGCTCCGTCAGGCCCTGCCCGATGGTGCCGACGCCGCGCAGGATGTCGTCCGCCAGATCGCCTATGCCCAACTCGTCCGCCCCTCATGCCTTTCGGCCCAAGATAGGCGCGGGGCGCGCGGCTGTGTAGGGGCGATTGCCAAAGACCCCGGCGGCGGCTAGGGGAAGGCATGCCCAGATATGCCCTGAAGATCGACTATCACGGCGGCGCCTTTGCCGGTTGGCAGCGTCAGGCGGGCCAGCCTTCGGTGCAGGAGGCGGTGGAAAATGCGCTTTGCGCGCTGGAACCGGACGCGCCGGGGATCGCGGCGGCGGGGCGCACCGATGCGGGCGTTCATGCGACCGGACAGGTGGCCCATTGCGACCTTGCGCGCGACTGGGACCCGTTCCGCCTGTCCGAGGCGCTGAACTGGCATCTGAAACCGGCGGCGGTGGCGATTGTCGCGGCGGCGCGGGTGGCGGTTTTCGGCGGTGGAGCGGCGCTATCTTTTCCGCCTGATCGCGCGGCGGGCGCCGCTGACCCATGACAAGGGGCTGGCCTGGCAGGTGCTGAACCCGCTGGAAGTGGGCGCGATGCGCGAAGGCGCCGCGCATCTGATCGGCAGGCACGATTTCACCACCTTCCGCGCCGCGATGTGTCAGGCGGCAAGCCCGGTCAAGACGCTGGATGAGATCACGATCGAGGAGCGGGCGCTGGCGGCGGGGGTGGAGTACCGCTTTCACCTGCGTGCGCGAAGCTACCTGCACAATCAGGTCCGCTCCATCGTCGGCACGCTGGAACGTGTCGGCGCCGGGGCCTGGGCGCCCGGCCGGGTGAAGGACGCGCTGAATGCCCGCGACCGCGCGGCCTGTGGCCCGGTCTGCCCGCCGCAGGGGCTTTACCTGCCCGGGGTCGGCTATCCGCAGGACCCCTTCGCCTGACGGCGCGCTGCGGCGCGGTCGCGCATGGACAAGGGGGGGCTTGCGGGGCTAACTGGGGCCATGAAACGGGATGCCGATGTCATTGTCGTGGGCGGCGGGCTGAACGGTCCGGCGCTGGCTCTTGCACTGGCCCGCGCGGGCCTTGGCGTGATCGTGATCGACGCCCAGCCAGCGCAGGCGCGGGCCGAGGCCGCCTTTGACGGGCGCGCCTATGCGCTTGCCATCGCCTCCAGGCGGCTGTTGCAGGCGGTCGGCGTCTGGGACCGGATCGCGGGCGGCATCCAGCCGATCCTTCAGATCAAGGCCAGCGACGGGCGCCCCGGCGAAGGCCCCGCGCCCTTCTTCCTTCAATTCGACGCCGCCGAGATCGAGGAAGGCCCGATGGGCTTCATGGTCGAGGACGGCGCGCTTTATGCCGCCCTTCTGGCCGCGATGGCCGAAACCGAAGGGCTGACCCATATCCCCGGCGCCGAGGTCGTGGCGCAAGAGGTCACCGAGACCGGCGCCGCGGTCACGCTGCAGGACGGGCGGGTCCTGACCGGCGCGCTGATCGCGGGCTGCGACGGGCGGCGGTCGGGCGTTGCCGAACGGGCGGGGATCAAGCGCATGGGCTGGGACTATGGCCAGACGGCGCTGGTTTGCGCGGTGGAACATGAGCTGCCCCATGGCGGCATCGCGCATCAGTTCTTCATGCCCTCCGGCCCGCTGGCGATCCTGCCGCTGACCGGCAACCGATCCTCGATCGTGTGGAGCGAGCGGACGGAGACGGCGGCGGCGATCGCGGCGCTGGACGATGCGGAGTTCCTTGAGGTGCTGCGCCCCCGCTTCGGTGATTTCCTCGGGCCGATCCGGCTGGCGGGCGGGCGCTTCCGCTATCCGCTGAACCTGACTTTGGCCGAGCGTTACGCCGACCGGCGGATCGCGCTGTTGGGCGATGCGGCGCATGGGGTGCATCCGATTGCCGGTCAGGGGTTGAACCTTGGCTTTCGCGACGTGGGCGCGCTGGCCGAGGTGCTGGTCGATGCGAAACGGCGCGGCGAGGACATCGGCGCGGGCGATGTCCTGGCGCGCTATCAGGACTGGCGGCGGTTCGATGCGACCACGCTCGCGCTGGGAATGGACGGGGTCAACCGGCTGTTTTCGAACGACAATCCCGTCCTGCGAGGGATACGCGACCTTGGCATGGGCGTGGTCGGCGCGCTGCCGGGGCTGCGCCGGGCCTTCATCCGGCAGGCGGCGGGGATCGCCGGGACGCCACCGAAACTGCTGCGCGGGCTGACGCTTTAGAACCTGCGCGCCCCCCTTGCCCCCGCCCCCGCATTGCCGCAGAACGCAGCCCGGACACCACAGCGAAGGACCGATGCCATGAGCGAGGAAAAGACCAGAACGCCCCGCCCGCAGCAGGTTTACACGCTGCTGGTGGAGGTCGGGCGCAAGGCCGGCGACGGGCTGCCCAAGGGCGCGACGGGGGCGGCGCTGATGATCTATGCGACCGGCGTCGATGAGGCCGAAGCGGTGCGCGAGGCGGTCGCGGTCCTGAAACAGGCGGACATGGCGCCGCTGGACGTGACCGGCTATGGCACGCTGGATGAACGCATCGCCCAGGGCCATGAGGTCGAGGAAGACGAACGCGCCTTGATGGACAAGGCGCTGGCCGAAAACGCCGTCATCGTCGCGCAGGTTTCGCCCTTCTTCGACTGATCCGGGCCGCCCGTCGCCCCTGCCCCCTTGGCCTTTGCGGGCGCTGCGCGCATATAAGGGGCGAATGGAAAGTTTGGGGGGCGCAGATGCTCGAATTCGGTCAGAAAGCGGAACAGGCCCCGGCGGGCAACCTGATCCGCGACGTCAGTGAAGCGGAGTTCATGGCGCAGGTCATCGAGGCCAGCAACGAGGTTCCGGTCATCGTGGATTTCTGGGCGCCCTGGTGCGGCCCTTGCAAGGCTCTTGGCCCCGCGCTCGAGGCCGCCGTGACCGCCGCCAAGGGCAAGGTCCGCATGGCCAAGGTCAACGTGGACGAAAACCAGACCATCGCCGCGCAGTTGCGCATCCAGTCGATCCCGACGGTCTATGCCTTCTGGCAGGGCAAGCCGGTGGACGGGTTCCAGGGCTCGCTGCCGGGATCCGAGATCAAGGCCTTCGTCGAGCGTGTCGGCGCGCTGGCGGGTGACGGCGGTCTGGGCGAGGCGCTGGACGCCGCCGACGCGATGCTGGCCGAAGGCGCTGCGGTCGATGCCGCCGAAACCTACGCCGCCGTTCTGGCCGAGGAGCCGGAGAACGCGCGCGCGCTTGGCGGGCTGATCGCCGCCCATCTGGCGCTTGGCAATACCGATCAGGCCGAGGGCTTCCTGAACGCGGCCCCCGAGGCGATTGCCCATGCGCCTGAAATCGAGGCTGCGCGGGCCAGGCTCGCCCTTGCCCGGCAGGCCGCCAACGCGGGGCCGGTGACCGAGCTTCAGGCAAAGGTCGATGCCGATCCCGCCGACCATCAGGCGCGCTTTGACCTTGCGCAGGCGCTTTACGCCAACGGTCAGCACGAGGCGGCGGTCGAGGCGCTGCTGGAGCTCTTCCGCCGCGACCGGGAGTGGAACGACGGCGCCGCCAAGGCGCAGCTTTTCACCATCTTCGACGCGCTGAAGCCGAATGACCCCATCGTGCAGAAGGGCCGGCGCAAGCTGTCGTCGATGATCTTTGCGTGACACCGGATAAGTGCTCAGGATCGGGGACATGAGATTGCGTGGCGAACTGCCCGGAAAGATTCCCTTGTTCCCCCTTCCAGGGGCGCTTCTTCTGCCGCGCGCAAGGCTGCCCTTGCAGATCTTCGAGCCGCGCTATCTTGCGATGCTGGAAGACACGCTGAAAACGCCCGGCCGTCTGATCGGGATGATCCAGCCGCGCGCGCGCCCCGACGGCACCGACGCGCTGGCGGCGATCGGCTGCGCGGGCCGGGTGACGGCGTTTTCGGAAACCGATGACGGGCGCTATCTTATCACGCTGACCGGGATTTCCCGCTTTCGGCTGGCCTCGGAAATCTCGGGCTTTGCGCCCTATCTGTCGGGCGAGGTCCGGTGGGAGGATTTCGCCCGCGACCGGGGTCAGGTGGAAACCGACCCGGAGTTCGACCGCGAGGCGTTCCTTGACCTGCTGCGGAGCTATTTCATGGAAGAACAGCTTTCGACCGACTGGGACAGCCTGAAAGAGGCCGAGGACGAGTTGATGATCAACTCGCTTTCCATGCTCTGCCCGTTCGAGCCCGAGGACAAGCAGGCGCTGCTTGAGGCGCCATCGCTTCGGACCCGGCGGGAGACGTTGGTGACGCTGATGGAATATGCCCTTGCGGGCGGCGGTGAGGAGCAGATGCAATGAGCGGAGAGATCGAGGCCGACCGCCGGATGCTTGAGGCTCTGGTCTGCCCGGTGACGCAGGCGCCACTGTCCTATGACGCCGAGGCGCAGGAGCTGATCTCCAAACCCGCGAAGCTCGCCTTCCCGATCCGGGGCGGCATTCCGGTGATGCTGGTGGATGAGGCGCGGCGGCTCGACTGAACCGCCGCACGGTCTGCCTCAGTCGCGCAGAAGCTCATTGATCGAGGTTTTCGACCGGGTCTGCGCATCGACGCGCTTCACGATCACCGCGCAGTAAAGGTTGATGCCGTTCTTGGAGGGCATGGAGCCCGCGACGACGACCGATCCCGCCGGAACCTCGCCATACATAACGTTGCCGGTTTCGCGATCGACGATCTTCGTGGACTTGCCGATGAAAACCCCCATGCCAAGGACCGAGCCTTCGCGCACGATGCAGCCTTCGACGACCTCGGACCGCGCGCCGATAAAGCAGTTATCCTCGATGATCGTGGGGCCAGCCTGCATCGGTTCCAGCACGCCGCCGATGCCGACGCCGCCCGACAGATGGACGTTCTTGCCGATCTGCGCGCAGGAGCCGACGGTGGCCCAGGTATCGACCATCGTGCCTTCATCGACATAGGCGCCGAGATTGACGAAGGAGGGCATCAGCACCACACCCCTGGCGATATAGGCCGACTTGCGGACGATGCAGTTCGGCACCGCTCGGAAGCCCGCGGCCTTCCATTCATTGTCGCCCCAGCCCTTGAACTTGCTGTCCACCTTGTCGAACCAGTGGCCGCCCTGCGGGCCGCCATCCTGCTGTTCCATGTCCTTCAGGCGAAAGCCCAGCAGGACCGCCTTCTTGGCCCACTGGTTCACATGCCAGTTGCCGTCGGCCTGCCTTTCCGCCACCCGCAGCGTGCCGCCGTCAAGCGCGTTCAGCGTATCCTCGATCGCCTCGCGGACCTCGCCCCCGGTCGAGGGCGTGATGGTGTCGCGCACCTCCCATGCGGCTTCGATGGCGGTTTCGAGCTGGGCGTTGGACATGCGATCACTCTCCGGGTCTGAACGGCGTTTGCAGCGCCTATACTGGTCCCCGCGCCCCGGCGCAATCCGCCCGGGACGAGGACAGGCGCCGGTCAGCCGTCCCAGAACGGCCGTTCCACCTCCTGCCGGACGTCGCGTTCGCTCAGCCCGCAATCCTTCAAAAGCCAAGGGGGCAAGCCGGGACAGAGCGATCCGGTTGCGGCGGCGGGCGCGGGTCTGCGACGCCCATCTGGCCGGCGAGATGAGCGTGCAGCTTTGCCGCGGCCTTCCCGCCCGTTCCGCGCGATGAATCACTTGACCTTGGCCGGGTTGGGGCGTAAAGCCCGCGGACGAAATTCCGGGGGGCCGCCGTGGCGGCGCCCATAGATGTTGTCGAATGCCGGGCTCCGATAGCCCAGAGAATAAGGAAAAGCCCATGTCTCGCGTCTGCGAACTGACCGGAAAGGGCCCGATGTCGGGCAACAACGTGAGCCACGCGAACAACAAGTCGCGCCGCCGCTTCCTGCCGAACCTGAATGACGTGACGCTGATCTCGGATGCGCTAGGCCAGTCGTTCAAGCTTCGCATCTCGGCCGCGGCGCTGCGTTCGGTCGACCATCGCGGTGGTCTCGACGCCTTCCTCGCCAAGGCGAAGGATGAGGAACTGTCCTCCAAGGCGCTGAAAATCAAGAAAGACATCGCCAAGGCGCAAGCCGCGGCCTGATCTCCCGAAGGGGCGATCGGTGACCAGGCCCCGCTTCGGCGGGGCTTTTCGTTTTCGCAACCCGCCGCCCCTTCCCCTTGATCTGACGCGCGCGGAATGCCTATGTCTGCGCGAGCGGGAGGACACCCGAACGGGGCAGGCAGGGGAAGGCGAAAGACCATGCGCAACGCGGCATTGATGCTGGGGATCATCGGCGGGCTTTTCGCGATGGTGGTCGGGTTCTTCGGCTATGGCTACACCGAGGTGGTGGCCAAACATGCCGAGGTGGGGAAGATGTTCGGCACCGTCGAGAACGCGCAACTGATCCGGGCCAGCAGCTTTCTTGCGCCGCTGCTGGCGCTTGCGGGCGGGGCGATGGCCAAGGCGCGCGCGCTGTGGGGCGGCATCCTGATGCTGATCGCGGGGGCGCTGATGTATCACGCCTTCGGCTTTGGCGTCTTCACCATGTTCCCCATCGGCTTTTGCCTTGTCGGCGGCCTTCTCGCCCTTGCGGCGGGCAAGCCCGACGAGCCGAAGGCGCATTTCTGATCCATGCGGCAGTTGGTCGCCTTTCCGCCGGGCGGCGCGACCGGACCATCCCCGCACCTTCCCTTCTCCGGGCCGGACGCCTAAATTGCCGGCCATGAGGACCCGCCCGCTGCAAAGCCTAGTTGCCCTGATCCTGGCCGTTGCGATGACGGTCATGGGCTATGGCGCGGCCGCCGCCAGGGGGCAGACCACGGTCGAGGGCCGTGTTCTGGTCCTTTGCTCCGGCGGTGGTCTTATCCAGATCACGCTGGACGAAAACGGCCAGCCCACCGGCAAGTCGCATCTATGCCCCGACCTTGCCTATAGCGTTCTGGCGGCGATCGACAGCGTTCCGCCGCAGGTCATGGCGCCCGCTTGCGTCCTTTCGGAAACGCTGCACCCGGCGCAGCCCGCCACCGTCCGCATCAGGCGCGACACCCGCCCGAACGCCCGCGCCCCTCCGGTCCGGCTCTGGACGCCTATCGACATTCAGACAACCGAACCAAGGAAAACGCAGATGAAACCTCTGAAATTCGCCCTTGCGGCGCTGGGCATGACCGTCGCCCTGCCCGCCTTCGCGCAGGACACCATCACCGTCAAGGACGCCTATGCGCGCTTCATGCCCGGCTCCATGGCCGGGGCGGCCTTCATGGTGATCGAGAATGCGGGCGACGCGGATGACCAGTTGATCGACGCCAAGTCCGACATCGCCGCCAAGGTGGAGCTTCACACCCACAAGGCCGATGCCAGCGGCATGATGCAGATGATCCATGTGCCGGAAGGCTTTGCCATCCCCGCCCATGGCGAACATTCCCTGCAACGGGGCGGCGACCATGTGATGTTCATGGGGCTGAAGGAAAAGCCCGAAAACGGCCAAAGCTTCAGCCTGACGCTGACCTTCGAGAAGGCCGGCGACGTCACCGTCGAGGTTCCCGTCGACATGACGAAGTAACCCGCGCCGGGCCGGGGGCGGCACCCGACGTTCCCCGGCCGGATTGCGACCCCTGTGTCGCGGGCGGCGCAGACTACCGGGCCGTTCCGGCGCCGATGGCGGGGCATCCGGCCCCGCCTCCCGCCGGGCCAGTGCCCCGGTCCGCCCGCGCCCCCCATGTTCACCCCCCTGACCCTGCCCGAGGCCTTCACCCCGGCCGAATGCGACCGCATCATTGCCCTTGCGCAAAGCGAACCGCTGGACGAAGCCGGGCTGGTGCGCAACACCGCCGATCACAATATCCGCCGGGCGGAGCTTGCCTGGCTGGACGACCGCGCGGGGGCGGGCTGGGTGATGGAGCGGATCATCGCCCTTGTCGCCCGCGCCAACCGCGAAGGGTTCGACTTTGCCCTGACGGAGTTCGCCGAAAGCGCGCAGGTCGCCCGCTACGGGGCCGAGCGTGAGGGGCATTTCGACTGGCATTCCGATATCGGCGCGGGCGCGGTGGCGGCGCGGCGCAAGCTGACCATGGTGGTGCAGTTGTCCGAACCGGAGGGCTATCAGGGCGGCACGCTGGAACTGTGGCCCGACGGCTTCGCGCGCGCGGCGCAGAAGGCACGCGGCGCCGCGACCGTCTTCCCCAGCTTCGTCCTGCACCGCGTGACGCCTGTCACGGCGGGGGAGCGGTGGTCGCTGACGATCTGGGCGCACGGACCGGCCTTCCGGTAGGGCGCGCAGCGTTCCGTCGCAGTCACGCGACAGCCCCTACCCTTTGATTGCGCATGTTCTGGGCGCATGAGAACCGGTTCCCACTTGTGTGGATGCCGCGCGGAATGCAAGGACATCGTGAACCTCTTGGACG
>DAIOXI010000055.1:0-1552 GCA_036758045.1 Albidovulum sp.
GTTGAAGGATTTCTGTTTGACTTTGCTATTGATGCCGTTGTACGGGTCCGTGTTGGAGGTGTTCCGCCATATCTGGCTGAATCCGTGGTCTTAAGCATCCCGCAGCTTGTATTCGGTCGTGTTCTCGCCGTCGGTCATCAGGACGATGATCTTCATCACCTGGCCGTTGGTATAGGAATAGGGACGGCCGCGCATAGCCTCGGGCAGGTCGCCATTGTCGGCCATGCTGTTCACGACGCCCTGCATCGACGGGTCAAGCAGCGCCGCGCCCCAATAGAACGGGTCGAAGTGACCATTGCGCTGATAGACCCGGTCAGTGGGGCCAAAGCCGAAGGACACCGCAGTCGTCGTGAAGTCGCCTTTCGACGCCTCGAACTCGATACAGTTCGACGAGGCGTGTTCGTTCGTCACGTTGAAATAGCTCATCAGGTTGTCGCTGAGCGAGACCTGGGTCGCGTAGGGGATGATCGAGATGGAAATCTTGTCGGCCTCGGTCGAGTCGAACATCTGGTCGACGAAGGATTTCGCGGCCGGCTTGAGGTTGGTCAGACGGCTGCTGCTGTTCATCGAACCGGACACGTCGAGGATCAGCGAAATCTCGATCTGGCCGACGCTTTCCTCGGCGGTGGAGATACCGGGCGCGGAGAGGGACGACACGCCGGCCATCTTCATGAACCAGGTCGGGACGGTTTCCGCCACGGCGATGCTGACCTTGCGGGAAGACCCGTTATTGCCGTTCACGACCGTGATCTGGTCATCGGTCGGCGGCGTCAGCCCGGCCTTGCGGAAATAGTCCTTCACGACTTCCTTCGGGGGCAGGGTCTGCTGAAGGTCCGCCGCCGCCAGCGCGGCGCGGTCGATGGTGTTCTGAAGCACCGTCCGGCGTTCCTCGAACCGCATCAGGTCAAGCGAGACGCCGGCGAGCAGGAGCATGATGACAAAGCAGAACAGCCCGAAGATGAGCAGCGAACCCTCTTCCTCGCGGCGGAACCGCTCAAGCTTGAGATGGCTTTCTTCCAGAAGGCCTGCCCGTTTCTGCCCCGAGGTCGTCATCGCAAACACACGCATCGAATACCCTTTCCACGTCGGTGCCCGGCCCGGAACGGCCGGATACACAAGGCGCCGCAAACTATGTGCGGTCCACTTGCGGCGGAAATTGGGCAAATCCTGCGGCGAAAATGAGGCAAGACCCGAATCCGGGGGGTATTGATCGTATGCCGTGGCCTGTCCTGCCTCAAAGCCATTATCGTGAACGCATAATGAACAGTCGCGGGGCCGATCGCATGCGGATTTGGCGCCGTTCAGCCCCGTCCTGGCCGCGATCCCCCCGATTCGGCGGCCCGTAACACCCCGCCAACCCGATTTCCGCGCTGGGATTGACCATCTTCGAAAGGTTCTGACAACCCGGTCGCGACGGCGCCGGCGACATTCCGCCACCGCAGTTGGCGATGCGATGCAGATGAGCGGCGCGGGGGGGGGGGGGGGGGGGGGGAAGGGGGGGGGGGGGGGGGAAGAGCCCGGGTAAACAGGGTTTTAAAAACCGCTGCGAAAC
>DAIOXI010000055.1:1562-3350 GCA_036758045.1 Albidovulum sp.
ACCGGAATCGAACCGGTCTACACGGATTTGCAATCCGCTGCGTAACCTCTCCGCCAACCCGCCAATCTGCGGCTTGGTAGCGGGCTGGCGCGGGGTTTGCAAGCGCGATTGCGCGGGGCGGCGGCGGCTCAGGGCGCGGTGATCGGCAGGCGCTGGCCGAGCGCGCCGGTTTTCGCGTCGAAGATCAGGATTTCCTCTCCCTCTGCGCCTTCGGCCACGACGGCGATCCAGCCGCGGCCCATCGTGACCGCCCCGGCCGCCAGCCCGTCGGGCAGCGTCAGGCCCTCCGGTACGGCCGGGCGCGGAGGGGCGGTTTTGGGCAGGCGGGTGACAAGCAGGCCGACGATCGTTATGAGGCCGAGGATCATGGTGCCTGCCAGCGCCGTGACCAGGAGTTTCAGGAAACGCAGTTCGGGCGGTGGCGGGGCTTCCGCCTCGGACCCGGAAGGGGCGGGGGGCATGTCGGACATATCTGGCGCCATCGTTAGGATCGTGATCGGGCCGAACCCGCCTGACCGCCTTGATAAGGCGCTGGCGCGCGATGTGCCAGAAGAAGCGAACCTGTCACGCTCGCGCATCGCGCGGCTGATCGCCGGGGCCGCGGTGCTGCGCGACGGTACCGCCATCACCGACGCCAAGGCCCGCGTGGAGGAGGGTGAGGTCTATGAGATCGCCGTCCCCCCGGCAACTGAGGCAGACACGCGGGCCGAGGACATCCCCCTGACCGTCGTCCATGAGGATGGCGAGTTGATCGTCATCGACAAGCCCGCGGGGATGGTCGTCCACCCCGCGCCGGGCTCGCCCGCGCAGACGCTGGTCAATGCGCTTCTGCATCACGCGGGCGACAGCCTCTCGGGCATCGGCGGCGAAAAGCGGCCCGGTATCGTCCACCGGATCGACAAGGATACGTCCGGCCTGCTGGTCGTCGCCAAGACCGACCGCGCCCATCATGCGCTTGCCCGCCAGTTTGAAAAACATACGGCCGAGCGGCTTTATCTGGCCTTTGTCCATGGCCTGCCGGACATGGCCGACCCGCGCCTGCACGGCGTGAAGGGGACCAGCTTCGAGGCGGGCGGGGTGCTGAAGATCACCACCCAGCTTGCCCGCCACCGGACCGACCGGCAGAAACAGGCGGTGACCTTCCATGGCGGCCGCCACGCCGTGACCCGCGCCCATGTGCTGGAAAGTTTCGGCACGCCGCCGTCGATTGCGCTGGTCGAATGTCGGCTGGAAACGGGGCGCACGCATCAGATCCGGGTTCACATGGCCCATGCGGGCCACGGCCTTGTCGGCGATCCGGTCTATGGCGGGCGCCGCAAGCCCTCGGCCACGGCGCTGGGGGCGGATGCCGCCGCCGCCGTCGCGGCCTTTCCGCGCCAGGCGCTGCATGCCGCAACGCTGGGTTTCGCCCACCCCGTGACGGGGGAGATGCTGCGTTTCGAAAGCCCGCTGCCCGAGGATATGGCGCATCTGCTGGACCTTCTGCGCAGCCGTCAGGCCACCGGAACGCACGGCCGCTGACATTCCCGTGTTCGCGCTGACATATTTCGAACCCGGCGACGGTTAGCGGTGTCTTCACCGTTAGACTGCTAAGGGCTGACGAGCGGCCTTGCAGGAGACCCGGAGCATTCCTACATTCCGTGGTCCTGCCGAGGGAAGGAAACAGAACATGGCGAGCTATACCAATCTTCCGGCACCCAGCCCCGAACAGGGGCTGAATCGTTATCTGCAGGAAATCCGCAAGTTTCCGCTTCTGGAGCCGGAAGAGGAATACATGCTGGCGAAACG
>DAIOXI010000055.1:3360-5983 GCA_036758045.1 Albidovulum sp.
GACCATGAGGACAGTTCGGCCGCGCACCGGCTTGTCACCTCGCACCTGCGTCTGGCGGCCAAGATCGCGATGGGCTATCGCGGCTATGGCCTGCCGCAGGCCGAGGTGATTTCCGAGGCCAATGTCGGCCTCATGCAGGCGGTCAAGCGCTTTGACCCCGACAAGGGCTTTCGCCTTGCCACCTATGCGATGTGGTGGATCCGCGCATCGATCCAGGAATATATCCTGCGGTCGTGGAGCCTTGTGAAACTTGGCACCACCTCGGCGCAGAAAAAGCTGTTTTTCAACCTGCGCAAGGCGAAATCCCGCATCGGAGCGCTCGAGGAAGGCGACCTGCGGCCCGAGCATGTGCAGAAGATCGCCCATGACCTCAACGTGACCGAGGAGGAGGTGATCGACATGAACCGTCGCCTGTCGGGTAGCGATGCCTCGCTGAACGCCACGATCGGCTCGGACGGGGAAGGCACCGCGCAATGGCAGGACTGGCTTGAGGATGAGGACGCCGACCAGGCGGGCGATTTCGAGGCTGCGGATGAGCTTTCGGTGCGGCGCGAACTGCTGGAAAAGGCGATGGAGGCGCTGAACGACCGCGAGAAGGACATCCTGATCCAGCGCCGTCTGGTCGATGATCCGGTGACGCTGGAACAGCTGTCCGAGCAATACAAGGTCAGCCGCGAGCGGATCCGCCAGATCGAGGTCCGCGCGTTCGAGAAGTTGCAAAACGCCATGCGCGATCTGGCCCGCGAAAAGGGGATGCGGGTCCCGGCCTGCGCGGGGCGCAAGCGACAAGGCAGGGGCCGCGGCCGGCTGGTCGCGGGCCTTCTACTTGCCGGCCCCCGCCGCCGGCCCTATGGTTGCGCAAACATCGAAAAAGGGGGGGCGCTATGAAGCCGGTCAACTGGGGCGTTCTGGGCGCGTCGAAATTCGCGCGTGAGCACATGGCCCGCGCGATCCATGAGGCGGCCGGCGCAAGGCTTTATGCGCTGGCAACCTCTGACCCGAAGAAGGCGGACGATTTCAAGGCGTTCTGCCCTGATCTTCAGGTCCATGGCGGCTATGATGCCCTGCTGTCCGACCCGGCGGTCGAGGCGGTCTATATCCCGCTGCCCAACCACCTTCACGTCGAATGGACGCAAAAGGCCATCGCCGCCGGAAAGCATGTGCTGACCGAAAAGCCCATCGCGCTGAAGGCCGATGAGATCGAGGGGCTGATCGCGGCGCGCGATACCTCGGGCCTTCTGGTGGCCGAGGCCTATATGATCGTCCACCACCCGCAATGGCAGCGCGCGCGGGCGCTGGTCGCCGAGGGCGCGATCGGCCGCATCCTTCATGCCGACGCGCATTTCAGCTATGACAACCGCGCCGACCCCGGCAATATCCGCAACAGGCCCGAAACCGGCGGCGGCTCCATCCCCGATATTGGCGTCTATACCTATGGCGGCATCCGTTACGTCTCCGGGGCCGAACCGTCGCGCCTGCGCGCCCGTATCCGGCGGGAAAACGGCGTCGATGTCTATGCCCAGGTTACGGGTCAGTTCGCGGGCGCGGGCGGCGATTTCACCTTTCACGCCATGACCTCCATGCGCCTTCCGCCCCGGCAGGAGGTGGTGTTTCAGGGCGAGGGCGGGCTGATCCGCCTGACCGCGCCCTTCAACGCCGGGATCTTCGGCGAGGCGCAATTGCACATGCTGCGCCCCGGCAAGCCCGACCATGTCGAGCGCTTCCCCGGACTGCGGCAGTATGTCAGGCAGGTGGAAAACTTCGGCCGCAGCCTGCGGGACGGTGCCGAATACCCCTGGCGTCTTGAGGATGCGAAGGGGACACAGGCGATGATCGACATGGTCTTTGCCAATGAGGAGCCGGTCTGACGCGGCAGGGCGCTACGCCTCCGGCAGCGCCTCACGCAGGAAGCGCACCATGTTGCCGCCCATGACCTTGGCGATGGTCGGCTCCGACAGCCCCTTGTCCATCAGCGCCTGGGTCAGCGCCGCCAGTTCCGAGGCGTCGAACCGGGTCCGCACCGCGCCGTCGAAGTCCGAGCCGAGCGCGACGTGATCCTCGCCCACCAGCCGGATCGCGGCGGCGATGGAGGCGGCGATCCCGGCGGGCGTGTCGTCGCAGGTGACCTCTTCCCAGAAGCCGATCCCGATCAGCCCACCGCGCGCCGCGATCTCCTGCATCAGCGCGTCGGAAAAGTTCCGCTTCGTCGCGCATTGGCTGTAGATGCCGCTATGGCTGACCACCACCGGCTGATCGACCATGTCCAGCACCTCTCGCGCCATTTGCGGCGAGGCATGGGCGAGGTCGATGATCATCTTCTTCTCGACCATCCGGCGGACTACCAGACGGCCGAACTCCGTCAGCCCCTTCGACGCGCCCGCTTCCCCGTGGAGTGAGGCGCCAAGCTCGTTATCGAAGAAATGCGTCAGCCCCATCAGGCGGAACCCGGCATCATGAAGCCGGTCGAGATTGTCGAGATAGCCGTTCAGCGCATGTCCGCCCTCGGCCCCGAGGATGCCGCCGACGACAGGCTCCCCCGCCGCGCGCCGCGCCAGAACCGCGTCCAGATCGGCGCGGGTCCTGACGATCTTCAGCATCTCCGGCGCCTTTTCCTCGGCCAGAT
>DAIOXI010000055.1:5993-15469 GCA_036758045.1 Albidovulum sp.
ATTGCCGCGCCTGTTCCAGCGCGCGTTCGGTCAGGTCCATCCAACTGCGGAACGGGCGCAACTGGCCGATGGAGAGCAGCGTGATATTGTCTCGCGCGTCGGCGGAGTTCTGGGTGTAGTTCAGCCCGGCGGGGCTTTTCGTGACCGTGGTGAAGACCTGAACCGCGACATTGCCCGCGATCAGGCGCGGCAGATCGACCTGGCCCCGGTCCGACCGCTGCGTCAGGTCACGGTCCCAGAGCAGGCTGTCGGCGTGCCAGTCCCCGATGACAAGGCGCGCGTGCAGCGCCTCTGCCGCCGCGCTGACCGGCCAGGGATCATGCGCCGTTACCGGGTTCTGCTGGCGTTCGACATAGCCCGGCGCGAAGGAGAAGAACCCCAGAAGCCCGAACACGATCAGGGCCGCGATCAGCCGCAGGATCAACCGCATCATCCATCCTTCTCCCGAATACCCTTCAGGACGCGAGGATCTGATGCACCTCATACCGCTTCAGGGTCAACCGCGCGGCAGGATAGGGCAGGCTGCCCGGCACGGAAAGCCCCGGAAAGAGGGTGAAAAGTTCCTCGCGCACGGCGGCGTCCATGGAGGACAGCGTCGCCGCGCCGGGCTGGAAGCTTTCGCTCCACAGGCCGTTCGAGCGCACGATCTCATGCCGGTCGAACATCAGGTGGATATAGCGCACCCCCGCCGCCGCCGCGTCCCGCGCAACGCCGGGCCGACCGACGAAATGCACCGCCGGGGCCAGCACCTCGGCCTCACCCGTGAGAAGTTCGGCCCGCGCCCCGCGCAGCAAAAGCCTGTGCTGGGGCGACACACGCAGGTCGCGCGCGGGCATCCCCGCGCCAAGCGCATCCTTCGCGATCAGCACCGGGCGCAGTTTCGGCAGGCGCGCAAGCTCTGCCGCGCCAAGATCGCGGCGGCCGATCCAGCGGATTGTCTGATAGCCGTGATCCCGCGTCAGCACCCGGTCGCCGACGGCAAGGGTATCGACATCCACCTCGCCCCAGTCGGTCGCGATCAGCGTGCCGGGCGTGAAGCAGGGAACGATCGTCTCGATATTCGAGAAGGACATCGTCCCGATGACATTGCCGCTGCCGTCGAGGAACTGGACGGTCCCGTTCTCGTGGCTCGCGTCGCTGAAGATGATGTTCGTGGTGGCCTTGGTCCACCCGGAGCCGAAGAGGTCAAGAACGTCCACATCGGTATTGCCGGGGTCTTCGGACCCGTCCACCACATCGCCGATGCCAAGACCGATGAACCGGTCGTTGCCAAGTCCGCCGGTCATCGTGTCGTTACCGGCCCCGCCGTCGAGCAGGTCATTGCCGTCGCCGCCGTCGATCGTGTCGTTGCCGGTGCCACCCAGGATGGTGTCGTTGAACGTGCCGGCGCCGCCGAACAGAGAATCGTTGCCGCTGCCGCCGTCGATGCTGTCTGCGCCCGTTCCGCCGTCGACATAGTCGTTGCCAAGGCCCGACAGCACGGTGTCGTTGCCGGCCCCCGCGCGCACCCGGTCGTCCTGCCAGGCAGTTCCGGCCGACGAGATGCCATCACCGTTGTCGATCCTGTCTGTGCCGTTCGCGATCGGCTCGACATAGCTTGCGTTGATAAGGTCGTTGCCCGCCGTCCCTTCGACATAGCCGTCATCGAACCCGGTGACGGTTCGGTCGATCCCGATGCCGGCGTAGGACGTCGTTCCGTTTGTGATACTGTTGATGGTGACCGAGAGGATCGGCTTGGCCTCATAGACCGCCGTATCTGGTGCCGGGGCGGCTGCGGGCTCGGGTGCAAGGAACAAGTGCCCCGCCGTGTCCTGCGCCATGACCATCGAAACGGTGCCCGTCGTTCCGTCGGCGTAGGTGATGGTGGTGTTGTAGACGATGGTCGCGTCGAATGTGAAGGTCTGGGTGCCCGCGCCGATGTTGGTGCTGAACTGGTCGTTGGTGACGTTGTTGTCCTGATCGAGCGCGGTGGCGTTGCCACCGTTGTTGATCATCGTCACGGATGTGATGTGGTTATAGAGCGGATCGGAGGTCGAACCGTATGTCTGCCCGAGAAAAAGGTTCACGCCCTCCGCAACCGTATTCCCCTCGGTCGGGTCAAGAACCGACGTGGACGTGCCGAGATAAATCCAGTTGAATGTGGTTGCCATTCAGGACGTCCTCCCCGAACCGCGCGCCACGCACACAAGAATGCCGGACGCCATTGCGGCGGCGGAAACCCAGTGATCGGACTTGGGGATCGTCATGCTCACTCTCACCTTGTCCGCATATCCGGACAGATACTCATTCCTGACTCGGCGCAGGCTAGCACCGATTCTAGGCATAATCATGCAGTCTGCATGGCGATAGCCTGATATCACAAGTCTGCTCCCGCATCGCGCGATCCGCGCCGGATCGTGTCCGGAAGGCTACAGGCCAGATATCGCCAATGAGCTAACCCTCCATTGTCTCCAGCTCGTCGATCATGCCAGCGATCATGGACAGACCCTTGTCCCAGAATTTCGCGTCCGAGGCATCGAGGCCGAAAGGCGCCAGAAGCTCCTTGTGATGCTTCGATCCGCCGGCCTTCAACATGTCGAAATACTTCGCCTGGAAATCCGGCAGACCCTCCTCATAGGCCGCGTAAAGCGCGTTCACGAGACCGTCGCCGAAGGCATAGGCGTAGACGTAGAAGGGGGTGTGAACGAAATGCGGGATGTAGGACCAGAAGGTCTCATACCCCGGCATGAAATCGAAGACGGGGCCAAGGCTTTCGGCCTGAACGCTCATCCACAGCGCGTTGATGTCCTCGGGCGTCAACTCGCCCGCGCGGCGGGCGGCGTGCAGCTTGCATTCGAAGTCGTAAAACGCGATCTGGCGGACGACCGTGTTGATCATGTCCTCGACCTTGCCCGCCAGCAGTGTCTTGCGCTCGTTTTGGTCCTTCGCCTGCGAGAGGAGCTTGCGGAAGGTCAGCATCTCACCAAACACGCTGGCGGTCTCGGCAAGGGTGAGGGGGGTGGAGGACAGCATCTCGCCTTGCGGGGCGGCAAGCACCTGATGGACGCCATGGCCCAGCTCATGCGCCAGCGTCATCACGTCGCGCGGCTTGCCGAGGTAGTTGAGCATCACGTAAGGATGCACATCCGTTACCGTGGGATGGGCGAAGGCGCCGGGCGCCTTGCCCGGTTTCACGCCCGCGTCTATCCAGCCCTTTTCGAAGAAAGGCCGTGCAATATCGGCCATTTGCGGATCGAAGCTCGCGTAAGCTGTCAGCACCGTGTCGCGCGCGTCCTCCCAGGCGACGGTCTTCTTTTCCTCGATCGGCAGCGGCGCGTTGCGGTCCCAGACCTGAAGCCGCTCAAGCCCCATCCATTTCGCCTTCAGCGCATAGTAACGATGGCTCAGGCGCGGATAGGCGGCCACGACCGCGTTGCGCAGCGCCTCGACCACCTCGGGCTCCACATGGTTCTCAAGGTGGCGCGCGGTCTGTGGAGTGGGCATCTTGCGCCAGCGGTCCTCGACCTCCTTTTCTTTCGCCAGCGTATTATGAATGCGCGCGAAGATCTTGATGTTCTTGCTGAAAATATCCGCCAGCGCATGCGCCGCCGCCTCGCGCCGGGGGCGTTCCGGTTCGCTTAGGAGGTTCAGCGTGGCCTCAAGGTTCAGCGCCTCTTCCTCGCCCTCGACAGTGAATTCCAGCCCTGCCATCGTCTCGTCGAAGAGCTTGTTCCAGGCCGTCGCGCCGACGACGGAATTGTCGTGCAGAAAGCGCTCAAGCTCATCCGACAGTTGGTAGGGCTTCATCGCGCGCATCCGGTCGAAGACCGGCTTGTAGCGTGCGATGTCAGGGTTCGCGGTGAAGGTGGCGGTGTAGGACTCGTCCTCGATCCGGTTGAATTCCAATGAGAAAAACACAAGAGGCGTCGTAAAGCCGGTGATCTTGTCCTGGCAGTCGGACATGAACTTCGCCCGCGCCCCGTCAATGGTGTTCTGGTAATAGCGCAGCCCTGCATAGGACATGATCCGCCCTGCGACGCCTTCGATCTTCTCGAAACGGTGGATGCAGTCGAGCATGGCGCCCGCATCCAGCGCCGCGAGCCTGCCCTCGTAATCGGCGGCGAAGGACGCGCAGGCGCCCTCAAGCCAGTCCATGTCGCGGATCAGTTCCGGCGCGTCAGGGGCGGTGTAAAGGTCGCTCAGGTCCCAGTCCGGCAGCTTGCCAAGCCCCCCGCCAGCGGTGGCGTTCGCGTCGAGGACGGGGCGGGGAAGGCGGATCGTCATGGGGAACCTCATGCAAATGATCCGCCAGAGATAGGCGCTGCCGCCCCCCAAGCGCAACCCGGCCTGCTTTCATCTTGCCCCAAATACCTTCCGCGCCGGTTCGGCACCCCGCCATGGCTGTCCATGAAGCGACCCTGCCGAAGCCCAAAAAACGGGCAGTCGCGCGGTTTCGCCGCGAAAATCCCCGGCCAGCGCTTTCCATTGCCAAAATGGCTGCCTAGTCTTTCATCAGTGCAGGACTTGGGGGATGAGTATGGCGGCAGCGTTCTTCAACGAGATGTTCGACGATAACGGCATCAGGCCGCATTACGCGAAACTCGGCGACTGGACGCAGCACATGCCGGCCGAACTCAGGCAGATGAAGCAGGCCGAGGCGGAGGCGCTGTTCCGCCGCATCGGTATCACCTTCGCTGTCTATGGAGAGGGCGGCGATCCCGACCGGCTGATTCCCTTCGACATGTTCCCGCGTGTCTTCACGCAAGCCGAATGGCGCCGTCTGGACCGCGGGATCAAGCAGCGGGCCAAGGCGCTGAACGCCTTCCTCGTCGATGTCTATGGCCGGGGGGAGATCATTCGCGCGGGCCGTATTCCCGCCCGGCTGATCTATGGCAATGAGGCTTATGAAAAGGCCGTCACCGGCTTTGTCCCGCCCAAGGGCGTCTACAGCCATATCGTCGGGATCGACCTTGTCCGCACCGGGCCGGACGATTTCTTCGTGCTGGAAGACAACTGCCGCACTCCCTCCGGCGTCAGCTACATGCTGGAAAACCGCGAGATCATGATGCGGATGTTCCCCGCGCTTTTCCGCGAGAACCGGATCGAGCCGGTCGATGCCTATTCCACGATCCTGCGCCGCACGCTGGCCTCGGTCGCGCCCGCGAAATGCGACGGCGAACCGACGGTGGTGATCCTGACGCCGGGGCATTACAACTCTGCCTATTATGAACATTCCTTCCTTGCCGACCTGATGGGGGTGGAACTGGTCGAACCGGCGGATTTGTTCGTCGAGGGCGGTTTTGTCTGGATGCGGACGACGGAAGGGCCGCAGAAGGTCGATGTGATCTATCGCCGGATCGACGACGCCTATCTGGACCCGCTCTGCTTCCGGCCCGATTCCATGCTGGGCGTGCCGGGCCTGATGGATGTCTATCGCTCCGGCGGCGTCACCATCGCCTCGGCCCCCGGCGCGGGCGTGGCCGATGACAAGGCTGTCTATACCTTCGTGCCCGAGATGATCCGCTTCTATCTCGGCGAGGAGCCGATCCTGCAAAACGTGCCGACCTGGCAATGCGCGAAGGCGGATGACCTGAAATACGTCCTCGACCATCTGGGGGAGCTTGTCGTGAAGGAGGTCCATGGCTCGGGCGGCTACGGGATGCTGGTCGGGCCGAAATCGACCGAGGACCAGATCGCCTATTTCCGCACAAGGATCGAGGAGGACCCCGACAATTACATCGCCCAGCCGACGCTGTCGCTGTCGACCTGTCCGTCCTTTGTCGAGGAGGGGATCGCGCCGCGCCATGTCGACCTGCGGCCCTATTGCCTGGTGGGCGAGAAGATTGAGCTTGTGCCGGGCGGCTTGACCCGCGTGGCGCTGCGCGAAGGCTCGCTTGTCGTCAATTCCTCGCAAGGGGGCGGGGTCAAGGATACCTGGGTGCTGGCGGAGTAGATGACATGCTGAGCAGGACCGCCGACAACCTCTACTGGATCGGCCGCTATATCGAGCGGGCGGAGATGATGGCCCGTCTGCTGGAGGTGGGGGCGCGGATCGCGCTTCTGCCCTCCGTCGGGCATGGCTATCGCAACGAATGGGATTCGCTCTTGCGGGCCTCCGGCACCGCCGACGGGTTCAGCCACAAATACGGCGACCCGGTTCAGCGCAACATCGAAAGCTATCTCTTTTTCGACCGCGACAACCCGTCCTCGGTCGCCTCATGTTTCGAACGCGCGCGGGAAAACGGGCGCATCGTGCGCACCGCGCTGACCAGCCAGATGTGGGACGCGCTGAATTCGGCCTTTCAGGAGTTGCGGCAGTTGGAACGCCGGCCGCGTAGCGAGCTTGAGCTGCCGCCATGCTGCGCGGCGCCATCGAGGCCACGCATCTGCGCAATGACGGCTACGATTTCCTTGGCCTCGGCTACGGGCTTGAACGCGCCGACAACACCGCGCGGCTGATCGACGTGAAGTATTACGTCCTGCTGCCCCGGGTGGATTACGTGGGGTCGGAGTTCGACAATTACCAGTGGACCACGCTTCTGCGCGCCATGTCGGCGCACCGCGCCTTTCACTGGGCCTATGGCGGCGACGTGACGCCTGCCAAGATCGCCGATTTCCTGATCCTGAACGCCAAGTTCCCACGCTCGCTGATGGCCTCGGCGCTGGCGGTGGAGCGTCATCTGGGCCATCTCGAGCAGGCCTATGGCCGCCGGACCGAGGCGCAGGAAGCGGCCGAAGGCCTGCGCGACGCGCTGCGCGGGCTGTCGGTCGAGGAGATCATCGAGGAAGGGATGCACGAGTTTCTGTCCCGCGTCATCGGGCAGGTCAACCGGATCGGCGGCATCGTCCATGCCACCTACCTGAGCGGAGAGATGCGATGATCGTCTCGGTCAGCCACCGTACCGTCTACCGCTATGACGCGCCCCTGCGCCTTGCGGTGCAAAGCCTGCGCCTGACGCCGTCGCAGTTCGACGGGCAGAAGGTGCTGTCCTGGGAGATTTCGGTCGAGGGTGGCATCCGTGGCGGCGCCTTTCGCGACGGCGCGGGCGACTGGATCGAAAGCTGGTCGGTGCGTGGCCCGACCGACCGGGTGGAGGTCGCCGTGACCGGCACGGTGGACACCACCGATCTGGCGGGCATGGTGCGCGGCCATCGCGAAACCGTCCACCCGCTCGTCTATCTGCGCGAGACGCCCGCGACGAGGATCGACACCGCGCTGGCCGAGCTTGCCGCCGGGGCCGCGCGCGGGGCCACAAGCCTGCTCGACACCTGCCACGCGCTGTCGAACGCGGTGCGCGAGGCCATTGCCTATCGGCCCGGCGTGACCGGCGCCCATACTTCGGCCGCCGAGTCGCTGGCGCTGGGCGAGGGGGTCTGTCAGGACCACGCCCATGCCCTGATCGCCGCCGCGCGCAGCCTGGACATTCCGGGGCGCTATGTCTCGGGCTATCTGCTGGCCGATCAGGACGGCAAGGAACATGAGGCCGCCCATGCCTGGGCCGAGCTTTGGGTGGGCGAACTGGGCTGGATCGGCTTCGACCCCGCCAATGCCTGCTGCCCGAACGATCTTTACATCCGCATCGGATCGGGTTTTTCGGCGCAGGACGCCGCGCCGATCCGGGGTATCGCCAGCGGTCCGGGGGCCGAGGCGCTTGACGTGACGGTTGCAGTGACCGCCGGGCAGCAATAGTGTCGCGACGCTTGCGGGGATCGTGATCGGAACACCACCATGACTTACTGCGTCGGCCTCCTTCTGAACGAGGGCATGGTTCTTCTGTCGGACACGCGGACCAATGCCGGTCTCGACAATATCGCGACCTATCGCAAGATGTTCGTCTTCGAGGAACCGGGCGAACGCGTCGTCACCATCCTGACGGCCGGAAGCCTGTCGATCACCCAGACGACGATGGCGCGGCTGGCCGAGGCGATCGAGGACCCGGAGGCGACGGCGGAGACGTCAATCATGCTGGCGCCGACGATGCTGCGCGTGGCCGAGATGATCGGCGATACGCTGTCGGCGGTGCGCCAGACCGTCGATGACAAGCTGGCCGCGATGCGTCAGGGGGCCTCGGCCTCGCTGATCGTGGCGGGGCAGCGCAAGGGCGGCACGATGCGCATGTTCCTTGTCTACCCCGAGGGCAACTTCATCGAGGCGACCGAGGACACGCCCTTCCTTCAGATCGGCGAACACAAATACGGCAAGCCGATCCTCGACCGCATCGTGCGGCCCGAAACCTCGCTGGAGGACGGGCAGAAGGCGGTGCTTCTGTCGATGGATTCGACGTTGCGGTCGAACCTGTCGGTCGGCATGCCGTTGGATCTGGCGGTGATCCGGGCCGATGAATGCAGGATGGGTATGACGCGGCGGATCGAGCCGGGGGACGCCGATTTCATGGCGATGAGCCAGGCCTGGTCGCAGGCGCTGCGCGACAGTTTCACCACGATCGAGATCTGATGGCGGGGCCAGAGCGTATCGCGTTCATCCGCATTCACGCGACACGCCCCAGCCCTTTGATGGCGCATGTTCGAGAAGCACGAAAACCGGTTCCCACTTTTCGTGCAACATGCTTCAGCGATTGGCGTCGAAGAGCGCCACCGCCTTGTCGAAGAAGCGCTTCCGCACCGCCGGGACCTCCATCATCAACTCATGCTCCGCGTCGGGGATCAGGTCGAACTCCGCCCCCGGCCATGTCGCCATGCGCCGCTTGATCGCCTCGATATGGACGATGCGTTCGTTGATGCCGAGCGCCGTCAGGCAGGGCAGGTCGGGCGGGTCCATCGCCATGAGCGCCCGCGTCTCCAGAAGCGCCTGACCCAGCCATTGCAGCGTCGGCCCGCCGATGGCGAGGTCGGGATGCGTCGTCAGTTGACGCACCATCAGTTCGAACATCGCGCGGTCGCGGGTCAGGAGATTGCCCTCGAACGCCGCCTCCATCACATAGGTGATCTTCGAGGTGGTGGGCGTCATCCGCCCGCCCATCCCGATGCGCGGCGCCAGCGTCCCCAGCGTCCAGGCCAGGGGGCGCATCGCCGATTGCATCTTGATGCCCCACATAGGCGCGGAGAAGGCGACGGCTTTCACCGGCATGCCGTCGTAGATGGCGCGCAGGCCGATGCAGCCGCCCATGGAGTGACCGACCAGATACCAGGGCCGGGGCATGTCCTCTGCCGTCAGCCAGTCCAGCAGCGCCGCCACGTCCTTCTGGTAATCGCCGAACTTCAGCACATGACCCGGCGCGCGATCCTCCATCAGCCGGTCGGCGATCCCCTGACCGCGCCAGTCGACCGCGGCCGAGGCATAGCCCCTGTGGGCGAACTCCAGCGCGGCGGGGCCGTATTTCTCGATATATTCGGTGCGGCCGGGGAACATGATGACCGTCCCCTTGCCGCCCGCGCGCCAATGGGCGGCGCGGATGCGCACCCCGTCCGAGGTGCGCAGCCAGACGCACGATTCGCCCGGCGGCGCCTCGGTGACTTCTCCAAAATAGGGTGCCGCC
>DAIOXI010000056.1:0-11777 GCA_036758045.1 Albidovulum sp.
CTCGAAACGGTTATTTGCGTTACGTCGCAGTTTCCGCCCCGAAACGCCCCCGCGCAAGAGGTCAGATAGAAATTCCACATGCGTTGAAAGCGTGCATCAAAGCCAAGATGCGCGATCTCGTCCCAGCGCGCGTTGAAGATCTCATGCCAGCGCCGCAGGGTCTGGCTGTAGCTTTCGCCGAACTCGAAGGACCCCACCAGCGACTGCCGCGCCTTTTCGATTTCCTGCCGCAGCACGGTGGGCGACGGGAGCATTCCGCCCGGAAAGATGTATTTCTGAATGAAATCAACGCCTTTCCGGTATATCTCAAAGCGCTTGTCTTGCAGCGTGATGATCTGGAGCGTGGCGTTGCGGCCCGGTTTCAGCCGCTCGCGCACGGTGTCGAAATAGACCGGCCAGTAGCGCTCGCCGACCGCCTCGAACATCTCGATGGAGGCGATGCCGTCATAGATCCCACGCTCATCCCGGTAGTCCTGAAGCTTGAAGGTCACGCGGTCGGACAAGCCCGCCCGGTTGATCCTCTCCTGCGCATACGCGTATTGCGCGCGCGATATTGTCAGCCCCGTGACCTTCAGGCCACGCTCCGCCGCCGCATATTCGGCAAACCCGCCCCAGCCGCAGCCGATTTCCAGCACATGATCGCCGGGCGCGACGCCCATCCGGTCGACCAGAGAGGCGTATTTGGCCCGCTGCGCCGAGGCGAGGCTTTCCTGCCCGGTCTGAAACAGGGCCGAGGAATAGGTCATGCTGGGGTCAAGCCAGATCTCGTAGAAGGCATTCCCCAGATCGTAGTGATGGGCGATGTTTTTCTTCGCCTGCGCCTTGCTGTTGGCGCGCAGGCAGTGGCGCAGCCGCTCATAGGCACGCACCAGCCCCATGCCCGGAAAGCCGTCATAGATCCCCTCATTGTCCTGATGGACCAGATCCATCAGCGCCTGAAGGTCGGGCGTGGTCCAGCCGCCTTCCAGATAGGCCTCGCAGAACCCCAGATCGCCCTCGCGGATCAGGCGGGCGAAGATGTCGTCATCCTCGACCCGGATCTCTGCCGCCGGGCCGGGCCCAGCGCCCTGAACCCGGAACCGCCGCCCGTCGCGCAGGACGAAGTCGAGCTGCCCGTTTGCAAGCGTTCCGGCGACCCGGAACACCTGGGCAAAGTAGCGTGGCAGGTTCTGCTGCCCCTCGGTCGATGTCAGCATGGCCATCCCTCCCGAAAGGGAAGGCTAACGCGATTCCGGCCGATCCGGCAAGAATTCAGGTTTTTCGGGCGGCATAGGCATCCAGCGCCCGCGCCCGGCCTGTAGACAGCGCGATCATCGGCGCCGGATAGGGGGCGCCCGGCCTGAGGCCCCAACCGCGCGGCACGGCGCGGAAATAGTCGCGCGCGGTGTCCGGCGGTGCCGCCTGCCCCTCGGCGATCCAGCGGGCGCGATAGGCGCCGTCGGGATCGAACTTTTCGGCCTGCGTGGCGGGGTTGAAGATGCGGAAATAGGGCGCGGCATCCGGCCCCGACCCCGCCACCCACTGCCAGCCCATCGCGTTCGAGGCGGGGTCCCAGTCGGTCAGGCAGTCCTGAAACCACGCCAGACCGACGCGCCAGTCTGTCATGAGGTGCTTGGTCAGGTAGGAGGCCACGATCATCCGCGCGCGGTTGTGCATCCGCCCGGTGACGAACATCTCGCGCATCGCGGCATCGACGAAAGGCTCGCCCGTCAAGCCCCGCCGCCAGCGTTCGGCATCCGCGTTGTCGTCCCGCCAGGGAAAACCGTCCCAGCCCTCGCGCCAGTTCGCCTCCGCCAGCCTCGGGTGGTGATAGATCAGATGCCAGGCAAACTCGCGCCAGACGAGTTCCGACAGGACCTTCTCAGCCCCCGGCACGCCCGCCTCCATCGCCTGCCGCCCGGCCCACCAGACCGCACGCGGCGAAATCTCGCCCCAGGCAAGGTTTTCCGAGAGGCCCGAGGTCACGTCGCGCGCCGGAAAATCGCGTCCCTCGCGGTAGCGGGGAAGGTCCTCGGCCACGAACCGCGCCAGCCGCTCCCGTGCCGCCCCCTCGCCCACCGCCGCATATTTCGCCACGACCGCCGCGCCCCGGTTCATCGCCGCCCCCATGCGCCACGCGCTCAACCGGTCGCTCTCCGGCCAGCGCGAGGGCGCTGCCAGCCGCCCCGGCGCCGGGAGCAGCCCGCCGGGATCGCGCCCGCGTACCGCCTTCCAGAACGGCGAATAGACGCTGTAGGGGCCGCCCTGCCCTGTCTCCACCGTCCAGGGTTCGAACAGCACCGCGCCGGGATGGCTCTCCACCGCGATCCCGTCGGCCTTCAGCGCCGCCTTGACCGCCCGGTCCCGCGCGATGCCCGCCGGATCATAGACCCGCTGCCAGTGGATAGCCCCGGCCCCGCTTTCGGCAATCAGCGCCCGCAACACCTCAAGCGCCTGCCCGCGCCGCAAGACCAGCCGCGAGCCTGCCGCCGACAGTGCCGCAGCGAACACCTCAATCCCCACCCCCAAGCGCCACGTCGCCGCAGCACCCAGCGCCGCGACGGTCTCGTCATGGATGAAGACCGGCAGCACCGGCCGCCCCGTCGCCGCCGCCGCGGCCAGCGCGGCATGATCGGCCAACCGCAAATCGCGGCGAAACCACATGATCACCGGTGCAGCGCCCATCCCATCCCTTTCATTGTGGCCCAAATACTCCGGGGGGTCCGGGGGGCTGGCCCCCCGGCGCCTCGCTCAAAGCACCACCTCCAGCGCCGCGATCAGCCGCGCCACATCCTCGGCGCTGGTGTAATGCACCATCGACAAACGCAAGACGCCCTCGGAAAGGTCCACGCCCATCGCCTCAAGCGGTCGGAGGGCGTAGAAATCCCCCGCCCAGCAGTTGATCCCCTCGGCCGCCAGCGCCTCGGACACCGGCTCTGCCGCGCGGTTCAGCGCGACCGCAACGGTGGGCGCGCGCGCCTCTGCCCGCTTCGGACCGATCAGCCGCAGATCGTTGCGGTCGGCGAGGTAATCCAGCAGCGGCTGGCAGATCGCGACCTCATGCGCACGGATCAGGTCATGCAGCTCCGCCCCGCGCTGGCGGGCCTCTGCGCCCTCGCCGAAATGATGGGCGTGCAGGGCGTCGAAGTAATCCGCGATCCCGGCCGAGGCCGCGACCTGCGCGTGATCCGGCCCGGCGGGGGTGAAGCGCTTGTAAAGCGTGTCGCCATTGAACCAGTGGCCCTGATTGGGCAGCCGCATCCCAAGGTCCTCGCGGATCGCCATGATCCCCTGATGCGGGCCATAGACCTTGTAGGCGGAAAACAGGTAGATATCCGCGCCCAGCGCACCCACGTCGGGGATCCCATGCGGCGCATAGCTGACCCCGTCCACGCAGGCCGCCGCGCCCGCCTTGTGGGCCAGGGCCACGATCTCCGCCACCGGGTTGATCTCGGCCACGACGTTGGAACAATGCGGGAATGAGACCAGCCGCACCTTGCCATCGGCCAGGAGGCCCTCAAGCCGCGCCGGGTCCAGATGCCCGGTCGAAGGGTCTATCTTCCATTCCCGGACCTCGATCCCGTCCTCGGCCAGCCGCCGCCAGGGGCCGGAATTCGCTTCATGGTCCTGATCGGTGACGACGATCGCCTCACCCGGCTTCAGCCAGCGGCGCACCGCTTGCGCCAGCACATAGGTGTTCGCGGTGGTCGAGGGGCCAAAGCTGATCTCCTCTGTCCTGACCCCCATCATCGCCGCTAGCCGCGCGCGCGCTTCATCCATCTCCGCCCCGCCGAGGGTGGCCGCCTCATAGGGCGCATAGGGCTGCACCTTGCGTTCGCGGTAGAACCGCGTCAGCCGGTCGATCACCGGCGCGCAGGCATAGGACCCGCCGGCGTTTTCGAAGAACGCCTTGTCGGCCAGGCCGGGGGTGGAAAAGGCGGGGAACCGGGAGCGGACAAAGGACAGGTCGAGCGTCGTCATGGAAACCTCTGGTCACGGGGCCGGGCCAGTTAGGCACGGGCCAAAGGCGGGTGCAATCACAGTTGGTTGCAATCAGGTCAGGACTATTGACTTAATCCTGCCCCCATGACCTCCTCCGCCGCGCATCATGGCGGGGGAGACAGGCATGCAGTGGCAGGACGTTCTGGCGAATCGCACCGCGCGACTGAAGGCATCCGAGATACGGGAGTTGCTGAAACTTCTCGACCGGCCCGACATCATCTCCTTCGCCGGCGGCATCCCCGACCCGCGGCTCTTTCCGGAAGAGGCGTTCCGCGACGCGGCGGCCGGGGCGCTGTCGGCCGGGTCCGCCGCCGTGGCGCTGCAATATTCCGTCTCGGAAGGTTACCGGCCGCTGCGCGACTGGATCGCGGGCGAGATGGGCCGGATCGGCATCGCGTGTGCCGCGGAGAACATCCTCATCACCTCGGGTTCGCAACAGGCGCTCGACTATCTGGGCAAGCTCTTTCTTTCACCCAGGGACACGGCGCTGGTCGGCTGGCCGACCTATCTGGGCGCGCTTGGCGCCTTCAACGCCTATGAGCCGGTCTATGATCAGCTTGTCGTCAACGGCAATCAGGGCGCGCCGGAGTACCGCGCCCGTGCCGAGGCGAATGGCGGGCGGGTGAAATTCGCCTATCTCTCCGCCGATTTCGCCAACCCGACGGGGGAAACGGTGGACCGGTCGGGCCGCGAGGCGCTTCTGGAGCTTGCCCGCGCCCTCGACATCGCCATCATCGAGGATGCCGCCTATCAGGCGCTGCGCTATGACGGCGCGGACGTGCCGCCGATCCTCGCGCTCGACATTGCGCGCTCTGGCGGGATCGAGGCGACGCGGACGCTGTACTGCGGGTCGTTTTCAAAGACCCTTGCGCCGGGTCTGCGGGTCGGCTGGGTCTGCGGCGCGCGTGAGGTGATCGGGCGGCTGGTGCTGATGAAGCAGGCCGCCGACCTGCATTCCGCGACCTTCAACCAGATCGTCACCGACCGCGTCGCGCGGGCCTGTTTCGCGCCCCATGTCGCCACGATCCGCGCCGCCTACAAGGCGCGGCGCGATGCGATGCTGGCAGCGCTGGCGCGCCACATGCCGGCGGGCGTGACATGGACCAGGCCCGAGGGCGGCATGTTCATCTGGGTGACGCTGCCCAGGCGGATGGACGGCGCCACGCTTCTGGCCCGCGCCATCGAGGCCGAGCGCGTGGCCTTCGTGCCGGGCCGCGCCTTCCATGCCGACGGCTCGAACGGCAACACATTGCGGCTAAGTTTTTCCTGCGCCGATGCGGCGACGATCGAGGACGGCATCGCGCGGCTGGGCCGCCTGATCGCGCGCGAGGCCGCCTGACGCGAACAGGCCCCGGCGACGTACCGGGGCCTTCGTCGTTCGCCGCCCGAGGTGTCAGCGCGCCTCGGATCGCAGCCCCTGGAAGATCGCCCAGCACATCAGGAGCAGCACCGCCGTGAAGGGCAGGCCGGTGGAGATCACCATGGCCTGCAAGGCGCCACGGCCACAGCCGACCAGAAGGACGATGGCCACCGCGCCATCAAAGGAACACCAGAACACCCGCTGCGGCACCGGCGCGTCCACCTTGCCGCCCGCCGTGATCGTGTCGATCACCAGCGAACCGGAATCCGACGAGGTCACGAAGAAGACGATCACCAGCACGACGCCGATGACAGAGGTGATGGAGGCCAGCGGCAGCCCCTCCAGCATCGCGAACAGCGACAAGGGCGGGTTGTAGCTGTCGATCACTTCGGCCTTGACCGCGCTTGCGGCCGGGTCGGACAGCACCTGGTCGATCGCCGTCCCGCCGAAGACCGCCATCCACAACACGCAGACAATGGAGGGGATGATCAGCACGCAGATGATGAACTCACGCACCGACCGGCCGCGCGAGACGCGGGCGATGAACATGCCGACGAAGGGCGACCAGCTGATCCACCAGGCCCAGTAGAAGGCGGTCCAGCCGTGCATGTAGTCGATATCCGCGCGCCCGAACGGGTTCGACAGCGGGATAATCTCGGCCACATAGGTGCCAAGACCGGCGAGGAAGTCGCTGAAGATCGTCATCGTCGGCCCGACGAACAGCACGAACAGCAAAAGCAGCGCCGCGATGCCCATGTTGATCTCCGACAGCACCTTCACGCCGCCATCCAGCCCGCGCAGCACCGAGACCAGCGCGATGCCGGTGATGACCGTGATCAGCACGATCTGTACCGTGGTGGAGGTCGGCACCCCGAAGACATGGGTCAGCCCCGCATTGGCCTGTTGCGCCCCGAATCCGAGCGAGGTCGCAAGCCCGAAGAGCGTGGCGAAAACGGCGAGGATGTCGATGACATGCCCGCTCCAGCCCCAGATCCGTTCCCCGAAGATCGGGTAGAAGGCCGAGCGGATGGTCAGCGGCAGGCCCTTGTTGTAGGAAAACAGCGCCAGCGCCAGCGCGACCACGGCATAGATCGCCCAGGGGTGCAGCGCCCAGTGATAGATCGTGGCGGCCAGGCCCATCCGCTTTGCCGCCTCGACATTCGCGGCGATGACGCTGCCATCCTCGGCAATCGGCGACGGCACGCCAAGCGGCTGGGAGATTGCCATGTGATAGACGGGTTCCAGCACCCCGAAGAACATCAGCCCGATTCCCATCCCGGCCGCGAAAAGCATCGAGAACCAGCCGATATAGGTGTAATCGGGCGTCGCCTCTTTCCCGCCCAGCCGGACCGAGCCCAGCGGGCTGACGATCAGGAACAGGCAGAAAAGGACGAAGATGTTCGCGGCGCCAAGGAAGAACCAGTCGAAGCTCGAGGTCAGCCATGGCCTCAGCCAGCCGAAGAAGGCCGTCGCCTGTTCCGGCAGCGCCAGCGCGTAAAAGACGAAGGCCACGATGGTCAGCGCCGAGACCAGGAAGACCGGGTTGTGAACGTCAAAGCCGAAAGGCCCCAGATTGCCTTCGAGGTTGTCCTGACCGATCGTGTAATCGGTGGCGATGATGTCTGCGGCCCCTTCCGGCAGGGGAATGCCCTGGGTGTCGTCGGTATCGGCCATCTGGCCACCTCCTGTCGCGTTGTTGGATTGTGTCATCGCGTCGGGCGCGGGCGTTTCAGCCGCGCACGAGCATCACCGAGACCCTGGAATGCTGCGCCAGCGTCCCGCCATGCGAGGCCCAGATGTAATCCGCGACATTGGGAACATGGCTTTGCATGACGACGAGATCGGCCCCCGTCTCGCCCTCGGCGGCAAGCAGGCGCTTGTCGAGCTCGACAGCGGGGTCATGGCTGACGATCAGATGGGTCGTGGCGGCGTGGCCGTGGCGCGCCGCCTGATCCTTGCCAAAGGCCGCAAGCCGGGCGGCGACCTCTTCGGCGCCGCGGCCCAGATCGCTCGGTTCGCGGCCGGCGACCGCGACATAGACCACCTCGGCCTTGTAATGGCCGGCCAGATCGGCCGCGACGCCCAGCGCATTGCCAAGCCGGTCCAGATGCCTGAGGTCTATCGGCACCATGATTTTCCTGAACACTTGCCCCTCCTGTTCCGTCGGCGGGGGCGCAGGGGCGAACCGGCGGACGGTCCGGCCCGCGGCACCGCCGGGCCAAGGCCGCGGATGGACGGGGCAACTTGCCCCCGACACGCAACGACCACAGGACAGATATCTCTTTTGCGACATCTGACGTCGATATTAGAACATTTCACGGCAGGGTTGTCGACCCGCGACGGGCGGGCCGCGCAAGCCGTGGCCCCCGCGCCTAGGGCGCCGGAATGCAGGCCGTGCCGGGGGCGAAGAAATCCAACGGCAGCCAGCGCATTTCGGAAATGGTGTAGTTCTGCGTCGCGCTTCCCGGCCTGGTGTCGGCGATCCGCAAGGGGCGCGATCCGTCGGCGGCAACCTCGATCGCCTCGCCCTGTTGCTGGCTGGTGATTTCCAGCCTGCCGTCACCCAGCCTTTGCACCTTGCCCCGGATGCGGGAATAGACCCCGTCCGCGCGCCCGTCATAGATCACGTCAGCCGCCATTGTCTTCGGGTCGATGGTGACGATCTCGCTGTAATCCCGGCTCATCCGGTTGTCGAAGGCCATGATCCGGCCCGAGGGCAGCCAATCGGGGTCATGCTGGCGCTGCGTCACGCCCATGCGCCACCACTTCACCTTCAGCGTCTCGGGGTCCATCACGAAGATCAGGTTCAGCGACCGCGCGCTGATGAGCAGATCGCCCGGCGCGAATTGCGGGAAGGCTGCCGCCATCGCCGCCGGCAAGGGTTGTGCGTCGTTCAGGTGGAAGGCGTCAAAGCCCCATTTGCCCTGCGTATTGCGGCTGTTGGCGCCCAGATCGTAGGAATGATCGCGTCTGAGATCAAGGATGTCGATCTCGGGATTGGCGTCGATCACCTGCTGCATGGTGATTTCCCGCACCACGCTGCCATCGGCGACGGCGACCTTCACCACCTTCTCCCCGCCCCGCACGGTCCAGGCAAAGGCCCCGGCATCGTCAAGGTTGACGGTATGGTTGAAATCGCCCGCCGTGGCCCAGATGCGCTTGCCGCAGGCATCGAACCGCTGGATCGAGGCCCCGCCATCGAAGACGAAGATGATCGACCCGTCGGGCAGGATGTCGATCCCATGGACCAGCTTGCGCCCCGCCGCCTGGGGTTCTGCGTCGCCCAGCCGGATCTCGTCCAGCACCCATTGGTTGACGACGGTGAGGTCCGGCGACAGGAGAAGCGCCATGTTCTCCATCCCCTCCGGTGTCCCGAAGGCGCCGGTCAAGAGCCGCCAGCCGGGCGCGATGGCCGCCGGATCGGCCGGGATCAAAAGCCCGTCCAGCGCGATGCCCGGCGCCGTGGCGATGGGCCGAAAGGAGGAGTAATCCGCGCCGGCGTCGCGGGCGGTGCGCACGTCCTGATCGTCGGCGTCGCCCGAGGCGCGGGCGACCAGAGTCTTGAACACGTCCTTGGCCAGCGACGGGAAGGACGCGATGCGCAGCGCCACCGTTCCCACCGCCCCGGTCCTGTCGCTGCCCGCCATCACCGATTTGACGGTCCAGCCGAAACCCACCATCACCACCAGCCACAGGATGAGGCACAGGAGAAAGAACCAGAGCGGGATGGAGCGGGACATGGAGAAACCTGTTCTTATCTGCCGTGACGCTACCCTGCGCGGCGCTGTTCAACAACCCATGGCCAAAGCCCGTACCGAACTTGCAGCGCCCCCGGCCAGGCCCTATATTCACCCTGTTCGGGTTCGCCCGGACTATGGACATAAACGCGCTCGTAATAAGCGGATCGGACCCGGGGGCGGTACCCGGCGGCTCCACCAGACGCCCGTTATTGGCGGGACATGGGGCCGAAACAGGATCGACGAACGTCTAAAGGGGTTTGCTTTGTCCCGGTGAGGTACCACCGTTATCGGTCCGCAAAGTACAGTTGCCAATAACAACCGTGCTCCGGCAATGGCTCTGGCTGCGTAAGCAGTTCGGGTCGCCGAAACCAAGTCCTTGCGCTTAGCCGCGCAAGGCGGGGTCCGCAGGCACCTGGCAACAGAAGCCTGCACTTCCCCTTTCCCATTCACGCTTTGTCAAGCATCGCGCCCTAGCCTTGTCCATGACGGACGGAATGGGAGATTTCCGGTGACGAAGCTTGAATTGCTCGGCAATTGGTACCGCCGTGTCTGGATCGAGGCCGATCCCGACGCGATCGACGATTATTTCGCGCCCCGCGCTGGTGCCGACGGGCTGATGCCCGACGGTCAGGTCTCGGCCGAGGATTTCCGCGCGCTGGTGCCGGCGCTTCTGTCGCTGGTGCGCAACCTGCGCATCGAGGTGGATCGCAGCATCGAGACCGACGACTGGCTCTGGGCGCAGATCACCGTCCACGCGACCCACGCGCAGGGCGTGAAGGACATCCGCGCCAGCGGCCAGATCATGATGCGGATCGAGGGCGACAAGATCGTCGAGGCCTATAACGCCTTTGATTTCATCACCTTCTTCGAACAGGCGGGGCTTCTGCCCGAGGATGCCTTCCTGCTTCTGCTCTCTGGTGAGCGGATCGGCTGACGGGACCGTCCGACGGGGGCTTGCCGGGGCGGCGTGGGGCGGCGATGATGGCGTATGGCAGCCCCCCTTCGTCCCCTCTTTGCGCTTCTGTCGCTGGGCCTCGCGCCGGTCGCGGCGACGGGCTGCGAGCCGGCGCTTTTGCTGTCCATCGACACGTCCGGTTCCATCGACCGGGGGGAATACCGGCTTCAGGTGCAGGGGCTGGCCGATGCGCTGGCCGACCCGGACGTGGCCGAGGCGCTGGTGCGCGGACAGGTGGCGCTGGCGGTCGTGCAATGGTCGGGCGCCGGGCAGCAGCGGGTGACGCTGGGCTGGCAGCGGATGCTCAGCCCGCGCGCCGTGGCGGCCTTTGCCCGCGCCGCCGGGGATCAGGACCGCGCCTTCGAGGGTTCCGACACGGCGGTGGGCGAGGCGATCGGCTTCGCCACCGACCAGTTCGCCGCCGTCCCCGACTGCCGCCGCCGCGTGATCGACATATCCGGCGACGGGCCGCTGAACGCAGGCCGCCCGCTTGGCCCCGAACGCGCGCGCGCGCTGGCGGCGGGCATCACCATCAACGCCATCGCGATCGAGGATGTCGGGAGGTCGATCCCGATCACGGAATTCTACCGCCGCGCCGTCATCACGCCCGGGGGCTTTGTCGTCACCGCGCGCGGGTTGAGAGACTACCCCCGCGCGATCCGCGAAAAGCTGCTTCGCGAAGTTGCCAAGCCGCTGGGCTAGGATCGGCGCGAAACGGGGGCGGGGCATGACGGATCTTGGCGACATCGCGCGCAGTTTCGGGCGGATCGGGCTGATCTCCTTCGGCGGGCCGGCCGGGCAGATCGCGCTGATGCACAGGGTGCTGGTGGACGAGCGCCGCTGGCTGACCGAGGCGGAGTTCCTGCGCGCGCTCAGCCTGTGCATGCTTCTGCCGGGGCCGGAAGCGATGCAGCTTGCGACCTATGCGGGCTGGCGGCTGCGGGGCATCCCCGGCGGGCTGATCGCGGGCGGGCTGTTCGTCCTGCCGGGTGCCGCGCTGATCCTGCTGCTGGCGTTTCTTTATGTCACGCTGGGGCAATTGCCGCTGATGGCGGGGTTGCTTCTGGGCCTGAAAGCCGCCGTCGTCGCGATCCTTTTCCAGGCGCTGATGCGGCTTGCCGCCCGCGCGCTGCCGGGCTTGCCGCAGCGGGGCATCGCGCTGGGGGCGTTCGTTGCGATCTTCTTCCTCTCCCTGCCCTTCCCGCTGATCCTTGCCGTCGCCGCCCTTGCCGGGGCCGGGCTGCTCCGCAAGGATACGGACCTTGCCCCCGAGAAACCCGCCGCCCGGCCCGGCACCCTGATCGTGACCTTCGCCACGGGCCTCGCGCTCTGGTTCGCGCCGCTTCTGGCGCTCTGGGCCACGGGGCAAGGCTTCCTTCTCTCCATCGGGCTCTATTTCTCCCGCCTCGCGGTGGTGACCTTCGGCGGCGCCTATGCGGTTCTGGGCGACATGACGCAGACGATGGTCCTGAGCCATGGCTGGCTGACCTCGGGCCAGATGATGGACGCGCTGGGGCTGGCGGAGACGACACCCGGCCCGCTGATCCTTGTGACCGAGTTCACCGCCTTTCTCGCGGGGGCGGGCGAAGGCGGGTTGGCGATGGCGCTTGCCGCGGCGCTTCTCTGCCTCTGGGTCAGTTTCGTGCCGTGTTTCCTCTGGATCTTCGCCTTCGGCCCGTTTGTGGAAACGCTGACCGCGCGGCCAGGGCTGTCCTCGGCACTGGCGGGGATCACGGCGGCG
>DAIOXI010000056.1:11787-15460 GCA_036758045.1 Albidovulum sp.
GATCGCCAATCTCGGCCTCTGGTTCACGCTGCATTTCGTCTTTACCGACACGCGCCGCGTCATCCGGGGCCCGTTGGACTTTCCGCTGCCCGATCCCGGCAGCCTGTCGCCCCTCGCGCTGGCCGCCACCACTGTCGCGGCACTTCTTCTGTTCCGCCTGCGCCTGCCGGTTGCGGCGGTGATCGGCGCAAGCGCCGCTTTCGGCCTTCTGGGCCATATCGTCACACGCGGCTGAACGGTTGCGCCAACCGCGCCCCGACGCCCCTTTCAATCCCCGGCAAATGGCTTATGCTACCCCCTCAGAGAGCCCCCGAAAGCGCGACAGAATGACGAAATCCATCGACTACGGAACGCTGATGCATCAGGCCATGCGGACCCTCATCATGGAGGTCCTGCGCGGCGTCGAGAGAGAGGGGCTGCCGGGCGATCACCACTTCTTCATCACCTTCGACACCCGCCATCCCGACGTCGAGATGGCCGACTGGCTGCAAGAACGCTATCCCGAAGAGATGACGGTGGTCATGCAGCACTGGTTCGACAAGCTGTCGGTGAACGAACAGGGCTTTGCCGTGACGCTGAACTTCGGCGACCAGCCGGAACCGCTTTACATCCCCTTCGCCGCCATCGTCACCTTCGTTGACCCCTCGGTCGAATTCGGCCTGCGCTTCGAATCGCAAGGCGACGCCGATGATGAGGAGGATGCGGACCAGGACGCCGCGATGGAAATCGACGCGGCCGAATCCCGTACCGAGGCCGAGGTCGTCAGCCTCGACAAGTGGCGCAAGTAGCCGCCCCGCAAGACGCCAAGCCCGTGGCCGGTTACCGGCCCGCAAGCCCGGATGGACCAAAGCCATGGCCAATGACCTCACCGTCTTCGTGAGCCAGCTTTTGCGCAACCCGCGCGAAATCTCGGCGGTGTTCCCGTCCTCGCGCATGCTGGCGGCGGCGATGGCCGAAGAGGTCGGGCCGGAAACCGGCCGGGTGATCGAATTCGGCCCCGGCACCGGCAAGATCACCCGCGCGATCCTCGACCGGGGCGTGGCACCGCGGGACCTGACGCTGTTCGAGATGAACCCGGAATTCAGCCGCCTGCTGGCGGGGACATTCCACGGGGTCCGCGTCGTCAACGCCCCCGCGCAAGAGGCCGCGACCGAGGCGCCGGGCGTGGGCGCGGTGATCAGCGGCCTGCCGCTTTTGTCGATGCCGCCCGCGATCCGGACCGCGATCCTCAGGGCCGCCTTCGCGGTGCTGCGCCCCGGCGGCATCTATGTCCAGTTCACCTACGGCCCGCGCCCGCCGGTCCCCGATACGCTGGCCCGGCGCCTCAAGCTGACGGTCGAACGCGGGCCGGTGGTCTGGCAGAACCTGCCCCCCGCGCGCGTCTATCACTACCGCCGCGAAGGCGACGTTTGCGCAACCAGCCACCATGCCGCGATTTCGCGTTTGTGACAGGGGTCGGAATCGCTTAGGGAAGGGTCGCAGACACGCTACTCACAGGCCCTTTCCATGACCGAGACCCGCACCGAGACCGACAGCTTCGGCCCGCTAGACGTTCCCGCCGACAAGTACTGGGGCGCGCAGACCCAGCGGTCGATCATGAACTTCCCGATCGGGTGGGAGCGGCAGCCGGTCCCGATCATCCGCGCGCTTGGCGTCATCAAGAAGGCCTGCGCGCTGGTCAATATCGCCCAAGGCGACATCGACCCGAAGCTGGGTGAGGCCATCGCGGCGGCGGCGCAGGAGGTGATCGACGGCAAGTTCGACGACAACTTCCCGCTCGTCGTCTGGCAGACCGGGTCGGGGACACAGTCCAACATGAACGCGAATGAGGTGATTTCGAACCGCGCGATCGAGATGCTGGGCGGCACGATGGGGACGAAGAAGCCCGTCCACCCGAACGATCACGTCAACATGAGCCAGTCGTCGAACGACACCTTCCCGACCGCGATGCATGTCGCCATCGGGATGCAGGCGCGCGACGTGCTGCTGCCGGGGCTGGAGAAGCTGTCGAAAGCGCTCTGGGCCAAGGCGGAGGAGTTCCGCGACATCATCAAGATCGGCCGGACCCATACGCAGGACGCAACTCCTCTGACGCTGGGGCAGGAGTTTTCCGGCTATGCGACCCAGGTCGACAAGGGCATCGCGCGGGTGAAGATGTGCCTGCCCGACATCTATGAACTGGCGCAGGGCGGCACCGCCGTCGGCACCGGGCTGAACACCCGCGTCGGCTGGGACACGCGCGTCGCGGCGGAGATCGCGAAGATCACCGGCCTGCCCTTCGTCACCGCGCCCAACAAGTTCGAGGCGCTGGCCGCCCATGACGCGATGGTCATGTTCTCGGGCGCGCTGAAGACTGTCGCGGCGAGCCTTTTCAAGATCGCCAACGACCTGCGGCTTCTGGGCTCCGGCCCGCGGGCGGGGCTGGGGGAGCTGATGCTGCCGGAAAACGAACCCGGCTCCTCGATCATGCCGGGCAAGGTCAACCCGACCCAGGCCGAGGCGATGACCATGGTCTGCGCCCAGGTGATGGGCAACCACACCACCTGCACGGTGGCCGGCTCCAACGGCCACTTCGAATTGAACGTCTTCAAGCCGGTGCTGATCTACTCGCTGCTGCAGTCGGCCCAGCTGATCGGCGATGCCTGCGACTCCTTCCGCACCAACTGCGTCGACGGCATCGAGGCCGACGAGGAGCGCATCGCCACCCTGATGCGCCAGTCGCTGATGCTGGTGACGGCCTTGCACCCGCACATCGGCTACGACAACGCGGCGAAGGTGGCGAAGAAGGCCTACAGCGACAACTCGACCCTCAAGGACGCAGCCATCGAACTCGGTCTCCTCACCGACGAACAGTTCGAACAGTGGGTGCGTCCGGACAACATGCTGGGCCCGCGCAAGCAGAAGTGAGCGGCAGGGCGTAAGAAGCCGGCGATGGGCGATGCACCGCTCTCAGCGCGAGAGGACGGGCCGGGCGACAGCGTCGCCGACCCGGCCCTGGCGCTGCGCAAGCATTCGGTAAAGATCGCCGGCCACAGCACCTCGCTGTCGCTGGAAGGGGTGTTCTGGGACGCCCTGAAGGACGTCGCCGCTTCCCGCGGCCTGTCGCTGAATGCGCTGATCGAGGAAATCGACCGCGGGCGTGGCGGCAACCTCTCCAGCGCGGTGCGCGTCTTCCTGCTGAACCACTTCCGCGCGCGGGCGCAGGAAGCGGCTAACCGCCCAGCCCCTTCAACAGATCCTGCACCCCCTTCTTGAGGATCTCCTCCGGCTTCAGCGGCGTCTGCGCCGGCGCCTCGCCCGGCGATTCCAGGACGGCAGGCGGCTCAGCCTGCGGGTCCGGCGCGGCCGGCTGCTCGCGGCGCTGGAACGGCTGGCCGCTGACGGCGACGTTGGGCGCGTCGAGGCGGCCGGGCAGCCGCGCCGTCAAGTAAGGGGTCTGCGGATCGGCGTCGCGGAACACGTCGGTACGGCTGTCGAGCAGCCAGTCCGGCAGATCGGCGCTGCCCGCCGTCAGCGCCTCTGCCTCGCGCCCGCGCACCCTGAGGTCGTCGCTGCGCGCCACGCCCCTGTCCACGGTGAAGCTGCCGTCGACGCTGGCCGGCGCCCCGGCAAAGGCGGAGAACAGCATGGTGGTGCTGTCGGTGACGCCGCGGATCTCCTTCACCTTCTGGCC
>DAIOXI010000057.1:0-7030 GCA_036758045.1 Albidovulum sp.
GCGAACGCGACGAGATGGCCAGGACCGCCTCTGACGCCGTCGCCGCCGCCGAGGAGATCGCCTATGAAAAGAAGCTTCTCGAAGAGAGGCATGACGAAATCTTCACCCAGCTGGAAGAGGCGGTCACCGTCTCCATGGCACCGCTCGACAAGTTGTTCACCTCGGCCGGGCTCGACCCCGACGACCTTCTGGCGCAGGTCAAGCGCGGCTATTCCGGCCAGGGCGGCCCGCTTGGCCCGCTGATGCCGCCGGTGATGAACGGCGACGACCCCGACAGCGGCCGCGCGGCGAAGATCCTTGAGGGGCTGGACCGGATGAACCTGTATCGTCTCGCGGTCGAAAAGGCCCCCTTCGCGATGCCGCTGAAGACGTCCTTCCGCTATACTTCCGGCTTCGGACGGCGCTGGGGCCGGATGCATGAAGGCGTCGACATGGCCGGCTCGGTCGGATCGCCGGTCTATTCTACGGGCGACGGCACGGTCGTTTATGCCGGCTGGCAGAGCGGCTATGGCAACCTGATCCGCATCAAGCACGATTTCGGCCTTGAAACGCGCTACGGTCACCTTTCCAAGATCCGCGTGAACGTGGGCCAAAAGGTCTCGCGCGGGGAAAGGATCGGTGATATGGGGAATACCGGCCGGTCTACCGGGCCGCATCTGCACTATGAGGTGCGCACCAATGGATCGGCTGTCAATCCGATGACCTTTATCAAGGCGGCGAACAATGTTTTCTAAAAGCAGGATCAACGAACCGGGTCCGAAATCCGGCGCTGAGACCGATCACAGCAAGGCGGATACCTCCGTCACGGAGAAGCCTGCCTTCGACTATCCGGTGACCACGTCCAAGCCGAAGCCGGGGGCCTCCGTGCTCTCCTCCGACCTGACGATCACCGGCAATGTGAAGACCTCCGGCGACATCCAGATCGAGGGCGTCGTCGATGGCGACATCCGCGCCCATATGCTCACCGTCGGCGAAAGCGCCACCATCAAGGGTGAGATCGTGGCGGATGACATCGTCGTCAACGGCCGCGTGATCGGCCGGGTGCGGGGCTTGAAGGTCCGCCTGACCTCGACCGCGCGGGTCGAAGGCGACATCATCCACAAGACGATCGCGATCGAATCCGGCGCCCATTTCGAAGGCTCGGTGCAGCGCCAGGAAGACCCGCTGGCGGGCAACGCGCCCAAGCAGATCCCGGCGGCCCCTGCCACGCAGTAAGCCGCGGCACAGGATACGCGAAAAAGGGCGCCCCCGACGGGCGCCCTTTCTGCATTGGGGCCCCTACCCCAGAAGCTTGCGATACATATGCCAGGTGGCGTGGCCCAGAACCGGCATCACGATGAAAAGGCCGAGGAAGATCGGCAGCATCGCCACGAAAAGAAGCGCCGCGATCACCAGCCCCCAGACGATCATCACACCCGTATTCTCAAGCACCGCCTTCACGCTGAGGATCATGGCGGAAACGAAATCGACCTCCCGGTCCAGAAGCAGCGGCAGCCCCGCCACGGTGACGGAAAACAGCACCGCCGCAAAGCCCGCCCCGATGAGCGAGCCGACCAGAAGCATGACCGGGCCGTTGCCCTCGAAGATCACGCCCAGCGAAGAGGTGACATTGGTCATCGCCGACAGGCCCATGAAGAGGGCAAAGATCGTGTGGGCGACAAAGACCCAGAACATGAAGAGCAGCAGCACGACCATGGCCATCGACGGGATCTGCCGGTCCTTCTGGGCGAAGACGACGCCCAGCACCTCGGACCAGACCAGGGGCTTGCCCTGTTCCAGCCTGCGGCTGACCTCGTAAAGCCCGACCGCCGCGAAGGGCGCAAGGATCGGGAAGCCGACGATCACCGGCATCAGCCACCATTCCTGCCCCGCCGCCGCGAAGACAAGGTACAGGACCACCCCGCCCGCGACGTAAAAGGCGCTGAAGAACAGGCCGAAGGCCGGGGCGCGCAGGAAATCGCGCCACCCGGCCGCCAGAACGGCCGGAATGTCGGACATGGAAACCTCCTGCACATCCGGCAGGGTATCGGCCACGGCCTGAATCTCTGTCATCTCTCCTCCTCCCTGGCGCGCAAGGGAAGGCTAGGATGGCGGGGGGCCGTCGCGCAAGATATTTGCGCGGCGCGCGCGGCCCTGGGTCAGGAGGCGGCCTTGGCCGGGAATTTCGGCGCATGAAGACCGCGCGCGCGGGCCGTGCGTATATCGGCCAGCAGGTCCCGTTCCGCCGCCGCGAAGAGCTCATCAAGGTCATGGATGACGAAATAGACCGGCTGAAGGATGTCGATCCGGTAGGGCGTGCGCAGCATGTCGATCACGTCGAAGGGGCGGCGTTCGGGGGCCTCATCCGTCACCGCCCATTGCAGTTCCGCAATCGACGAGGCGAGACCGGAGCCGAGGCCCTTGCGCGCCCCGTCCTCCACCGTCAGGCCGAATTCGATGGAGAACCAGTAAAGCCGGATCAGCCAGGCGTAATCCGCCGCCGCCGCCTTTACGCCCGCCTTGCCGATCGCCTCGCTGAAGGCGGCAAAGCGCGGGTCGGTCAGAAGCGGCGTGTGGCCGAAGATCTCATGAAAGATGTCCGGTTCCTCGATATAGTCGAAATGCTTGCGCTTGCGGATGAAGGAGGCGGCCGGGAAGGTCCGTTCAGCGAGCATCGCGAAGAAGCGGCCGAAGGGGATCAGCGCCGGGACCGGCGCCACCCGCCAGCCGGTCGCCTCGGTCAGCCTGCGCGAGACATCGACGCATTGCGGCACCCGGTCGCGCGGCAGGTCAAGCTTGGTCAGCCCGTCAAGGTAGGGCTTCGACATATGCCGCCGCACCTCGGGCAGTTGCCGCGCCACCAGGTCGCGCCAGACGGCATCGTCATCGGCATCATAGGGGATGCGGCCGGTCTGATCCGGCAGGCGGGCCTCATATTCGGTGGATTTGGGCATGGCATACCCCATTCGCGCGTGCGTTCGGGTAAAATTGTACCGCAAGGGCCGGGAATTTCATTTCTATCGGGGGCGCATCTGGCGCATGATCGGCATGAAATACCCTCAACAGGCCGGAACGGGAAACCCAATGCCCAAAATCCCCCTCGATGAGTCGGACCGCAGGCTTCTGCGCCAGCTTCAGCGCGATGCGCGCATCTCCACCCAGGACCTTGCCGAAGCCGCGGGCATGTCCACCTCCCCCGCCTGGCGCCGGGTCAGGCGGCTGGAGGAGGCGGGGATCATCACCGGCCATGTGGCGCTGCTGGATGCCCGCGCGCTGGGGCTGTGTGCCTCGGCCTATATCCATGTCTCGCTGACCGAACATACTGCCGACACGGTCGCCCGCTTCGACAGCTTCGTTCAGGGGCAGGACCGGGTGCTGGAATGCGCCCGCGTCACCGGCAGCGCGGATTACCTGATCCGCGTCGTCGCGCGCGATGCCGAGGATCTTGAGGATTTCCTGATGCACAGCCTGCTGGCGACCGGCATCGTGCGGTCAACCGCCACCAGCTTTGTCCTGCGTCAGATCAAGGCGACGACGGAACTGCCGCTGGGGTAGCCCTCAGTCACCGGCATTCGCCTCGGCGCGGCTCTTGCCCGCCACGTCCATCGCCAGCGTCGCGGCCATGAACCCGTCGAGATCGCCGTCCAGAACCCCTTGCGTGTCCGACGTCTCATGGCCGGTGCGCAGGTCCTTGACCATCTGATAGGGCTGCAAGACGTAGGACCGGATCTGGTTGCCCCAGCCTGCCGACCCCTTCGCCTCATGCTGGGCGTTGATCGCCGCGTTCCGCTTGTCCAGCTCCAACTGGTAGAGCCGCGATTTCAGGGCCTTCATGGCGATATCGCGGTTCTGGTGCTGTGACTTCTCGGAACTCGTCACCACGATCCCTGTCGGGATGTGGGTGATCCGCACGGCGGAGTCGGTCGTGTTGACGTGCTGCCCGCCCGCGCCGGAGGAGCGGTAGGTGTCGATGCGGATATCGTTCGGGGCCACCTCGATCTCGATATTGTCGTCGACCACGGGATAGACCCAGACGCTCGCGAAAGAGGTCTCGCGCGTTCCCTTGCCGAAGGGGGAGATGCGGACGAGGCGATGAACCCCGCTTTCGGATTTCAGCCAGCCATAGGCATTGGTGCCGGAAATCTTGTAGGCGCAGGACTTGATGCCCGCCTCGGCCCCCGGTTCCTCGGACTGCAATTCGACCGTGAAGCCGCGCTTTTCGGCCCAGCGCACATACATGCGCTGCAACATCTGCGCCCAGTCGCAGGCCTCGGTCCCGCCGGCGCCGGCGTTGATTTCCAGGAAAGTGTCGTTGCCGTCCGCCTCGCCGTCCAGAAGCGCCTCAAGCTCTTTCTGATCGGCGAAATCCTTCAGCGCCTTCAGGCTTCTCTCGGCATCGGCGACGATATCCGCATCTCCCTCCATCTCGCCCAGTTCGATCAGTTCGACATTGTCCTTCAACTCGCGGTCGATGTGCTTGTAGGTCTCGATCCGGTCGATCAGCATCTGGCGGTCGCGCATCAGCTTTTGCGCCCGCGCCGGGTCGGACCAGAGATCGCCGTCCTCGATCATGGCGTTCATTTCTTCCAGCCGATGGGGCGCGGTGTCCCAGTCCATCCGCTGCCCCAGCAGCTTCAGCGACTTGCTCACGGAGTCTGCGATGTTTTCCATCTCGGCGCGCATGGCCGTCGTCCTTCCTTGATCCCGAACGGCGTGATAGCCGAGCCCGCCGCCTGCGGCAAGCGCGGGCAGCCTGCCCCGGTGCAGCCCTCAGTAAAGCCCGCCGGAACTGATGGTTCCGAAATCCGCCTTCTTCGGGATCACCTTGGTTTCCCCGGTCGAGGTGGTGATGGTCGCCCCCTCATCCCCGCCCATCTCGCCATAGGCGTAAAGCGGCAGGTTCTGGCCCATGGCAAAGCCGCCATCGACATAGGAATAAAGGCCCGTCAGCGTTTCCTGACCGTCGCGGAAATATTCGGCCTGGACATAGTCGCCCGCGGCATCGGGGGGCAGCATGTCGCCGGTGAAGCGGTTGATCTTCACGAAATGCCCGCCCGGCGGCACCTTGAACTGGCTGCCGCCGTATTTCTGCACCGCCTGCTGCATGAATTCCTGAAACACCGGAACGCAAAGCGTACCGCCATAGGCGCCCCGGCCCAGCGTACGCGGCTGGTCATAGCCCATGTAGCAGCCCGCCACGATGTTCGAGGTGAAGCCGATGAACCAGACGTCCTTGGCGTCGTTGGTGGTGCCGGTCTTGCCGCCTGTCGGCACCGGGAGGTTCACGCCCTTGCCCGAGCCGCGCTGCACGACACCCTGAAGCATCGAGGTCAGCTGATAGGCGGTGATCGCGTCCATCACCCTTTCGCGGTTCGAGATGATCTGCGGCGCCTCGCCCGCCGGCAGGGTCGCGGCACCGCAATCGATGCAGTCGCGCTGGTCATGGCGATAGATCGTGCGGCCCCAGCGGTCCTGCACCCGGTCCACCAGCGTCGGTTCTACCCGCTCGCCGCCATTGGCGAACATGGCATAGGCCGCGACCATCTTGAACAACGTGGTTTCCTGCGCGCCCAGCGCATTGGCCAGGAACGGCTCTAGCCGGTCATAGACGCCGAAGCGTTCGGCATAGCCCGCGACGGTGTTCATCGTGACTTCCTGCGCGATACGGATCGTCATCAGGTTCCGCGACTGTTCGATCCCCGTGCGCATCGGCGTCGGGCCATAAAACTTGTTCGAAGCGTTCTTGGGCCGCCAGAGCCCCTGCGGCGTATCGACCTCGATCGGCGCGTCGACCACGATCGTGGCGGGCGAAAAGCCGGAATCGAGTGCCGCCGCATAAACGAAGGGCTTGAAGGACGACCCCGGCTGGCGCTGCGCCTGTGTCGCGCGGTTGAAGACCGAGGACTGATAGGAAAAGCCGCCCTGCATCGCGATGACGCGGCCAGTATTGACGTCCATCGCCATGCAGCCGCCCTGCACCTCCGGCACCTGCCGCAGCGACCAGCGCTTGCAGCTGCCGTCGTCGCCGGTCAGCGCCTTGACGAGGACGACATCGCCGACCGAGACGAGATCGCCCGCAACCTTGGCCTTCTTGCCCAGCCGCCCGTCGGCCTGCCGCTTGCGCGCCCAGGTCACGTCTTCGGCCGGGATCCAGTGGCCGTCCTCGTCGTCCGAAACCCCCTCGATCCCGATCCGCGCCGATTTCTCGCCGACCTCCAGCACCACGGCGGGCAGCCAGCCCGGCACGTCGCGCGGCACATCGACGGCGCCCAGCGCCGCGCGCCAGGTGTCCTCATTCGCCAGGTCCTCGGGCTTCAGCACCTTGCGGGTGCCGCGCCATATGCCCTGGCTGCGGTCGTATTTCTCAAGCGCCTCCTGCAAGGCGGCGGCGGCGGCCATCTGCATTTCCGGGTCTTCGGTGGCCCGGATCGTCAGCCCGCCGCCGAAAAACTCGTCCTGACCGAAGCTTTTCGACAACTGCCGCCGAATCTCGTCGGTGAAATAGTCGCGCGGCGGCAGGTTCGACTTGAAGGACGGGAAATCGCCGCCCTGCACCGTCCTGAGGGGCGCGGCGACGGCGGTGTCATAGGCGGCCTTGTCCAGATAGCCGTTCTGCCACATCTCGCGCAGCACATAGTTGCGCCGCGACACGGCGGCGTCGTGGTTCTTGACCGGATGGTAGCTGTAGGGCGCCTTGGGCAGCGCGGCGAGATAGGCCGCCTCTTCCGGCGTCAGCTCGGCCAAAGGCTTGTTGAAATAGGTCTGCGCGGCCGAGGCGACACCGAAGGACAGGAAACCGAGGTCGATCTCGTTCAGGTAAAGCTCAAGGATCTTGTCGCGCGACAGCGTGTTCACAAGGCGGTTGGCCAGCACCAGTTCCTTGATCTTGCGTTCCGCCGTGCGTTCGCCGCCCAGAAGGAAGTTCTTCGCCACCTGCTGCGGAATGGTCGAGGCGCCGCGCAGCGTCTGGCCCCGCGTCTTGATCGCATCCCACAAGGCACCCGCCATACCGCGTGCGTCAAACCCTTGGTGGGTATAGAAATTCTTGTCC
>DAIOXI010000057.1:7040-11803 GCA_036758045.1 Albidovulum sp.
TTCTTGTCCTCGGCCGAGATGAAGGCATGCTTCACAAGGTCCGGGATGTCTTCGATCGGGGCATAGATCCGGCGTTCGGTTGCGAATTCGTCCATCAGGCGGCCTTCGCCCGAATAGATGCGGCTGATCGTCTTCGGCGTGTACTGGGCCAGATATTCGTGATCCGGCAGGTCGCGGCTATAGATCCAGAACACCGCGCCGATGGTCAGCACGCCGAAAAAGATGCCGGTCACGATCCAGCTGAAGATACCACCGACCGACGAGACAAGAAACCGGAGCAAACCCTGACCTCCACGAGGAACGTCCGCGTCTATATAGCCACAGCCCGTCAGGGTCAAAACAACTTGGCGGGACGTGGCGGCAGCCAGCCGTCGCGGCGCTTGCGGGCCGGGCGGCGCTGGTGCAGGAAGGGCCATGGCCAAGGGATTCCCAAGCTTCACCTGCACCGCCTGCGGTGCCGTTCACCGCAAGTGGTCGGGGCGATGCGACGCCTGCGGCGGCTGGAACACCATCGTGGAAGAGGCGCCCCTGACCGCGGGTCCCGTGGGCAAGACGCTGGGCGCGGCCAAGGGGCGGCGGGTGGAGGTGACGACGCTCGCCACCTCGGAAACCCTGCCCGCGCGCGCCGCCTCGGGGATGGAGGAGCTGGACCGGGTGCTGGGCGGCGGCCTTGTCGCGGCCTCGGCGATCCTTGTCGGCGGCGATCCCGGCATCGGCAAGTCCACGCTTCTGTTGCAGGCCGCCGCCAGTTTCGCGCGCACCGGGCTTTCGTGCCTTTACATCTCGGGTGAGGAGGCCTCGGCGCAGGTTCGCATGCGGGCGGCGCGGCTGGGGCTCGCCGACGCGCCGGTGCAACTGGCCGCCGAAACCAACCTGCGCGACATCCTGACGACGCTGGACGCGCTGCGCCCCGACCTGTGCATCATCGATTCGATCCAGACCATGTGGGCCGACCATGTGGAGGCCGCCCCCGGCTCCGTCAGTCAGGTCCGCTCCGCCGCGCATGAACTGGTGAGCTTTGCCAAGAAGCGCGGCTGTTCGGTGATCCTTGTCGGCCATGTGACGAAGGAGGGCCAGATCGCCGGCCCCCGCGTCGTCGAACACATGGTCGATACGGTGCTCTATTTCGAGGGCGAGCGCGGCCACCAGTTCCGCATCCTGCGCGCGGTCAAGAACCGCTTTGGCCCGGCCGATGAAATCGGCGTCTTCGAGATGACCGGCGGCGGTCTGGCCGAGGTCGCCAACCCCTCGGCGCTTTTCCTGTCCGAACGCGGGCAGGCCAGCCCCGGCTCGGCCGTCTTTGCCGGGATCGAGGGCACAAGGCCGGTCCTGACCGAGATTCAGGCCCTTGTCGCCCCCTCCCCCCTTGGCACGCCGCGCCGCACGGTGGTGGGGCTGGACAGCGGCAGGCTCTCCACCATTCTGGCCGTTCTGGAAGCGCGCTGCGGCATCCCTTTCGCCGGGCTCGACGTCTTCCTGAACGTCGCGGGCGGCATGCGGGTCAGCGAACCGGCCGCCGATCTGGCCGTCGCGGCGGCGCTGCTTTCGGCGCGCGAAGATGTTGCACTTCCGCCAGACATGGTGATTTTCGGCGAAATCAGCCTCTCTGGCGCGCTGCGTCCGGTGGGCCAGACCGAAAACAGGTTGAAAGAAGCGCGAAAACTTGGTTTTTCACAGGCAGTCGCCCCGGAACAGAGCAAAACCGGCGGGGATGACGCAATGCGGGTGCGCAAGATGCCCGATCTGACGACGTTTGTCGGCGAGATGTTTGCGGCAGGCTGAGAGCAAGGAGCGAGGGCATGGAAGGCTTCACGATAATCGACGCCGTGGTCGCGGTCGTCATCCTGTTGTCGGCGATCCTCGCCTACAGCCGCGGCGTGGTGCGCGAGATACTGGCCATCGCGGGCTGGGTCGCCGCCGCGGTGCTGGCCTTCATCTTCGCGCCGCAGGCCGAACCGCTCATCAAGCAGATCCCGGTGCTGGACAAGTTCCTTGGCGGAAGCTGCGAGCTTTCGGTGATCGCCGCCTTCGCCGCCGTCTTCGCGCTGGCGCTGATCGTCATGTCGATCTTCACGCCGCTCTTCTCCTCCGCCGTCCAGCGTTCGGCCCTTGGCGGGGTCGATCAGGGGCTTGGCTTCCTCTTCGGCGTGTTGCGCGGCATCCTTCTGGTTGCCGTTGCCTTCGTCGCCTATGACCGCGCAATGTCGGGCGCGGGGATCCCGGTCGTCGACAACTCCCAGTCGGCCAAGGTCTTTGCCAGCCTTCAGGACCGCCTGAACGCCGAGGTGCCGGCGGACGCGCCGGGCTGGATCACCGCGCGCTATCAGGACCTGATCGGCAAGTGCGGTGCGCCCGTGCAATCGACCATCGATCAGGGGACCGGCGCCAAGACAATCGTCCCCGGCGCCCCCGCGAACTGACCGAAACGCGCAATTCGCTGTGACAACGGCGTGACATGGGCCGCGCCAGTCTCTAAATGGGGAGCGACATCTGCTCCCCGGATTCGGAGACCTGCGCGATGCGCCCATTCCTGAGCCACCCTTTCGACGAAGACAAGTTGAAGGAAGAATGTGGCATATTCGGCGTGATCGGCGTTGCCGACGCGGCGAATTTCGTGGCCCTCGGCCTGCACGCCCTCCAGCATCGCGGACAAGAGGCGGGCGGCATCGTCTCCTACGACCCGGTCGAGGGCTTCAACAACGCCAAGCGCTTCGGCTATGTGCGCGACAACTTCACCAAGGCCGACGTCATGGCGACCCTGCCCGGCAGCCTCGCCATCGGCCATGTGCGCTACTCCACCGCAGGCACCAAGGGCGCGACCGCGATCCGCGACGTCCAACCCTTCTTTGGCGAATTCGCCATCGGCGGCTGCGCCATCGCCCATAACGGCAACCTGACCAATGCCGCCCAGTTGCGCAAGGAATTGATCGGGCGCGGCGCGATCTTCCAGTCCTCCTCCGACAGCGAATGCATCATTCACCTGATGGCGCGGTCGATGCAGAAGACCCTGTCCGAACGCATCAAGGACGCGCTGCGCGCCGTCGAGGGCGCGTTCTCCGTCGTCGCCATGACCCGGACCAAGCTGATCGGGGTGCGCGATCCCCTCGGCGTGCGCCCGCTGGTCCTTGGCAAGATCGGCGACGGCTACGCCCTGTCATCCGAAACCTGCGCGCTCGACATCATCGGCGCGGAATTCGTGCGCGAGATCGAGCCGGGTGAGATGGTGGTGATCGAGAACGGCGCCGTCACCTCTTCCCACCCCTTCGCGCCCGCCAAGGGCCGCTTCTGCATCTTCGAACACGTCTATTTCTCGCGCCCCGATTCGATCCTCGGCGGCCGTTCGGTCTATGAAACCCGACGCCAGATCGGTGTGGAACTGGCGCGCGAGGCGCCGGTCGAGGCCGATCTGGTCTGCCCCGTGCCCGATAGTGGCACCCCCGCCGCCATCGGCTTTGCCGCCGAAAGCGGCATCCCCTTCGGCATGGGGATCATCCGCAATCAATACATGGGCCGGCCCTTCATCGAACCGACGGAGCAGATCCGCAACATGGGCGTGCGGCTCAAGCTGAACGTCAACCGCGCGCTCATCAAGGGCAAGAGGGTGATCCTGGTTGACGATTCCGTCGTGCGCGGGACCACCAGCCGCAAGATCAAGGACATGATCCTTGATGCGGGCGCGGCCGAGGTCCATTTCCGCATCGCCTCCCCCCCCACGGCCTGGCCGTGTTTCTACGGGGTCGATACGCCCGAACGCGCCAAGCTTCTCGCCGCGACCATGTCGGAAGACGAGATGCGCGACTGGATCGGCGTCGACTCCTTGAAATTCGTCTCGCTCGACGGTCTCTACCGCGCCGTGGGCGAGGCAAAGGGCCGCGACCCGAAAGCCCCGCAATATTGCGACGCCTGTTTCTCCGGCCAATACCCGGTCGCCCCCTCCGACCAGATCGCGCAGGGGTTCGAGATGAAGGCGGCGGAGTGAGCGGCGGCAGGCTCCGCTATCGCCCGCACCATTTCCTCTGCTCGCTCGGATTCGAGGGCAAGGGCTATTCCCCCGACTTCACGGCCAACATGAGTGCCATCGTCATGGGCCGGTTGCGCGCCGACGGGGGCGATGCGACGGTGATCGAGGTCACGGGCGCCACCGACGACATCTGCGCCCCCTGCCCCAAGCGGCGCGGGCGGCTTTGCACCAGTGAGGCGAAGATCAGGAGGCTGGACCGCGCCCATGCGGCCGCCCTGCGCCTCGCCCCGCGCGAAACGCTCACCTGGGGGCAGGCCAAGGCCCGCATCCGCGCCCATGTCCCGCCCGGCAGCCTGAAAACCCTCTGCGCGGGTTGCCAATGGGAACCCTACGGGATGTGCGAGGCGGCGCTTTACCGGCTTCATAACGAAGAAGGGGCCGCCGAGGCGACCCCTTCCTGATCCGTTGCGGGAACCTCGCGCTCAGGCGCGGCGGCCCTTCAGCGCGGCCCAGCCGCCGGTGACGATCAGCGCGGCGAGAGCCGCCTTCACCGCGTCACCGATCAGGAACGGCGCCATGTAATAGGTCCAGACCGAGCCAAAACTGTCCGCGCCCCATTTCGCCGTGTCGATGCCGGCCATCTCGGCCAGCGACATCGCCCAAAGAACGCCGGGAACGTAAAGCAGCGCCGAGCCCAGCAGCGCGACCGCCGCCGTGCCGACAAAGCCGCGCACACCGCGATCCGCCGCGACGCCCGCGATCGCCGCCAGCCCGACGAAACCGACGAGGAAACCGGCGGTCG
>DAIOXI010000057.1:11813-12830 GCA_036758045.1 Albidovulum sp.
CGCGCCCGAGGCGAAGACGGGCAGGCCAGCGGCGCCCTCGGCCAGATAGGCCAGCAGCGTCGCCGCGCCCAGCCGCGCGCCGAAGGCGAAACCGACCAGCAGGATCGCCAGCGTCTGCAAGGTCATCGGCACCGGGATCATCGGGACCGAGACCTGCGCCGCCAGCGCGATGAAAAGCGATCCGCCCACGACCAGCGCCGCCTGCGCCATTCGGGATTGAGTGCGCACGAGCGCCTTGGAAAGTGTCATGGGGAAGGTCCTTCCTCTGCCAGATTTGCCGCGCAATTTCGCCGCAGCGCCGCGCGGTGTCAATCTCTCCTGTTGCACAGCACCGGTTCCAATGCCAAAGGGGCGCCATGATGGATATCACACCCGCCCCCAAACTTGCCCCCAGACTCGCCCTCGTCACCGGCGCCTCGCGCGGCCTCGGCTTTGCCATGGCCGAACGGCTGGGCGCCTCGGGCTGGCATGTCCTTGCCGTCGCCCGCACCACCGGCGCGCTTGAGGAACTGGATGACGCGATAAAGGCCAAAGGCGGCGCCTGCACCATCGCGCCCCTCGACATCACCGATGAAGGCGCGATGGCACATCTGGCGCAGCAGATCCTTGCCCGCTGGGGCAAGCTCGACCTATGGGTCCATGCCGCGATCCAGGCAGCCCCGCTTGCGCCCGCCGCCCATACCGACCCGAAAGAGCTTGACCGCTCCACCGCCTGCAACATCCGCGCCACCGCGCAGCTGATCCCGCTTCTGACGCCGCTCCTCCTTGCGGCGAAAGGCTCCGCGATGTTTTTCGACGATCCCCGCGCGGGCGAGAAATTCTTCGGCGTCTACGGCGCGACCAAATCCGCCCAGATCGCGCTGGCCCGCAGCTGGCAGGCCGAAAGCGCGAAAACCGGCCCCCGCGTGCTGATCGAAACGCCCGCGCCGATGCCCACCGCCACCCGCGCCCGCTTCTTCCCCGGCGAGGACCGAACGGCCCTCACGCCGCCGGGGAAGAAGCGGGCGCGGGTGGCGG
>DAIOXI010000057.1:12840-15253 GCA_036758045.1 Albidovulum sp.
ACGCCGCCGGGCCAGGAAGTCGACCGCCTCCTCGCCCTCATCTGACCGGCTTCTTCGTTGCCCAAAATACTCCCGCCGGAGGCACCGCGCGGGGCCTGCCCCGGCGCGGTTTCGCCCGCAAGGGCGGCGGCGGCGCTTTACGCCCCGCAACGGGTCGTCTAATCAGGGCCTGAGGCAAATTCGGGGGCGGCATGCGTATTCTCATCACCAATGACGACGGCATCAACGCCCCCGGCCTTGAGGTTCTGACCGCCATCGCCCATGAGATCGCCGGCAAGGAGGGCGAGGTCTGGACCGTCGCCCCCGCCTTCGAACAGTCCGGCGTCGGCCATTGCATCAGCTACACCCACCCGATGATGATCGCCAAGCTTGGCCCGCGCCGCTACGCGGCCGAGGGCAGCCCCGCCGATTGCGTTCTGGCGGGCATCTACGACGTGCTTCAGGGCGGCCGCCCCGACCTTGTGCTGTCCGGCGTCAACCGGGGCAACAACGCGGGCGAGAACGTGCTATATTCCGGCACCATCGGCGGCGCGATGGAGGCGGCCCTGCAGGGGGTTCCCGCCATCGCGCTCAGCCAGTTCATGGGGCCGGGCACCGACGATCTCGACACGCCCTTCGAAGCCGCGCGCGACCATGGCGCGGCGACCGTGCGCGCGCTTCTCGAAAAGGCGCTCTGGGACAGCGACGATTACCGGCTGTTCTACAACGTCAACTTCCCGCCCGTCGGCGCCAAGGCGGTCAAGGGCCTGCGCGCCGCGCCGCAGGGCTACCGGACCGAAACCTTCTTCGGGGTGGAACCCCATATCTCCCCCTCGGGGCGCAAATTCCTCTGGATCAAGGGCGGGCCGCAGCACCTGCCGACGGCGCCCGGCACCGATGTCGCGCTCAACCTCGAAGGCTATATCACGGTCACGCCGATGCGCGCGGACCTGACCGCGCATGACGCGGTGGCCGATCTCGGGGCGCGGCTGGGATGACCGATCTTGCCGAACGCAAGATGCGGTTTCTCTTTGCCTTGCGTTCGAAGGGCGTGACCGACGCCCGCGTCCTGACGGCGATGGAACGGATCGACCGCGGCGCCTTCGTGCGCGGCCTTTTCGCCGAACGCGCCTATGAGGACACGCCGCTGCCCATCGCCTGCGGCCAGACCATCTCGCAACCCTCGGTCGTCGGGCTGATGACCCAGGCGCTCGATGTCAGCCCGCGCGAAAAGGTGCTTGAGATCGGCACCGGCTCCGGCTACCAGGCCGCGATCCTGAGCGAGCTGGCGCGCCGGGTCTACACGCTCGACCGCCACAAGAGGCTGGTGCGCGAGGCGGAGGAAACCTTCGCCCGCCTCGGCATCACCAATATCACCGCCATGACCGCCGATGGCAGCCACGGCCTGCCCGATCAGGCGCCCTTCGACCGCATCATCGTGACCGCCGCCGCCGAAGACCCGCCCGGACCGCTCTTGGCTCAGCTTCGCATCGGCGGTATCATGGTGCTGCCCGTCGGCCAGTCCGACACGGTCCAGAGCCTGATAAAGGTCACGCGCGGCCCCGGCGGGTATGAGTATGATGAGTTGCGGCCCGTGCGTTTCGTGCCGCTGGTCGAAGGGTTGGGACAGGACTGACCCTTCGCAGGACCGAGGATGACAAGGCCCGCAGGAACGGGCCGGACAGTGAGGATCGAGCCATGTCGCGCCGCAACCTTTCGCCGCTGCCCGCCCTTGCCGGGATCAGCCTTCTTGCCCTGACCGCCTGCGACCCCAATGGCGGTTTCGATATCGACATGCGGAATTTCGGCCGCGGCGGTTTCGACACCACCGATGCCGCGCGCAACGCCACCCTGCCGCGCCCCTCCACCGATGACCGGGGCGTGATCTCCTATCCGACCTACCAGATCGTCGTCGCCCGGCGCGGCGATACGGTACAAAGCGTCGCCGACCGCATCGGCCTGCCGGCGGGCGAACTGGCCACCTACAACGCCATCGCACCCGCCACCGTGCTGCGCGAGGGCGAGGTGCTGGCCCTGCCCCGCCGCATCGCGGGGGGCGCCGTGCCGCCGACGACCAGCGCGCCGGTGGGCGGCATCGACGTCACCACCATCGCCTCGGGCGCCATCGACCGCGCCGAACAGGGCAGCCCCGCCATCGGTGCCGCCCCGCGCACGACCACCGGCACCATCGGCCAGACCGAACCGATCCGCCACCGCGTCCAGCGGGGCGAGACCGCCTATTCCGTCGCGCGGCTCTACAACGTCAACGTCAAGGCGCTGGCCGACTGGAACGGGCTTGGCCCCGATCTTGCGGGGCGCGAGGGCCAGACGCTCCTGATCCCGATCGCCATGGCCGGGGGCAGGACGGCGGCGGCGGAAACCGTCACCGCGCCCGGCGCGGGTTCCCCCACGCCGGCGCCGCCCTCGGCCGCGA
>DAIOXI010000058.1:0-414 GCA_036758045.1 Albidovulum sp.
ATCCGGCGCCTTGGCCGCGAAGATGCGGGCGCGCATCTCGGCGGTATCGGTCAGGATCGCCGCGCCCGAGGATTTCGCCGCCAGCACCTTCTGGCGGATCGCCTCGATCTCCTCCGCCAGCGCGGGATCGCCCGCGACGGGGCGGGCGCGGGTCAGGGCCAGATGTTCCCAGGTCCAGGCCTCATCCATCTGGTAGCTTTCGAAGGACGAAAGCGACGTCGCCACCGGCCCCTGTCGGCCCGAGGGGCGCAGCCGCATGTCGACCTCGTAAAGCCGCCCCTCGGCCATCGGCGCGGAAAGCCCGGTCACCAAGGCCTGTGTCAGCCGCGCGTAATAGGCCCGCGTCGCCAGCGGGCGCTTGCCCTCTGACGCCTCCACCCCGGCCGCGTCATAGACCACGATCAGGTCGAGGTC
>DAIOXI010000058.1:424-1368 GCA_036758045.1 Albidovulum sp.
AGAAATCGGCGACCACGGCGGGCCAGAGCGCCTCCAACACCGCCCCGGCCAGATCGGCATATTCGCGCCCCGCTTGCGCGGCGTCGATCAGTCCGCGCAGGTGATGCACGCCGATGCGGAAATGCCATTCCCGCTGCCAGCGCCGCGCGGTGGTCAGCTTGCCCTCATAATCCGGGACCTCTGCGAGCTTTGCGGCCAGTTCCTCGGCCAGCGCCGCCGCCCCCGGCCATTCGCTGAAGAACCCGCCGCCGATGACCGCATCCAGCACGGCGGAATTGCGTGACAGATAGGTCGCCAGCCCCGGCGCCGTCGAACAAATGTCAACAATCAGGTCGATCAACTGAGGATTGGCATCAAAAAGCGAAAAAAGCTGCACCCCGGCGGGCAGGCCCGAGAGGAAGCCGTCGAACTGGCGCAGCGCCTCATCGGGGTTGGCGGCGCGGGTGAGGCGGCGCAGTATCTCCGGCTGCACCCGCTTGAAGATCGTGACCGCGCGCTCCGACCGCAGCGCCGGATAGCCGCGCCAGCCCTCGACGATGGCGCGCGCATCGGCGCTCATCTCCGGCAGGTCGCCGGTTTCGCCGGGGGCAAAGAACCCCTCGGTCAATTCGCTCACCCGCGTCAGCCGCGCGCGAAGCCCCTCGCGCCAGCGCGGGGTGTCGCCCTCGCCCATCATCCGGGCCAGCCGGTCGATCCCTTCGGCATTGGTGGGCAGGTCATGGGTCTGCGCGTCGCCCACCATCTGGATGCGGTGTTCCACCTCGCGATGGGCGCGGTAAAGGTCGGTCAGTTCCGCCGCATCCGCCCCCGGCACCCAGCCCTTTGCCGCCAGCGCCGCCAGCCCCTCGACCGTGCGCCGGTCGCGCAGATCAGGGTCGCGCCCGCCCGCGATCAGCTGCCGGGTCTGGGTGAAGAACTCGATCTCGCGGATGCCGCCCTGGCCC
>DAIOXI010000058.1:1378-5073 GCA_036758045.1 Albidovulum sp.
GGATCGCGGCGAAGTCCAGATGCCTGCGCCAGACGAAAGGGGTCAGCGTCTTCAGGAACCGCTCCCCCGCCGCGATGTCGCCCGCGCAGGCCCGCGCCTTGATGAAGGCCGCGCGTTCCCAGGTCCGGCCCTGCGCCTCATAATACTGTTCCGCCGCGGCCATGGAGATGCAGACCGGCGTGACCGAGGCATCGGGGCGCAGCCTGAGGTCGGTGCGAAAGACATAGCCTTCGGCGGTCAGGTCCGACAGCATCGCCGTCATCCGCCGCACGACGCGAATGAAGGCGGCCCGCGCCTCCTGCGCGTCGTCGGGGTCGTAGCGGGTTTCGTCGAAAAGGCAGATCAGGTCGATGTCGGAGGAATAGTTCAGCTCTCCCGCGCCCATCTTGCCCATGGCGAGTGCCACGATCCCGGCGGCGGTTTCGGCGTCCTCCGCCACAGCACCCGGCACCTTGCCGCGCCGGATCTCATCGGCGCTCAGCGCCACGAGCGCCGCATGGGTGGCACGATCGGCCAGCGCGGTCAGCGCGCCCGTCACCTCTTCCAGACGCCAGATGCCGCCCAGATCGCAAAGCCCCGCCAGAAGTGCCACGCGCCGCTTGGCCTGACGCAGCGCGGCGCCCAGCGCGTCGCTTCCCAGCCCCTCGGTCGCGGCCAGCGCCCCCGCCAGCGCCTCCTCCGGCGCCCCGGCAAGGGCGGCGTCAAGCCAGTCCGCCTCGCGCTCCATCAGCCCGGCCAGATAGGGGCTGCACCCCGCCGTTCCCTCGAGAAGCGCGCGGATTTCAGGCGGTTGCGCGTCAACGCGGGCCTGCACCTCTTCGGTGCGGGTATCCTCATAGGGGATCGGAGAGCGGGTGAGGCGGGCGGCAAATGTCATGGCGCGACAGTAGCGACGCGCGGGCAGGCGTCAACGGTCCCCGCGCCCCCCGCCCTTGCAGTTTGCCGCAACGCATGGCTACCTGCGCCCCGCCGGGACAAGGGAAAGGAGGGGTGGGATGAGCAAGAGCCTGAAGCGCGTGAAAGCGGCCATCGCGGCGGCGGGGCTTGAGACCGAGGTCCTTGAGATGGCCGAGGGTACGCGCACCGCCGAGGATGCCGCCCGCGCTGCGCGGTGCGAGGTTGACCAGATCGTCAAGTCGATCATCTTCAGGGGCGAGGAAACGGGCCATGTCGTCCTCTTCCTCACCGCGGGCGGCAACCGGGTCAGCGCCGAAAAGGCCAGCGCCGTTGCCGGGCAGCCGCTTGGCAAGGCCGATGCCGACCTGATCCGGGCGGAGACGGGCTTTGCCATCGGCGGCGTGGCGCCCTTGGGCCACCTGACCCCGATCCGCAGCTATTACGACCCGCGCCTCCTGGATTTCGACGTGGTCTGGGCCGCCGCCGGGACGCCACGCCACATCTTCGCCGCCGCCCCCGCCGCCCTTCTGGCCGCGACCGGGGCGGAACAGGCCGATTTCACGGAATAGCGCTCAGGCCGCCTCGAAGCCGATCTTGCGGCGCAGGAATTGCGTGGCCTTGCCGCTGACCCGCGCCGGATCGCCGGTGGTCAGGAAGCGCGACCGCGTGCCGGAGCCTATGAATTCCGGCCGCCGGACAAGGTAGTCCTTCAGGCTTTCGGCCACGAGGTTGGCCTGTGAATAGACCGTCACGCCGGGCCCCAGCGCATCCTTGAAGGTCGCTTCCATCAGCGGATAGTGGGTGCAGCCCAGGATCGCCGCCTCGGGCCTTGGCATCCGGCGTTTCAGCGCCTCGACATGGGACCGCACCAGCGCTTCGGCCAGGATCTCATCCCCGTCCTCGATGGCATCGACGACACCGCCGCAGGGCTGGGCCTCGACATCGACCCCGATGGCGCGGAAGGCAAGCTCGCGCTGGAAGGCGCGGCTGGCGACGGTGGCGGGCGTGGCAAAAAGCGCCACATGCTTCACCGCCACCTCGCGCGGGGGGGAGTTGTCGCCCCATTGCCGTTCGGTCAGCGCCTCGATCATCGGGACAAAGACGCCAAGGACGCGCTTGTCGGCGGGGACCCAGGTCTCCTGCATCCGCTTCAACGCGACGGCGGCGGCGGTGTTGCAGGCCAGGATCACCAGATCGCAGCCCTCGGCCCAAAGCCGCTCCACCCCGGCGCAGGTCAGATTGAAGATGTCGTCGGCATCGCGCACGCCGTAGGGCGCATGGGCGTTGTCGCCGTAATAGACGAAGGCCATATCGGGCAGCGCCCTGGAGACCGCGTCATAGACCGTCAGCCCGCCAAGCCCCGAATCGAATATGCCGACTGCCATCGCCAGACCCCCTCCGCCGCCGGGGCTCGGGGCCTCGGGCGCGGTATTTCTCTTCGAATTCAAACCCGTATGCCAGGGATGGCAGCGGCTTCGGGGATAACTCATACGTTGTACGGCGCAGGAAATCCATCATCGCTTTCGCATCCCCTGCCCGCGCCGCGATTTCGCCGCGCGGGATCGGATCGCCGACGACGATGCGCACGGGTTCGCCGATGCGCGCGCGAAACTCGTTGATGAGAAGGCCAAGGCGCAGCGTGTAATGCAGGTGGCTGGCAAGCTGGAAGAGGCGCGAGGTGTGGCCGTCGAAATAGATCGGCACCACGGTCGCGTCCGACCGCGCGATCATCCGCGCGGTGAAGTTGCGCCAGACCGGGTCCATGGGTCGGGCGAAGGGCGTGGGCGCGGTGGCGACCGTGCCGCCGGGAAAGATGCCGATGGCGCCGCCGGATTTGAGATAGGCCAGCGCCTCGGCCCGCGTTTCAAGGTTGCGTTTCAGCGCGGCCGCTGTCTCATCGAAATCTATCGGCAGGATCACCCGGTCCAACTCACGCGCCTTGCGAAAGACGGTATGCGCGATGATGCGGAAATCGCCGCGCAGGGCCGACAGAATATGGCCCATCATCAGCCCGTCGAGGATACCGTAGGGATGGTTCGCGATCAGGATCAGCGGGCCGTTGGCCGGAATGTCCGACAGCCGCCCGCCGATCACGTCAAGGCTGAGCCCATAGCGTTCGACGATCACCTGCCAGAAATCACGCCCGCCCGCGACCTCATCCTCATAGCCCCTCGCCCGGCGGATCAGACCGATCCGCCCGGTCGCGTTTTCCAGAAGCCGGACAAGGGCCCGCCCGCCGCGCGAACGCGCCGAGGCGGCATAGGAAATCTCTCGCGCGATGTCTTTTGCCACTCTCGCCCCCCGGGGTTCACCTGACAGGCGATCATCGCGCGCGAAGACGACAGTTCCATGACGCCGCGCATCCCTTAGGGGCGCAGGGGCGATGGCGGTCGGGTCCCGGATCGCGTCCGGGACGGCAAGACACGGCGCGGGCGCCTACTCCGCCGCGGCCCTCATCGGCGCGCCGCCCGCGCGGATCGTGGCCAGAAGTTCCTCACGCCGCTTGGCGGCCTTTCGCTCCGCCGCTTCCTTGACCGGGCCATAGCCGAGGATCGACTTTGGCAAGTCCACCAGCGCCCGGATCGCAGGGGCGGTAGCGGGCGTCAGCTTCGGCAGAACCTCGGCCATGTCGCCCTCGAACTGCGCGATCAGGGCGCGCTCCATCCGCCGTTCGGCGGCACGGCCGAAGGGGTCGAAGGCGGTGCCGCGCAGGCCCTTCATGCGGGCGAGCAGGCGGAAGACATGCAGCATCCAGGGGCCATAGGCCTTCTTCTGCGGCCGCCCGTTCGGCCCCATAC
>DAIOXI010000058.1:5164-11304 GCA_036758045.1 Albidovulum sp.
GTCGAACTCTGCCCTGGCCCTCTCTGCCTTTTCCAGATGCAGCCGCGCGACCTCGTATTCGTCCTTGTAGGCGAGAAGCTTGTAATAGCTTTCGGCCACGGCAAGGCGCAGGTCCTCGGGCACCCTGGCCACCAGCGCGCGGAAACGGTCGGCATAGGCGGCGTTCTGGTAGTCGGCCAGGCGGGCGGCAAGCCGGTCGATCTTTTCCTTTTCTGTCAAGGGCGTTGCCGACGGTTCTTCAACCAGCTCCTTAAGCTCCTCCGGATGCAGGACAACCCAGCGCCCGATCTCGAAGGCGCGCAGGTTGCGCTCCACCGCCGCGCCGTTCAGGGTGATCGCCTGACGGATCGCATCGGCCGAGAGCGGGACATGGCCCTTCTGCCAGGCGGCCCCCAGAAGCAGCATGTTGGAAAAGATCGAATCCCCCATCAGCTTGCGGGCGACCTCGGACGCATCGACGAAGCTGACGCGATCCTTCAGCCGCGCCTGAAGAGAGACGCGCAAGGCATCGGACGGCAAGTGAAAATCCCGGTCGCGGGTGAAGGCGCCGGTGATGATCTCATGGCTGTTGACCACCGCGCCGGTGCGCCCCGTCGTCATCAGGCCCAGCGTCCTGGCGCCGCCGCTGACGACGAGGTCACCGCCGATCAGACAGTCCGCCTCACCCACCGCGACGCGGATCGCGCTGATATCCTCGGGCCGGTTCGCCAGCCGCAGGTGGATATGGACGGCGCCGCCCTTCTGGGCGAGGCCCGCCATCTCCATCATGCCCGCACCCTTGCCGTCGATCTGCGCCGCCTGCGCCATCACCGCGCCGATGGTGACGACACCGGTGCCGCCGACCCCGGTGATGATGACGTTGAAGGTGCCGTCGATCGCGGGCAGCACCGGCTCGGGCAGGTCCGGCAGGTCAAACTCCGCCGCCGAGGCCTTTTTCACCGTCGCCCCTTCCAGCGTCACGAAGGAAGGGCAGAACCCGTCGAGGCAGGAGAAATCCTTGTTGCAGGACGACTGGTCGATGGCGCGCTTGCGGCCGAGCTCCGTCTCAACCGGAACGATGGAGACACAGTTCGACTGCACCCCGCAATCGCCGCAGCCCTCGCAGATCTCGGTGTTGATGAAGACCCGCTTGTCAGGGTCGGGGAACTGCCCGCGCTTGCGGCGGCGCCGCTTTTCGGCGGCGCAGGTCTGGACATAAAGAATGACCGACACACCCTTGATTTCGGCGCATTTCTTCTGCACCAACGGCATCTCGTGCCGTTCGTGGAATGCAAGCCCTGCCGGGAATTGCGCGCGGTCGAGCTCTTCCTTCTCGTCATACACGACGAAGATGTCCCTGACCCCCATCGCCGCCACTTCCCGCGCAATGCGCCCGGCGGTCAGCCCGCCTTCGTTCGTCTGGCCGCCGGTCATGGCGACGGCGTCGTTGAAGAGGATCTTGTAGGTGATCGTCGTGCCCGCGGCGAGGGCAGCGCGGATCGCCAGGCTGCCCGAATGGTTATAGGTCCCGTCGCCGAGGTTCTGGAACACATGGCCGCGCGTGGAAAACGGCGCCTCGCCGACCCAGTTCGCGCCCTCGCCGCCCATCTGGGTGAAGCCGAGCGTGGAGCGGTCCATCCACTGCACCATGTAGTGACAGCCGATCCCGGCATAGGCGCGGCTGCCCTCGGGGACCTTGGTCGAGGTGTTGTGCGGGCAGCCGGAGCAGTAATAGGGCAGCCTCGCCGCGATCTCGGGCGCGTTGTCGGCGCGGCGGGTTTCGGCGATGGCGGCGAGGCGGGCCTTCACCTCATCGGTGCCGCGCCCCTCCTCGATCAGGATGCCGCCCAGCTTTTCGGCGATATAGGTCGGGTCTAGCGCGTAGCGCGTCGGGAACAGCTCATCCCGGTGCATCCCACCCGCGCCGCCCTTGTACCAGCCATAGACGCGGCGGCCCCGACGGTCGTCAAAGATCGCCTCCTTGATCTGCACCTCGATCAGCTTGCGCTTTTCCTCGACCACCACGATCAGCTCCAACCCCTCGGCCCAGTCGTGAAAGCCCTTCATGTCCAGCGGGAAGGTCTGCCCGATCTTGTAGGTGGTCAGGCCAAGGCGCTCTGCCTCGCCCTCGTCAATCCCCAGAAGGTTCAGCGCATGGACGAGGTCGAGCCAGTTCTTGCCGGCGGCGACGAACCCGATCTTCGCGCCCGGCTTGCCCCAGACGCGGCGGTCCATGCGGTTGGCATGGGAAAACGCCTCGGCTGCGAAACGCTTGAAGTCGATCATCCGCGCTTCCTGCGCGACGGGCGTGTCGGACAGGCGAATGTTCAGCCCGCCGTCCGGCATCGGGAAATCGGGCGTCTGGAAGGCAAGGCGGAACGGATCGCCATTGACGACCGCCGTCGCCTCGACCGTGTCCTTCATCGTCTTGAGGCCGACCCAGACCCCGGCAAAGCGGCTGAGCGCCCAGCCGTAAAGCCCGTAATCCATGATCTCCTGCACGCCGGCGGGGCTGACGACCGGCATATAGGCGTCGATCATCGCCCAGTCGGACTGATGCAGCACGGTGGAGCTTTCGCCGGTGTGGTCGTCCCCCATCGCCATCAACACGCCGCCATGGCGCGAGGTGCCTGCCATGTTGGCATGGCGCATCACGTCGCCGGAACGGTCCACCCCCGGCCCCTTGCCGTACCAGAGCGCGAAGACACCGTCATATTTGCCCTCGCCCCGCAGCTCCGCCTGCTGGCTGCCCCAGATCGCGGTGGCGGCAAGGTCTTCGTTCAGGCCCGGCTGAAAGCGGATGTCGTTGGCGTCAAGCAGCTTGCCTGCCTTCGCCATGTTCAGATCGACCCCGCCCAGCGGCGATCCGCGATAGCCGGTGACGTAGCCTGCGGTATTCAGACCGGCCTTCGCGTCCCGCGCCTTCTGCATCAACATCAGCCGCACAAGCGCCTGGGTCCCGTTCAACAGGACCGGCGAGCGGTCAAGATCGTAGCGGTCGTTCAGCGAAATCTGGTGCTTGGTCATCGGCGGCCTCCCTCACCTTCACCCATTATAGGTCAAAAATGCTGACCTACAAAGCGCGAATTTTGGGCAACCCTTCACGATTTGGGCGAGGGCCGGGGCGCTTTTGCTTTGTCCTGTTGGTGAAATCCTGCATAACACCCGCGATGTGAATTTGAGTGAATGTGTCGGAATGGATTGGGACAAGCTTAGAATCTTTCATGCGGTTGCCGATGCGGGCAGTCTGACCCATGCGGGCGACAGCCTTCATCTGTCCCAGTCCGCGGTCTCCCGGCAGATCCGCGCGCTTGAGGAAAGCCTGAACACCACCCTGTTTCACCGCCATGCGACAAGTGCGATGAACAAGCGGCTGGAAACCGCCGCCGCGCGCATCCGCGACAGCGAGGATGAGGTCTTTGGCGAATTGCGCGTCACCACGACGACGGGCTTCGGCACGCTCTGGCTTGCCCCGCGTCTGGGCAAGCTCTACGAACGCTACCCCGACCTCAAGATCGACCTGATGCTGGAAGAACGGGTGCTTGACCTGCCGATGCGCGAGGCCGACGTGGCGATCCGCATGAAGGAACCCAGTCAGGCCGACCTGATCCGCCGCCGCCTGATGACGATCCGCATGCGGCTTTACGCGACGCGCGATTACCTCGACGCGGCGGGCGAACTGTCCTCGATCGAGGATATTTCGGACCATCGTCTCATCAGCCAGAACCCGACCACGGCGCAGGTCGCCGCGGGCGCCTTCCTGGTGCAAAGCCTCCTGAATCAGGAAATCCGCTCCACCCTGACGGTGAACAACTATTACGGCGTGTTGCAGGCGGTTCTCTGCCATCTGGGTATCGGCGTGCTGCCCGATTACCTGGCCGAGGACTTCCCCCATCTGGTCCGCGTGCTGCCGGATGTGGAATCGGCCGAGGTGCCGGTTTTCCTCGCCTATCCCGAGGAATTGCGGCAGTCCAAGCGCGTCGCGGCCTTCCGCGAATTCGTCATGGAAGAGATCATGGCCTACCGTAAACGCAAGGTTGAGGACGAACCCGCCTGACCTGACAACCTGAAGTTGAGGTGAGGCATGTCTGCAACGCATAGCGGCCATGTTGCAGGTGCGGCATCTTTTCCCTTGAACCGTTCGCACAGCGCACATAAATCGGGCTTGAAGGCGATGGCTGAGGCAACTCGCTTCGTTTTCTACCTCCCTGTTGGACTTGGGCCGAGCTTTGTCTCGGCCTTTTTTTTTGCCCCGGGCCAATCTTGCCCCCCGCGCGGCGGCGACAAACACTTTTCTGGCACTCTTCTGCCAGACCTGCGCCCGATTCAAAGCGCTAAATCAACCCATGGAAGAGTCTATACTCTGAAAAATCCATTGGAGGCTGAAATGCGTAAAATCGTTCGTAGTCATCTTGTGGCAGCCGCTACGGCGGCATTGGTCACGATTGTTCCTGGCGCCTCGTCCGCGCTGGATCTTGGCGTCGGGGTCGGCATTGGCAGCACATCGGCCGGTGTCGGTGCGAGCATCGGCGGCGGCCGCAACATCGCGGGCGCGGGCGCCAGCATCGGCGGCGGCGGCAACAGCGCAGGCGCCGGAGCCAACAACGGCGATGGGGCCATAGACGCGGATGTCGGGGCAAGCATCGGCGACACGACCAATGTCGGTGTCGGAGTCGGCATCGGCGGCACGGCACCAACCGGAGCCTCGCTGGCTTCAACGCAAACCACATCGCAGGCATCCCCGGATTCGGCGGCTCCTTCCGCCCTCCCCCTGCTCGTTGGGATGACACTTATGTCTTTGGACAATGTGCCGCTTGGACGGGTGATTTCGGCGCAGCAGCGCACGGACGGAAAGCTGCTGATCCGCATCAAGATCAGCGACTACCTCAAGACCGACACCGAGACGGCGCGCGTCGTCCTGCCCGAAATGCCGCGGCGCGATGGCGCCTTGCGCGTCCCCATGTCGGCGAAGCGCTTCATAGCGGCACTCTGACCGCCTCATTCCCGGCGGTCGCCACTCCGCCGGGAACACGTTTTCGCCCTTTCCTCTAGCCACCCTTACCCCTAAAAGACGCCGCAATCACCACGCGCCCGGGGGAAGTGATGCAGGAACCAGCGATCACCGAGGATCTGATCAGCGCCCACGGGCTGAAGCCCGACGAATACGCGCGCATCCTGGAGATCATCGGGCGTGCGCCGAGTTTCACGGAGCTTGGCATCTTCTCGGCGATGTGGAACGAGCATTGTTCCTACAAGAGCTCGAAGAAATGGCTGCGCACCCTGCCGACCACGGGGCCACAGGTGATCTGCGGGCCGGGCGAAAATGCGGGCGTCGTCGATATCGGCGACAATCAGGCGGTCATCTTCAAGATGGAGAGCCACAACCACCCCTCCTATATCGAACCGCATCAGGGCGCCGCGACCGGCGTCGGCGGCATCCTGCGCGACGTCTTCACGATGGGCGCGCGGCCGATCGCGGCGATGGATTCCCTGTCGTTCGGCCTGCCCTCGCACCCCAAGACCGCGCATCTGGTGAAGGGCGTGGTGGAAGGTGTCGGCAGCTACGGCAACTGCTTTGGCGTGCCAAACGTGGGCGGCGAGGTGCGGTTCCATGCCTCCTACAACGGCAACTGCCTCGTCAACGCCTTCGCGGCGGGCCTCGCCGATGCCGACAAGATCTTCTATTCCGCCGCCTCGGGCGTCGGCATGCCGGTCGTCTATCTGGGCGCCAAGACGGGGCGGGACGGCGTCGGCGGCGCGACGATGGCGAGCGCGGAGTTTGACGACTCGATCGAGGAGAAGCGCCCGACGGTGCAGGTCGGAGACCCCTTCACCGAAAAGCGCCTGCTTGAGGCCTGTCTGGAACTGATGGCCTCCGATTCCGTCATCTCCATTCAGGACATGGGCGCGGCGGGCCTGACCTGTTCGGCGGTCGAGATGGGCGACAAGGGCAGTCTCGGGATTCGGCTGAACCTCGACCGCGTGCCGCAGCGCGAAACCAACATGACCGCCTATGAGATGATGCTCTCCGAGTCCCAGGAACGCATGCTGATGGTGCTGAAGCCCGAGCGTGAGGCCGAGGCGCGGGCGATCTTCGAGAAATGGGATCTCGACTTCGCCGTGGTCGGCGAGACCATCGCCGAGGACCGCTTCCTGATCCT
>DAIOXI010000058.1:11402-12321 GCA_036758045.1 Albidovulum sp.
GAAGCTTTCCTCCTCCGCCCCGGAATACGACCGCCCGTGGGTGCCGCCGCCCGCGCCCGCCCCCTTGAAGGATGCGCCGCAGATCGACCCGATCGAGGGGCTGAGGGCGCTGATCGGGTCGCCCAACTACGCCCACAAGGGCTGGGTCTGGGAACAGTATGACACGCAGGTGATGGCCGACACGATCCGCACGCCGGGGCTTGGCGCGGGGGTGGTGCGTGTTCACGACACCGGCAAGGCGCTGGCCTTCACCTCGGACGTGACGCCGCGCTATGTCAAGGCCAACCCCGTCGAGGGCGGCAAGCAGGCGGTGGCCGAGGCGTACCGCAACCTGACCGCCGTGGGCGCCCTGCCCCTTGCCGCGACGGACAATCTCAACTTCGGCAACCCCGAAAAGCCCGAGATCATGGGCCAGTTCGTCGGCGCGATCCAGGGCATCGGCGAGGCCTGCCGGGCTCTCGACATGCCGATCGTCTCGGGCAACGTGTCGCTTTACAACGAGACCGACGGCAAGGGCATCCTGCCGACGCCGACCATTGGCGCGGTGGGGCTGCTGAAATCGCTCGACGAATTGATCGCGGGCCAGCCGCAGGAGGGCGACGCCGCCCTGGTGATCGGCGCGACCGTGGGCCATCTGGGCCAGTCCGCGCTTCTGGTCGAGGCCTTCGGGCGCGAGGAAGGCGATGCGCCGCCGGTCGATCTTGCCGCCGAAAAGCGCAACGGCGATTTCCTGCGCGCCAACCGCAAGCTGATCCGCGCCGCAACCGACCTCTCCGACGGCGGTCTTGCGCTGGCCGCGTTCGAGATGGCCGAGGGCGCCGGGCTGGGCGTGACGCTCGATCCGGGCGAAACCGCCTTCCTCTTTGGTGAGGATCAGGCGCGCTATCTTGTCGCGCTCCGCCAGTCCGACATCGCCGCG
>DAIOXI010000058.1:12331-14888 GCA_036758045.1 Albidovulum sp.
GGTTCGGCGGCGACAGGGTCACGCTGGGCGCGGCCTCTGCGCCACTTGCCGAGCTTTCAACCCTCTACCGCACCGCCTTCGCCGCCGCCGTCGCCTGACGCAGCCCGGCTTCTTCGTTGCCCAAATACTCCCGCCGGAGGCGGCCCTTCGCCACCGGCGCCACCTTGCGGCGGCGCACCGGCCCGCTTACATTCGCCCCAAGGACAGGAGAGTTTCATGCCGATCAGCGCCGAAGATATCGAACACATGATCCGCGAGGCCTTCCCAAAGGCCCGGATCGAGGTGCAGGGCGATGACGGCCAGCATTTCGCGGCCTTCGTGGAGGATGAAAGCTTCCGCGGACAGAACCGCGTTCAACAGCAGCGCGCGGTCTATGCGGCGCTGAAGGGGAAGATGGACGGCGCGTCGGGGGAACTTCACGCCCTCGCGTTGACCACAAAGGCACCGGAGTAAAGGCCATGACCACCGCAACCGACCAGATCCGCGACACCGTCGCCACCAATGACGTCGTCCTATACATGAAGGGCACCAAGACCATGCCGCAATGCGGGTTTTCCAGCCGCGTGGCCGGGGTGCTGAACTTCATGGGGGTCGAGTACAAGGACGTGAACGTGCTTGAGGACGCCGAGATCCGTCAGGGCATCAAGGACTTCTCCGACTGGCCGACGATCCCGCAGCTTTACGTCAAGGGCGAATTCGTCGGCGGCTGCGACATCATCACGGAAATGACGCTCTCGGGCGAACTGGACCAGCTTTTCGACGACAAGGGCGTAGCCTACAACAAGGACGCCGCCGACCAGATCCGCGCCGCCAACGCCTGAGGCGGTCAAACAGGCGGGAAGATCAGGGGGGCCTTTGCGGCCCCCTTTTGCTTTGGCGCGGTAGCGTCCTGACGGCGGTCACGGGCATGCTGGGCGATGTGTGGTTCCGCCTGTCGCTTGAGCTTGACGAGGCGGTCGATGTGGTCAGTCTCGAAAGCTTTGCGACCTTCCGCAAGCGCCTGCACTGCGTTGTCGGACGCCCGGGCAGGACGCGGGAAAGGACATCCGGCGGCCAGCCCCAGGTGGTGCTGAATCGTCAGACGACCCCGCCCCTATCCTTGCAACCTGCACTCCGCGTAAAGCGGCTGCTCCGTGCCGCTTTCGCCATCGCGCCAGTAAAGCGTCGCGGTGTCGCCCTTGGTCCACCAGACATAGCCGGACCCGTCAGACGGCCAGACGTAGCGCGCGCCAGAGGCGGACATGCCGATCGGCAGGGTGACAAGCCGCCCCTCGACATACAGCACCGCGACCGACCCGCCGCCGGTGTTGATGTAGGAGGCAGGCAGCGTCACGCCCCGGTCACACAGATAGGTACCGCCGGAGAGGTCCGGCGCGGCATTGGCAGGCGCGGCGAGAAGCAGGACCGCGACGGCGGCCAAACGCGGCGCGGTCACTGAAGCCGGTCCTCAAGCCGGGCCGCCAGGGCCTCGGCCCTCGCGGCGATCTCACCAAAGGTGTCGGTCACGATGTCGGGGATCACCGGCACCTCGATCCGTTCGGGATGGGCGCGGGCATCGGCCGCGACTCGCTCGGCCACCGCCGCGCGTTCCTCGGCCATGCGCAGTTGATCGTCGAGCCCGGCCGCCTTGTCGGCCAGCATCAGCCCCGCCATCAGAAGCATCCGGGCTTCGGGCATCCGACCGATCTGTCTGACCAGCACCTGCGCTTCGTTATCCAGAAGCTTCGCGGCGGAGCGCAGGAAATGCTCCTCCCCCTCCTGGCAGGCGACCTCGAATTCGCGACCGCCGATGGTGATCTTGACTTCGGGCATCAGGCGACCTCTCCGATCAGGGGTTTCAGTTCGGACAGGATATCGTCCATCTCGGCCACGTCGGCGGCCCGCGCGGCGCGCAGCGCCTGCAATTCGGTCAGCATCGCGGCGTTCAGAAGCTCGGGGTCGGCGATACCTTCGGCGGCGGCGGTTCTGAGCGCGTGGTTGGCGTCGGCAAGTTCGTCATTCACCTTCTTCATCAGCTGAAGGTCCTGGGTCAGCGTGTCGACCTGTTCGGTGAGATGGGCCACCTTCTTTTCCAGCGCGCCGACCATGGTTTCCTGCTTTTCACGGATCGCGCGGACACGTTCGGTCAACTGGGCGTTGGTCGTGCGTTCCGACTCAAGCGCCTCCTGCAGCTCGGCCAGGCGTTCGTCGGCGGCGCCGTCACTCCCCCCGGCACCGGCGACCGGCGCGAGGGCGCCCGCGTCCAGCGCGTCCAGCCCCGCCCCGATCCGTTCCAGCGCCAGGTTTATGCGCTGTTCCAGCCCAGCGAAGTCGTTCATTGCTCAGCCCCCAGCATTGCCGACACGAACCCTAGCACTCAAACCACCCCGCGCCGCCCTCATGAGACAGGCGAATCGCACGGGATGTGCCTTGGGCGAGTTTAGACCAAAGCGGACGGGGAATTCTGCCCCCTTTCGCGCCAGAGGCTTAGCCAGTGCGCTTGATCTTGCCCCTGTTACTGCTATCACCGCGCCAACCGAGACCCCGAAGGAAGGACCCCCGATGGACATTGCGACGC
>DAIOXI010000059.1:0-1338 GCA_036758045.1 Albidovulum sp.
CAAGGGCTTTCGCGGTATCGGGATCGAACCCGTCGCGGCCTTTTTCGAAGCCACGCCCGAGGGTCAGGGCCTGACCCTGTCGCCCGACCGCCCGACCACCATCCGCTATGCCATCGCCTGCCAGCCCAGCCGCGCAAAGGAGCCACGGCCATGAACCGTTCCGACGTCAACGACATCCTGCTCTCCGCCGACCGCTTCATCCGCTCCTTCGGCTATGTCCTGCCGCCCTTCGCCTACTGGACGCCCGATCAGATGAAGGCCGCCCCGCATGGCGAAATCGTGCGCCGCGCGATGGGCTGGGACATCACCGACTATGGTCAGGGCAGGTTCGACGAACTGGGGCTCTTCCTTTTCACCGTGCGCAACGGCCTGACCGCCGACCTGCGCACGGGGGGCGGCATGGTCTATGCCGAAAAGATCATGATCAGCCGCGAGCGGCAGATTTCCCCCATGCACCGCCATTTCCTCAAGACCGAGGATATCATCAATCGCGGCGGCGGCGATCTGGTGCTTGAGCTCTTCATGGCGGGCGAGGACGGCACCATCGACCGCGACGCCGAGGTCAGCGTGCTGGTCGATGGCAGCCGCAGGCGGCAGAGGGGCGGCGAACACCTGCGCCTGAAGCCCGGCGAAAGCGTCACCCTGACACCGACGGTCTGGCACGCCTTCTGGGGCGAAAACGGCGATGTGCTGATCGGTGAGGTTTCCACGGTGAACGATGACAGCACCGACAACTGGTTCGAGATGGACATACCGCGCTACACGAAGATTGCCGAGGATACCGATCCGGTTCATCTTCTGGTGTCGGATTACGCGACCTGGCTGGGGTAATGCGGCTGCGAAAACCCGTGCCGTCGCGGCCAAGGCACGCTAACATCGGCGCGTCATCGAAAAAGGCCGGACCATGCGCTCCTTCCTGCCCCTCGCCGCGCTTCTGACGCTTTGCGCCGCGCCCCTTCACGCCGGACAGGCCGAGGGCGAGGATGCCTGTCAGTCGCAAGCCTCGCAACGCCTCGGTGTCGCCTCGGCCGGTGTCGGGGTCCTGTCCTCGGTCCCGGCCGTCAACGGCTATGTCGTGTCGCTTGACATTGCGGGACAGGTCGCGACCTGCGTCGTGACCGAGGCGGGCGAGGTCCTGGAAATCACCATGGGCGACAGCCGGTCGCCGACGCTTGCCCATGACTGGCAGACGGGCTGCGTCGCGCTTGCCGCGCAGATCCAGGGCGTCGCGGAATCGCAGGTCGCGGTGGGCCAGCTGGTCGGCGGGCAGGCCGATATCCTGGTCCTTGGCGGCCGGTCGATGAGTTGCGAGGTCGCCGATGATGGCAGCGTTCTGGC
>DAIOXI010000059.1:1348-11088 GCA_036758045.1 Albidovulum sp.
CGCCGCGTGAGTGGCTGACAAAGACCCAAAGCGCGTATAGCCCCGCCGCCGCGAAGAGCATCGCCCAGCCGGGGGAGCCGAAGACAAGCTCCACCACCGCCCAGAGAAGCGCCAGCCCGACGACCGCGACGCGGACCCAGACGGGCCGGAAGAACGGGTGGTTGGGGTCGAGCAGTTTCATGGGCGGGGTCCTTCCGGGGTCGGTCGCGGTGATGTATCACATGAAGATCACCGCGCAGAATATTGATTTGGAATGCTTCCCGGAAAGCGATCCGCACCGCTGTCAGGTCCGGGGCCTCCACAGTTAACCCTGTTGCCGCCTCCCTGTCCATCCGCCCGGCCCAGATAAAAAAACCGCCGCGCCCCTCTTGCGGGGTGCGGCGGGGAAGTGGCGATTTCCGACATCCGGGCGCTTGGGCTTGGGGAAGCCGCGTGACAGGGGACAGGCGCAAAACCGGCGGAGAACCGCGAGGCAGAAAACGGTGAGAAACTCAGATCAGATTGGGCAGATGCAGCGCGACGATCAGCATCGCGACCAGCGAGGCAACCCCGGCGGCGTCACGCGCCAACGTATCGCGGTTGCGAAGGATGACGGATTTGATGTCCTTGGCCATGCTCTGTCCTCATTCAGATCATCTTGTTGCTTATTTGTTCTCATATCGGAGCCGGTCTGTAAAGAACTTTTTAAGAACATTTGAGAACAAAACGGAACGAGGCGGCTAACCCACGGAAATCAAACGGATCGCGCGGTCCTGTTCCATCAACCACAGCAGCACCCGCGCCGCCTTGCCGCGCGGGCTCTCCAGCGCCGGATCGTCGGCCAAAAGCTTGCGTGCATCCGATTGCGCGACCGCCATCAGCGCCGACTGGCGTTCCAGATCGGCGATGCGGAACTTCGGCAGGCCCGATTGCGCGGTGCCGATCAGGTCGCCCGCGCCACGCATCGCCAAATCCTCCTCGGCGATGCGGAACCCGTCCTCGGTCTCGCGCAGGATCTGCAAGCGCCGCTGCGCCGTGTCGCCCAGGGGGGGCTGGTACATCAGAAGACAGGTCGATTCGGCCGCCCCCCGCCCGACGCGGCCGCGCAACTGGTGAAGCTGCGCGAGGCCGAAGGTCTCCGCCCGCTCGATCACCATGATGGAGGCATTGGGGACGTTGACACCGACCTCGATCACCGTCGTCGCGACCAGAACCTTGCTGCGCCCGGCGACGAAATCGGCCATCGCGGCGTCCTTGTCGGCGGGTGGCATCTGGCCGTGGACAAGACACACGCCGCCCTCGCCCAAGGCCGCGCGCAGCGCCCTGAAACGGTCCTCGGCCGCCGTCAGGTCCACGACCTCGCTTTCCTCGACCAGGGGGCAGACCCAATAGGCCTGCCGCCCCTCGGCCACCGCCTGCCGGAGATGGCCCACCACCTCCTCATAACGCCCGGCCGAGACCAGCGCGGTCTTCACCGGCTTGCGCCCCGCGGGCTTTTCGTCCAGCACCGACACGTCCATGTCGCCGTATTGCGCGAGGCTCAGCGAGCGCGGGATCGGCGTCGCCGTCATCACCAGCACATCCGCCGCCCCGCCCTTGGCGCCCAGCTCCATCCGCTGCGCGACGCCGAAACGGTGCTGTTCATCGACGATCGCCAGTCGCAGGTCGTGAAAGACCACGTCCTTCTGAAAGACCGCATGGGTGCCGACGAGGATGCCGATCTGACCGGCGGCGAGTGCGGCCAGCTTGCGCGCCCTCTCCGCCCCCTTGTCGCGGCCCGTCAGCACCTCCAGCACCACGCCGGCACTTTCGGCCAGCGGCCGGAGGCTTTCCAGATGCTGCCGGGCGAGGATCTCCGTCGGCGCCATCATCACCCCCTGCCCGCCCGCCTCGACCGCGATCAGCAGCGCGAGAAAAGCGACCAGCGTCTTGCCCGCGCCGACATCGCCCTGCAACAGCCGGCTCATCCGGCGGTCCGAGGCCATGTCGCCCGCGATCTCGGCCACCGCGCGGATCTGGGCGTTGGTCGGGGCGTAGGGCAGCCCGGCCAGCACCTTGTCCTGCAAGACCTTCGTCCCCACCGTCGCCCGCCCCTTGCCGCGCCGCATGGAGGCGCGCGCCAGCGCCAGCGTCAGTTGATGGGCCAGAAGCTCATCATAGGCCAGTCGCTGCCGCGCGGGCGCCTCGGCCGCCACATCGGCCAGACCGGCGGGCGCGTGCGCGGCCTTCACCGCCACATCCCAGTCCGCCCACCCCTCGCGCGCCTTCAGCGCCGGGTCGATCCAGTCGGCAAGCGCAGGCACCCGCGTCAGCGCCGAAGCAGCCGCCTTCTGCATCACCTTCTGCGTCAGCCCGGCGGTCAGAGGGTAGACCGGCTCATGCGCGGGCAAATCGCCCGCCTCCTCGGGGGGAAGGACATGGTCGGGGTGGACCATCTGCGCCATGCCGTCGAACAGTTCGATCTTGCCCGAGACGACACGCCGCTGCCCGGCCGGCAGCAGGCGTTGCAGGTAATCGCCGCGCGCGTGGAAGAAAACGAGCTGAAACTCCGTCTCTGCGTCGCGGACGAAAACCCGTGCCGGACCGCCCTTGCGCCGGGCCGGCACATGGGCGCCGACCGTCACCTCGACCGTCAGGGTCGAGGGGAATTGCGCGCCGTTGATCGTGTCGCGGCGGCGGCGGTCGATGACGGCATAGGGCAGCGTGAAGATCAGGTCGCGCGGCCGTTCCACCCCCATCTGCGCCATCAGTTTCGCCGATTTCGGGCCGACGCCGTCCAGCGTCTCAACCCCGGCAAAAAGCGGGAAGAGGATCGCCGGGCGGCTCATCCGCCGATCAGCCTCAGCCAGGCATCCTCGTCGATCAGCTCGACGCCAAGCCGTTCGGCATCCCTGGCCTTCGACCCCGCCCCCGGCCCGGCGACGACAAGGTCGGTCTTGGCCGAGACGGAGCCGGAGACCTTGGCCCCCAGCGCCTCGGCCCGCGCCTTGGCCTCGGCCCGCGTCATCTTTTCCAATGTGCCGGTGAAGACGACGGTCTTGCCCGCGACCGGCGATGCCGTCGCCCGCGGCTCGGGCGGCAGGACAGTGAGATGCGCGATCAGCTTGTCGATGGCGGCGCGTTCCTGCGGGTTGGCGAGGCTGTCGGAGAGCGACAGCGCCATGACCGGGCCGATGCCGTCGGTTTCCACGAGGTCTGCCCAGGCCGCCTGGGCCTCTGCCGGGACATCGGCGGCGGCGATGGCGGCCTTGCGCGCCTCGCCGACGCGGGGGCGGCGGCCATCAAGGGCGGCGGCGCGGCGCTCTGCCGCCTCCGCCAGATCGGCGGCGCGATGGGCAAGGGCCGCCGGACGGGCGCGGTCCAGCGCCGCGACCAGCGCATCCCAGCTTGCGTAATGGCGGGCGAGGTCCTGCGCGGCCACCTCGCCCACATGGCGGATGCCAAGCGCGAAGATCAGACGGGAAAGCGGGATATTCCGCTTTTCTTCAATGGCCTGGAAGAGGTTGTTGACAGATTTCTCGCCGAACCAGTCGCGGTTCCTCAGCTTGGTCAGGTTCGCGCCATCGCGGTCGGCAAGGGTGAAGATATCCACCGGCTCCCGGATCGGGAGGGTATCGTCGTGAAAGAACATCTCGATCTGTTTCGCGCCCAGCCCCTCGATGTCGAAAGCGGCACGGGAGACGAAATGTTTCAGCTTTTCAACGGCCTGCGCGGGGCAGATAAGGCCGCCGGTACAACGCCGGACGGCGTCGCCTTCCTCGCGCACCGCATCCGATCCGCATTCCGGGCACACGGTCGGAAAGACGTAGGGAACCGCATCGCCGGGCCGCTGGGTCAGGTCCACATCGGCGATCTTCGGGATCACGTCGCCCGCGCGGTAGACCTGCACCCAGTCGCCGACGCGAATGTCCTTGCCGCCCCGGATTTCCTCGCCGCTGGCCGATCGCCCGGCGATGTAATCCTCATTATGCAGCGTCGCGTTCGAGACGACCACACCGCCCACCGTCACCGGCAGCAGCCGCGCGACGGGCGACAGCGCGCCGGTGCGGCCGACCTGAATGTCGATCGCCTCAAGCCGGGTCCAGGCCAGTTCGGCGGGAAACTTGTGCGCGATGGCCCAGCGGGGGGTGGAGGAGCGGAAGCCGAGCCGCGCCTGCAGGTCGAGGTCGTTGACCTTGTAGACCACGCCGTCGATGTCATAGCCCAGCGTCGCGCGGCCCTGTTCGATCCGGCGATACTGGTCCAGCATCTCCGCGGGTCCCGCGCAAAGGCGGGTCAACGGGTTGGTCTGGAAGCCAAGCGTGGCAAGCCGGTCGATGGCGCCCATCTGGGTATCGGAAAGCGGGTCCGACAGTGCGCCCCAGGCATAGGCGAAAAAGCGCAGCGGCCGCCCGGCGGTGATCGTCGCATCGAGTTGGCGCAGCGATCCGGCGGCGGCGTTGCGCGGATTGGCGAAGGTCTTGGCGCCCTTCTCCGTCTGCCGCGCGTTCAGGGCCGCGAAATCGGCGTGGCTCATATAGACCTCGCCGCGCACCTCAAGCACCTCCGGCGCGCCGGCCAGCGTTTCGGGAATGTCGGCGATGGTGCGGGCGTTGGCGGTGACGTTTTCCCCCGTCTCGCCGTCGCCGCGCGTCGCCGCCTGCACCAGCCGCCCGCCCTCATAGCGCAGCGACAGCGACAGCCCGTCGATCTTCGGTTCCGCCGTATAGGCAAGCGGGGCGTCCGCGCCGAGGCCAAGGAAATTGCGGATGCTCTTGTCGAAGGCCGCGACCTCATCGGCGTCGAAGGCGTTGGCGAGGCTCAGCATCGGGACCGCGTGGCGGATCTTGGCGAAGGTCTCGGAGGGCGCGGCGCCGACCTGATCGCTGGGGCTGTCATCGGCCTTGAGGTCGGGGAAACGGGTCTCGATCGCCAGCAGACGGCGCTTCAGCGCGTCATAGGCGGCGTCCGAAATTTCCGGCGCGTCCTCGGTGTGATAAGCGCGGTTGGCCTCCCTTATGGCGCGGGTCAGGGCGGCCACCTCCCCGGCGGCGGCCGCGTGGGTCAGGGTCGCGATGTCGGCGCTTTCGGGGGCGTCTTCTGGGGGGCGTTCGGACACGGGCGGGCTTTCTCCCTCAGCTGGGCCAGACAGCGATACCGTGGCCCACCCCGCCTGTCCAGAAGCCGGTCACCTAGCCAAGCCGCAGCCGCACGAGACGCGGCGCGACCCGGCGAAGGGGGGGCGGCAGGCCGGTGGCGTCGAAGGGATCGGCGCCCTCGATCCGCCAGCGCGGGAAGGCGCGGGCCAGTTCGCCGTCCTCCAGCCCGCGCGGCAGCGGCCCGCGCCGCCCCGGTGCCCAGACCAGGAGGACCAGGACTGCGCCCTGCCCGGCCAGCGCCGTGATCCCTGCCGCCGCAGCCGCCAGATCGCCGGGCGAAAGTCCGTGCAAGGCGCCGAAATCCCAGAAGAAATCGAACATGCCAAGCGCCATCGCCGCTTCCAGCCGGGTCAGATCGGCCTGGCTGAAGCGGACCGAGACCCCGGCCGAGGCGGCCCTTTGGCGCGCCTGACGCAAAGCGCCGGGGACATTGTCAACCCCGGTCACCTGCCACCCGCGCCGCGCGAGGTCGACCGACCAATGCCCGCGCCCGCAGCCGATGTCGAGCGCCCGCCCCGGCCCGCCGCGTGCGACCGTGACCCGGTCGAAACAGGCCGCGACCTGACGCGAGGCGACCGGATGGGTCGCCGCCGCTTCCCAGGGCGTCAGCCCCAGACGATAGGCTATCTTGTAAAACAGGCTCACGGCGGCAAAGGGGAATGTCCCGCACGGCGCCGTGGACAGCGGCCGTGACAGGCCCCGGCGGTCCCCCGCCGAAGCCCGTGGCATCACCTCAGGCGCCGACCGCGATCTTGCGCGGCGCCACCTCGCCCATCGGTTCGCGCAGCACATAGCCGCGGCCCCAGACGGTCTCGATATAGTTCTCGCCGCCCGTTGCTTCGGCCAGTTTCTTCCTGAGCTTGCAGATGAAGACGTTGATGATTTTCAGCTCCGGCTCGTCCATGCCGCCGTAGAGATGGTTCAGGAACATCTCCTTGGTCAGTGTTGTCCCCTTGCGCAGGCTCAACAGCTCAAGCATCTGGTATTCCTTGCCGGTCAGATGCACCGCCTGCCCGTCCGCCTCCACCGTCTTGGCGTCGAGGTTGACGGCGATGCGGCCGGTATGGATCACCGATTGCGCATGGCCCTTGGACCGGCGGATGATCGCATGGATCCGCGCGATCAGCTCTTCGCGGTGGAAGGGCTTGGTCAGATAGTCATCGGCGCCGAAGCCGAAGCTGCGGACCTTGTTTTCGGTGTCATCCGTCCCGGTCAGGATCAGGATCGGCGTGTCCACCTTGGCCATCCGCAACTGGCGCAACACCTCATGCCCGGTCATGTCGGGCAGGTTGAGGTCCAAGAGGATCAGGTCGTAGTCGTAAAGCTTCGCCAGGTCGATGCCTTCTTCGCCCAGGTCGGTGCAATAGACATTCAGGTTCGCGTGGCCCAACATCAGCTCGATACTGCGCGATGTGGTCGGGTCGTCCTCTACCAACAGAATTCTCATCCGGCGTACTCCACATTAATCCCTCGATCACGGAGAGCTTGGCTCAGATTGGTTAACCACAAGTTACTGGTACGCGGGCCTTCCGCGAATCTACTCACGGTTGTCGGTAACGCTGGATCGCGGTAACTTTGAGGCCGTTTTCGCCATATTTCGTCACCGCCGCCCGCCAAAGCTCAAATTCCTCCTCCGACAGCGCGTAGCGTTCAAGCGCCTCACCCAGCGGCAGAAGGCCATAGGCGACCGCCTGAACCACCCGCGCCTTGCGGCTGGCCACCCAGCGGCGGGTATTTTCGGGCGGCAGATCCGCCCGTGTCAGGATCGTGCCATCCGGCAGCGTGACGGCCCTTGGCCCGTCGATTTTCTTCAGGTACATGTCTCACCCCTTGGTCTTCACCCAAGGTCCAACCTTGCCGCGCAGCCTTAAGGACGGGTGAAACCGGACATTGTGAGTGTTTCGGATTTTCCTATATTCCTACCGATCCGAAGGAGAAAAAGATGGCGCTCGATCATGGCCGACTGAATTCGCTGGGCTTTGCCAAGGCCCCCGCCGACACGCGGGTCGTCGTCGCCATGTCGGGCGGCGTGGACAGTTCCGTGGTCGCCGCGATGCTGAAGGACGAAGGCTATGACGTCGTCGGCGTGACCTTGCAGCTTTACGATCACGGCGCGGCGCTGGCCAAGAAGGGCGCCTGCTGCGCCGGTCAGGACATCCACGACGCCCGCCGCGTGGCCGAGGCGATGGGGTTCCCGCATTACGTCCTCGATTACGAAAACATCTTCCGCGACGCGGTGATCGACGAATTCGCCGATGCCTATCTGGCGGGCGCGACGCCGGTCCCCTGCATCCGCTGCAATGAGAGGGTGAAGTTCAAGGACCTGCTGGCCACGGCCAAAGACCTTGACGCCGATTGCATGGCGACCGGCCATTACATCCAGCGCAAGCTGGGCGAGGCCGGGCCAGAGCTGCATTCGGCCGCCGATCCGAACCGCGACCAGAGCTATTTTCTTTTCTCCACCACGCCCGAACAACTCGCCTTCCTGCGCTTCCCGCTGGGCCATCTGGCGTCCAAGGCGGAAACGCGGGCGCTGGCGGCGAAATACGGGCTGATCGTGGCCGACAAGCCCGACAGTCAGGACATCTGCTTTGTCCCGAACGGCAACTATGCCGCCGTGATCGAAAAGCTGCGCCCCGGCGCCGCCGATCCGGGGGAGATCGTGGATCTGGAGGGCAATGTCCTTGGCGCCCACCGGGGCGTGATCCACTACACCATCGGCCAGCGCCGCGGGCTTGGCATCGGCGGGCTGGAAGACCCGCTTTACGTCGTGCGGCTGGACCCCGATGCGCGCCGCGTCATCGTCGGCCCGAAAGAGGCGCTGTCGACCCGTATCGTCCCGGTGCGGGAAATCAACTGGCTGGGCGACGGGGCGTTCGAGGCCCGCGCGGAGTGGCCGGTCTCGGTCAAGGTCCGCTCTACCCGCCCGCCACGCCCGGCGGTGATCCGGCCCCTGTCGGCCACCACGGCGGAGGTGGAGCTTCTGGACCCCGAGGAAGGCGTCAGCCCCGGACAGGCCTGTGTGTTCTACGAAACCGGCGGCAGCCGCATCCTTGGCGGCGGCTGGATCTGGCGGGGCTATTAGAGCCGCGCCAGAACCGACCGCGCGGCGCGCAGGCCCGGCGCCTCACCGCCCGCGCCGAGGCGCTCCATCGTCAGGGCCATGGCGGCGAATTGCCGTTCGCGCGCCTCCTTGTCGTCGATCAGCGCCATCAGCGCATTGGCGATCGGTCCCGGCTGGCAGGCGGGGCCAAGGTATTCCGGTACGACCCGCGTATCCGAGACGATATTGACCAGCGTCACCGTGTCGATCAGCGCCGCGCGTTTCATCATCCACCAGGTCAGGCGGTTGAAATCATGTGCGATCACCATCGGCACCTGGTTCGCGGCCAGTTCAAGGCTGACGGTGCCCGAGGCGGCCAGCGCCAGATCGGCGGCGGCGAAGGCGGCGCGCTTGTCCTCGGCCGTTTCCACCACAAGCGGCGCGACCTTCCAGCGCGCGGCAAGCTCGCGGACAAGGCCCGCCACGCCCTTGACCGTCGGCAGGACCACGCGCAGGTCGGGTTCGCGGTCGCGCAGCCGCGCGATGGCCTCTTCGAAGCGCGGCGCAAGGCGGCTGACCTCGCCCTTCCGCGAGCCGGGCAGGCAGAGCAGGACCGGCTGATCGGGGCCGATGGCATGGGTGTCGCGAAAGGCCGCCGCGTCCTCGGGCGTCCCGCGCGGTTCGGCGACGACCGGGTGACCGACAAAATCGCAGCTCATCCCGGCGGCTTCCATATAGGGCGGCTCGAACGGGAAGAGCGCAAGCACATGGTCCACCACCCCGGCCATCCTTGCCGCGCGGCCGGGACGCCAGGCCCAGACGGTCGGCGCGACGTAATGGGTGATGAACTGCCCCGGATCGGCGGCGCGGACAAGGCGCGCGACGCGCAGGCAGAAATCGGGGCTGTCGATGGTGACGAGCGCGTCGGGCTTCAGCGCGGTCACGGCGGCGGCGGCCTCGGCGATGCGGCGCTTCAACTGGCGGTATTTCGGCAGGACCTCCACCAGCCCCATGACCGAAAGCTCCTCCATCGGGAAGAGGCTTTGCAGCCCCTCGGCCGCCATCTTCGGGCCGCCGACACCGTGAAACTCCACCCCCGGCGCCAGTGCCTTCATCCCCGCCATCAGCGCCGCCCCCAGCGCGTCGCCTGACGCCTCACCGGCGATGAGGAAGACCTTCATGGCTCCCGCGCCCAAAGGAACAGCCCCGCCGCCTCGGCCGCCGCGACCATCGCGGCGCGGTCGAGAAGGATCACGCCCCCGGCCTCCCAGGCGATCCCGGCAAGGCCCGCCTTGGCGGCGCGCGCCACCGTGGCCGGGCCGAGCGTCGGCAGGTCGATGCGGCGATCCTGACCGGGTTTCGGCGCCTTGTAGAAGACGCCGCGCCCGGCCTTCGGGTCAGGGCGGAGCGCCCCGGCATGGGCGGCGGCAAAGTCCAGCATCGCATCGGTTCCGGGCAGCGTCTCGACCGCCAGGCAAAGCCCCTGTGCCACCACCGCCCCCAGCCCCAGATCAAGCGGACCGAGCGCGGCGACCATCACAGCCGCGCGGGCGGCATCGGCGCGGTCGGCCTCGGAGGGC
>DAIOXI010000059.1:11341-14187 GCA_036758045.1 Albidovulum sp.
CCCCTGTGCCACCACCGCCCCCAGCCCCAGATCAAGCGGACCGAGCGCGGCGACGATCTCTGCCGCGCGGGCGGCATCGGCGCGGTCGGCCTCGGAGGGCGCGCCCGTCAGCAGCCCCGCAGCGGGGACCAGATCGGGGGCCAGCGCCTCGGCGCCGATCACCGTGAAGCCCCAGTCCTCGAAAATCGCGATCACCACGCGCAAGAGCGCATCGTCGCCCGACTGAAGCGCGCCCAGCAGGCGTGGAACCAGCGTGGCGGTGCGCGCGTCGATCAGCTCCGCCTCGATCCGCGGGCGGCGCATGGACCCGGCAAAGACGACGCGCCCGACGCCCCGGTCGGCCAGCGCGTCAAGGAAAGGCACCAGACGTTCCACCCGGAAGCGGAGCGGATCGGCGAGGTCAGAGAGGAAGCCCTCCATCTCGGCCACCACGAACCCCTCCCCCCGGTCGCGCAGCGCCGAGGCGAGCGCCACCGGCAGCGCGCCCTGCCCTGCGATGATCGCCGTCACGCTCATCGCGGCGTCAGGAAGGATCGGTCAGAGGGGCCAAGGATGAAGTCCAGCACTTCCCTGACCAACGCGTTGTCGCTGCCCTTGGCGGCCTCGGCGCGGGCGGTGTCGCGGAAGGTCCCCTGCGCCAGCGCGCCCAGAAGATCGCGCAGCGCGGCGATGTCCGCCCGCCCCGCGCCGCGCCGTTTCAGCCCGACCAGGTTCAGCCCGTCCAACGTCCCGCGCGGTCCCTGCACAAGGCCGTAAGGCACCACATCGGCGGTCACCATGGTCACCGCGCCAATCATCGCCCCGCGCCCGATGCGCACGAACTGATGCACGCCCGACAGGCCGCCGACGATCACCCCGTCTTCCAGCACGCAATGCCCGGCAAGGGCCGCGTTGTTCACAAGGATCACATGGTCGCCCAACTGGCAGTCATGGGCGACATGGCTGCCCGCCATGAACAGCCCGTCGCTGCCCACCCGCGTGACGCCCCCGCCGCCCTCGGTACCGGGGTTCATGGTGACGTTCTCGCGGATGCGGTTGCGCGCGCCGATGATCAGCCGCGTCTCCTCACCCTTGAACTTCAGGTCCTGCGGGATCTCGCCCAGCGTGGTGAAGGGGAAGACGACCGTCCCTTCGCCGATCTCGGTCTGGCCGGTGACGACGACGTGGGATTTCAGCTCGACCCCCCGCGCCAGCACGACCCTGGGGCCGACGACGCAGAACGGCCCGATCCGGCAATCCGGGCCGACGACCGCCCCCGGCTCGATCACCGCCGAGGGGTGGATGGTCGCGCTGGGGTCCAGAGACATCGTCAGTCCCTGAGGTCCATCATCGCGGCGATGTCCGCCTCGCAGCAGACATCGTCACGGTCCTTGGCGACACCGTGGAATTTCCTGATCTTGCCGCCGCCGCGCTTGACGGTCATGTGCAGTTCCAGCCGGTCGCCCGGCACCACCATGCGGCGGAACCGGCAGCCGTCGATGGTCAGGAAGTAGGTCAGAAGATCGCGCCCCACCACATCCATGGAGATGCCCACAAGCACCGCCGCCGCCTGCGCCATCGCCTCGACGACGAGGACGCCGGGCATGATCGGCTTGGAGGGGAAATGGCCCTGGAAATGCGGCTCGTTGAAGGTGACGTTCTTGATCCCGACACAGCCCTTGTCGGGGACGATGTCGACCACCTTGTCGATCAGCAGAAAGGGATAGCGATGCGGAATGATCCGCTGGATGAGGTCAAGATCGGCCTCGGTGATCGCGTCCACGCTCATGCGCGCTCCTTCCGGGATTGTTTTGGCGATAGCTAGCAACTCCCCCCCGGCGAGGCAAGCGCGCCGTCGGTCTAGTTGCCACCCCCGGCAGCGTCGGGCGCGGGCGCGCCCCCTGGCGCGGCGGGCTTTGGCGCCGGGCGCACGGCCTCTGGCTCCCCCCCCGGTTCGGGGGCGGGATCGGGGGCGTCGGTTCCGGCGCCGACCTCATCGTTGATGGCACGGATCATTTCGTCCGTCACGTCGATGGAATCGGCGGAGACGAAAATGGCGCGGGAATCAAGCACCACGACCGCGCCGCGCCTGCGCAACACCTCGCCCATCACCGGCAGGGCGGCGGTGTAGAACCTCTGCCGCTCGGCTTCCGCGATCCGGCCGATGGCGCGGCCCTTGGCATCCTGCACCCGGCGCAGTTCCACCACCCGCGCGTCGAAATCATCGGCCTCCTTGCGAAACGCCTCGGGGTCCATCGTCGGACGGGCATCGGTCAGCGCGCGTTCCTCGGCCACCAGCTGCGCCTCAAGGGCGCGGTTCTCGGCCGCAAGGCGCGATGACACCTCGGCCAGATGCTCCGCCGCGCGCTTGCCCCAGTCGGATGTCGCGTAAAGCCGGTCCTGATCTATGGTCAGGATCGCGCTTTGCGCCGGGGCTGTCTGATCCTGCGCAAGAAGCGGCGAGGCCAGAACCATCGCCGCCAGCCATGCAAAGCGCAGCCGCATCAGAACTTCGTCGAGATCGTCAGGTCGAAATTCTGCGTCTTGTCATAGCTTTGCTTGTCGAGCGCCTTTGAGAAGTTGAAGCGCAGAGGACCGATCGGCGTGGTCCAGAACAACGAGAAGCCGACAGAGGACCGCAGGTGCATCTTGTCGTCGATCGTGCCGGTCCCGGCGGTGTTGTCCAGCCCCCAGACCGACCCGACATCGGCGAAAAGACCGCCGGTCAGCCCGTATTCCTCCGGCAGGCCCAGCGGGAATTCCGCCTCAAGCCGGGCGACGGCGAAATAGTTGCCGCCCACCGCGTCCTGGTTCACGGCGGCCAGGTCGCGCGGACCGATGCCGTTCGGTTCGAACCCGCGGATCTT
>DAIOXI010000060.1:0-1083 GCA_036758045.1 Albidovulum sp.
GCCGCACCCGCAACAACCAGCCGGGCGCCAAGGTCAGCGAACATGGACGGGGCCGGGCCATCGACATTTCCGGCTTTGTCCTTGCCAATGGCACTTCGGCCTCCGTCCTTGCCGGCTGGGGCGATGGCGCGGCGGGCAAGTCGCTGGCGGCGATGCGCAAGGGCGCCTGCGGGCCGTTCACGACCGTTCTGGGGCCGGGGTCCGATCGCTTCCACCGCGATCACCTGCATCTGGACACCACGCGCGGGCGCGGGCCTTACTGCCGCTAGCCGTCAGAAGCGCGGCGCGGGGCCAAGGGGCAGGGGGCCAAGGGCGACCCAGCCACCGGTGAACGAAAGCGGCAGCGACAGGTCCCCGGTCGCGCCCGACAGCAGCGCCAACTGCCCCATCGTGCGGGTCAGCGCCGGGGCCTCTGCCTCGGCGATCACGCCAAGCGCCACCAGAAGCGGCGGCAGGTCGCGCCAGTTTGCAAGGCGAAGCTGGATCGTCCCTTCGGGCGTTCCATCCGCGCCGATCCGCAGATCGCCCGTACCGCGCAGCGCCAGCCGCCCCCAGTCAAGCTCAAGCGAGCGGACCGACAGCGCCGTCACGCGGGGCGGCACCTCTGCCGCGCTGCGGTCAAGCGCCCGGTCCAGCACCGCGTCGGCGTCAAGCCGGACGCGCCCCGGCCCCTCGGCCAGCCCGGCCTTCGCAAGCATCACCGCCGGGGCGCCGGCCAGTGTCAGCGCCGTTGCCTCGGCTCCCAGCCGGTAGCGGAACCCTTCGCCCTCTTCCTGCCGCACTGCCAGCCGCAGCGCCTCCATCGCCAGCGACCAGCCCCGGTCGGATCGCGCGGTCAGCGGGCCGCTGACCGCCTCGGCATGGGTCAGCGGCACGGTGGAGGAGAGGCCAAAGGCAACGCTGGCGCGCATGTCCTCGGTCGTCACGGCAAAGGTTTCGCCCGCCACGCGCAACGTCTGTTCCGGCGGCAGGACGGCGATCACCCGGTTCGGGCTGTAGGCCAGCGCGTGAAACACGACACCGGGGACCGACCAGGCCCATCCGGCGGTGGGATCGCGGACCGACAAATCTGCCAGACCCGCC
>DAIOXI010000060.1:1143-10839 GCA_036758045.1 Albidovulum sp.
GGCGAAGCTTTCATAGCCAAGCCGCCCGGCTTCCTGCATCCGGTCCAGCGCCGCGCGCCCCTCGTTCGTCAGGACCCGCGCGCCGAGAAACCAGTAGCCGCACCAGATCGCGGTCAGAACCGCCACGATCCACATCAAGGCCCGCATGCCCGCCACCCTTTCCCCATCCGTCGCGATGGTATTTAAGGGCGGGGTGCGGAAAGGACCAGTCGGGGGGCGTGTGATGTGGGTCTTCGGATACGGATCGCTGTTGTGGGAGCCGGGCTTTGCCTTCACCGAACGGGTGATGGCGCGGCTGGACGGCTGGCACCGCAGCTTCTGCATGCGCTCCATCCACCATCGTGGGACCGAGACGAAACCGGGGCTGGTGCTTGCCCTTGACGCGGCCGTTGGGGCCGCCTGCGAAGGCGTGGCCTTCGCCGTTGCACCCGACCATCAGGTGGAAACGCTGGCCTATCTGCGCGAACGCGAACTCATCTCCTCGGCCTATCTGGAAAAGCGCCTTCCCGTCACTCTGGGCGACGGGCGGCGGGTGGAGGCGGTGACCTATGTCATCGACCCCGACCATGTGCAGTATTGCGGCGGGCTGCCGCTTGAGGAACAGGCGCAGATCATCGCGCGGGCGAAGGGCGGGCGGGGAAAGAACCGCGATTACCTCTGGAATACCGCCACGCATCTCCACGACCTTGGCATCGCCGACGCCGAACTCGACTGGCTTTCCGCAAGGGTGCGTGATCTGACGCGCCCCGCCTGACCTTTGACCTTGAGCGGTCGCGGCGCGCCGCCTATTGTCCCGCCAGAGGCAAGGACAGGGGCGGCCGGCCAGATGGACAAATCCGTGCGCAGCGCGCAGCCGTTTTTCTCGCAGCCGGTGCGTCAGGTTCTGATGATGCTGATCGTGCTGGTGCTGGTGGGCGTCGGCGCCTACCTGACCTATGGCCGCATCCTGCCCATCTTCACCGCGAACCTATGGTTGAACGGCCTCATCCTCGCCGTCTTCCTCTTGGGCGTGCTGACCTGTTTCTGGCAGGTGGCGCAACTTGTGCGCTCGGTCAGCTGGATCGAGGGCTTTGCCGCCCGGACACCGGGGCATGAGATCACCATCGCGCCCCGGATGCTGGCCCCGCTGGCGGCCCTTCTGCGCTCGCGCGGGCCGCGGGGTGGGCAGATTTCATCGACCTCGGCGCGGTCCATCCTCGAATCCGTCGCGACCCGGATAGATGAGGCGCGCGACATCACCCGCTACCTGACCAGCCTGCTGATCTTCCTCGGCCTTCTTGGCACCTTCTACGGCCTTGCCACCACCGTCCCCGCTGTCGTCGATACGATCCGCGCCCTTGCTCCGCAGGAGGGCGAGAGCGGGATGCAGGTCTTCGACAAGCTGATGAGCGGGCTTGAACGGCAGTTGGGCGGCATGGGAACGGCGTTTTCCTCCTCGCTCCTCGGTCTGGCCGGGTCACTGGTCGTCGGCCTCCTGGAACTGTTCGCGGGCCATGGCCAGAACCGCTTCTACCGCGAGATGGAGGAATGGCTGACCTCTTTCACCCGGCTCGGCTTTGCCGGCGCCGACGGGGACGGCGCGCTGGATCAGGCAGCCGTCGCGGGGGTTCTGGACCACATGGCCGATCAGGTCGGCACGATGCAGGCGCTTCTGGAACGCTCGGACGCGGGGCGCACGGCGGTCAACGCCCGGCTTGAGGCGCTCGCGGGATCGGTGGAAGCGCTGACGCGCGAGTTGCAGGGCACGGGCGGATCGGCCGCGATCCTGACACGGATCGCCGAGGGGCAGGACCGGATGGCCGCCGCCCTGACCGGCAGCGGGGAAGGGGAGGGCGCAGGCCCCGACGCCGAAAGCCGGATGCGGCTGCGCTCCATCGACATGCAGTTGCTCAGGCTGCTGGAAGAGGTCGCGGCGGGGCGGCAGGAAAGCATGGCCGACCTGCGTGGCGATCTGGCCCAACTGACCCGCGCGGTGCGGGCGCTGGCCCGTCAGGCGCCGCCGGGCGAGCGGGGCTGAACCATGGCGCTGTCGCGCGGACGTGGCGGACAACGGTTCTCGGCCCTGATCTGGCCGGGCTTCGTTGACGCGATGACGACGCTGCTTTTGATCCTGATCTTCCTCGTCACCATCTTCATGGTGGTGCAATTCGCCCTGCGCGACGCGATCTCCACCAAGGACAACGAATTGAAGGACCTCTCGGCGCAGGTATCCGACCTTGCCGATGCGCTGGGCCTTGAGCGCAGCCGCAGCGCCTCGCTTTCCGACAACCTCAATGCCGCGCAGGCGGAGGCCGACCGCCAGTCCACCCTGATCGCCATGCTGCGGGGGCAGGTGGCGGAAGGGCAGCGCAACCTCGATCAGGCGCAGGCGCAGATCACGTCCTTCGAGGCGCAGGTCGCCTCGCTTCTGTCGGAACGCGATGCCGCGCGGGGGCAGGTCAGCGACCTGACGGCGGAGCGGGCGAAACTGCTGTCGGATCAGGAGGTGCTGAACCTCGCCGTCGCCAAGGCCCGGTCGGAGATCGACGCGCAGGCCGAGGCCGCAAGGCTTGCCGCCGCCCGGCGCGAGGCGCTTGAGGCGCTGGTGGCCGACCTCAAGGCCAGGGGTGAGGAGAGTGACCGGAAGCTGAGCGAGGCCGAGGCCGCAAGGCTGACCGAGGCCGCCGCCGCAGCGGCACTGCGCGACAAGCTGAAAGGCGCGGAGGATGAACTGACCGCCATGACCCTTGCGCTGGAGGATCAGCGCAGGAAGGCGGAGGACACGCTGACCCTTCTGGCGGCCGCCGAAGCGGCGAAGAAGCAGCTGAACGAAAGGCTTGCCACCCAGGCCGACCAGGCGCTGAGCGAGGTGGACAGGCAAAAGGCCTTGCTGGCCGTCGCGAATGATGCGCTGTCGAAGGAAAAGGCGGCCTCTGCGGCCTCCGAACGCAAGGTCGCGCTGCTGAACCAGCAGGTCGCGGCGCTGCGCAGCCAGCTTGGCTCGCTTCAGGACCTGCTCGATGCGTCCGAGGCGCGCGATGCCGATGCCAAGGTGCAGATCGACGCGCTGGGGACGCGGCTGAACTCGGCCCTCGCGCAGGTCGCCTCTGAACAAAAGCGCCGCGCGGAACTGGAAGAGGCGGAGCGCATAAGGCTGGAGGAAGAGGCGAAATCGCTGAAGGCAGAGACCAGGGAACTCGCCCGCTACCGGTCTGAATTCTTCGGCAAGCTGTCGCAGATCCTTGCCGGGCGCGAAGGGGTGCGCGTGGTGGGCGACCGCTTCGTCTTTTCCTCCGAGGTGCTGTTCAACCCCGGCGCGGCCGACCTGTCGCCCGAGGGCAAGGCGCAGATCGCGCAGGTGGTCGCGACGCTTGGCGAGGTTTCCGCCGAAATCCCGCCCGGTATCGACTGGATCATCCGCGTCGACGGGCATACCGACGACGTGCCGCTTTCGGGCTTTGGCGAATTCCGCGACAACTGGGAACTCAGCCAGGCGCGCGCCCTGTCGGTGGTGCGCTACATGCAGGACACACTGGGCTTCCCACCCAACCGTCTGGCCGCTGCGGGCTTTGGCGAATATCAGCCCGTCGCCACCGGCGACAGCGCCGAGGCGCGCGCCCAGAACCGCCGGATCGAGCTGAAGCTGACCGAACGCTGAGGCGGCGCTATTCCGCCGCCATCTGCGCATAGGGCGTGGACATCGAGAGCGCGCGTTCCTCCTCCGTCATATCCTCGACGATGCCGTCGAAAAGCGGCGTGGAAAGGTAGCGTTCGCCGGTATCGGGCAGCATGGCAAGGATGACCGCCCCCCTGGGCGCCGTCTCTGCCACCTTCATCGCCACGGCAAGGGTCGCGCCGCCGGAAATGCCGGTAAAGATACCCTCTTCGGCGGCCAGCCGTTTGGACCACTTGATCCCTTCGGGGCCGGGAATGGTGATGAGGTCGTCGTAGAAGGCCTTGTCCAGCGCTTCCTGCAACACCAGCGGGATGAAATCGGGCGTCCAGCCCTGAATCGGGTGCGGTTCAAACGCCGGGTGGCTACCCGAGGGGCCGCCATCGGGCGCGCGGTCCTGCGGGGTGCCGGATTGCACAAGGGCCGCGTTGGCGGGTTCGGTCAGGATGATCTTCGTCCCTGGCCGTTCCTTGCGCAACACGCGCGCGACACCGGTCACGGTGCCGCCGGTGCCATAGCCCGAGACGAAATAGTCCAGCCGCTCGCCTTCGAAATCGGCCATGATCTCCCGCGCCGTCGTGGCTTCGTGGATATCGGCATTGGCGGAGGTTTCGAACTGACGGGCAAGGAACCAGCCATTCGCCTCGGCCAGTTCCCTGGCCTTGGCATACATGCCATAGCCTTTCAGCGCGCGGGGCGTCAGCACCACCTTGGCGCCCAGAAACCGCATCAGCCGCCGCCGCTCGACGGAAAAGCTGTCGGCCATCGTCACCACCAGCGGATAGCCCTTGGCGGCGCAGACCATGGCAAGGCCAATGCCGGTATTGCCCGATGTCGCCTCAATGACCGTCTGGCCGGGGGACAGCCGGCCCTCGCGTTCCGCCGCCTCGATGATGTTCAGCGCCAGCCGGTCCTTGACCGAGGCGGCGGGGTTGAAGGCCTCGGCCTTCACATAGACGGTGACGCCCGCGGGCGCGATCCGGTTGATGCGGATGACCGGCGTATCGCCCACGGTGTCGAGGATGGAGGCGTAGCGCCTGCCGCGCCCGCTGGTCGTGCGAATGCCCATGTCTGAAGTCCCCCCTATGGACGGCAAACCGCTGTGTCGCGGTCACTCTAGCACAGGTTCGGCGCGCGCCCTACTCGGCAGGGCTGGCGGCGGGCTTGCGCCGGAACCAGCGGCGTTTCTCCGCCGCGCCATGCTTCGGCGCGTCGCGCGTGACCAGCATCAGAAGCGAGGGCGTCACGACCAGCGTCAGAACGGTGGCGAAGGCCAGACCGAAGACGATGGCAGAGGAAAGCGAGATCCACCACTGCGTCGAGGGGGCGCCATAGGTCGTTTCATGGCTAAGGAGTTCAAGGTTCAGACCGAAGGCGATGGGGAAGACGCCCAGAATCGCGGTCAGCGCGGTCAGGACGACGGGCCGGGCGCGTTCGTGGCAGGTCTCGAGAATCGCCTCGACCTTCGGCATCCCTTCACGGCGCAGCGTGTCATAGGTGTCGATCAGCACGATGTTGTTGTTCACCACGACTCCGGCCAGCGCGATGATGCCGATGCCGGTCATCACGATGCCGAACGGCTGGCCCATGATCATCAGCCCCAGGAACACGCCGATGGTGGACATGATCACGGCCGAAAAGATCAGCCCGACCGAGACGAAGTTGTTGAACTGCGCCAGAAGCACCAGGAAGATCAGGAACAGCGCTGCGCCGAAGGCCTTGCCAAGGAAGGCACCGGCGGCGGCCAGTTACTCATCCGCGCCGGCCATCTTCCAGCGGATGCACTGGCTTTCCAGATCGGCCTTGGCACGCTCTGCCGCGATCACCTGACGGACCGGGTCGGCCTGCACGCCTTCGCGGATATTGGCCTGAACGGTGACGGTGCGCGCGCCGTCGATGCGGCTGAGCGTGCCGGTGGTGGGCGCGGGGGTGCGGGTGACGAAATTCGATAGCGGAACCGGCCCCTCGGGCGTTTCGATCCGAAGCTGGTCGAGTTGCGAGATGGTGCGCTGATCGGGCGGCAGGCGCAGGACGATGTCCACCGCGTCATCGGATCCGGCGGGGCGGTAGTCGGACAGTTTCAGCCCGTTGGTCACAAGCTGCACCACCGCGCCCACGGCGGCGGGCGACAGGCCGTAGCGCGCGGCGGCGGCGCGGTCGACCTTCAATTCCCAATCGACGCCGGGGGGCGGAAGGCCGTTGTCGATGTCGATCACGTCGGGCATCTTCTTCAGCTCATCCGCGACGGTCCGGGCCACGGCGTTCAGCCCCGCGGGGTCGGCGGCGGACAGCTGCACCTGGATCGCCTTGCCGGTCGGCGGACCGGCATCGGGGACGGAAACCTCCACATCGACGCCGGGAATGCCGGTCATGGCGACACGCAGATCGGCAAGGATCGCGTTTGCATCCTCGCGCTCGCGCCAGTCGACGAATTCGTACTGTATCACCCCGATCACGTCGGCGGCCACGTCATTGCCGCCACCCCCGGCCTTGCCGGAGCGGGTATAGACCGTCTTGATGCCGGGCCAGCCGAGGATGCGGTCCTCGGCCTGCTTGACCAGCGCGTCCTTCTCGTCGATCGACAGGTTGCCGCGCGCGTGGACGTAAAGCAGGCCGTAGTCGGGTTCGACGTTGGGGAAGAACTCCACCCCCTTGCCGTAGGTGCCATAGGCGTAGGGCACCGCGACAAGCAGGGCGAGCGCGGTCAGCACGACGGTCCAGGGATGCCGGATCGCCCGCGCGACGAAGCGCATGTAAAGGCTGTCGCGCCCGCGATCGTCCTCCGGGATCGGGCGGGCGATGATGGCGCCGATGGTCGGTGCAAAGATCAGCGCATAGACGAGCGAGGCCGACAGCGTCGCGATCAGCGTGATCGGCATGTATTTCATGAACTCGCCCACGATGCCGGGCCAGAAGAGAAGCGGCGAGAAGGCCGCAACCCGCGTCGCAGTCGCCGCCAGAACAGGCCCGGTCATCTTGTGCGAGGCCTGGGCAAAGGCGGTGCGCTTGTCCATCCCCTCGGCCATGCGGCGTTCGGCATATTCGGTGACGATGATCGCGTCATCGACCAGCATGCCGACGGCAAGGATCAGGCTGAACAGCACCACGATATTGACCGTCAGCCCCGCCATTTGCAGCCCAAGGATGCCGATCAGGAACGAGGCCGGGATGGCCAGCCCGATCAGGATCGAGGCACGGCCCGACAGCGCGAAGAGGATGACGATGAAGACCAGGATAACGGCCGTCAGGACCGAATTCTGAAGGTCGCCCAGAAGCTGGCGGATGGTGGTGGACTTGTCCTGGCTGAAGGCGACCTCGGTCCCGGCGGGCAGCGTTTTCTGGAACGCCTCCGTCACCTGTTTCACCGCATCGACAGTATCGACAAGGTTGGCGCCGGTGCGCTTCGAGACCTCGATGGCGATGGCGGGCTTGCCGTCAAGCCGGGTGATCGTCTCGGGGTCCTTGGCGGTGTTGCGGATCGCGGCGATGTCGCGCGCCCGCACGGTGGCGTTGCCGCTCGACAGCACCGGCAGGTTGGCGACGTCTTCAATGGTCTTGATCGCATAGCGCCCCTCGGTCCCTTCCAGCGCGCCCGCGGCGATGAGCTGGTTATTGGCCGTCACGCCCTGGATCATCGTATCGAGGCGGATACCGTAGGAGGTCAGCTTCGCCGGATCGACGATGATCTCCACCAGATCGTCGCGCACACCCTGAAGGGCGGCGTCGAGAACGCCGGGGATCTCCTCGATCCGGTCGCGGAGTTCGCGCCCGGCCCTGGTCAGCACCCGTTCCGGCACGTCGCCCGACAGCGTCACCACAAGCACCGGAAATTCCGAGATATTGACCTCATTCACCGTCGGTTCGTCCGTGCCCTGCGGCAGGTCGCGCTTGGCCTCGGACACCTTGGTGCGCACATCGTCCAGCGCCTTGTTCAGATCGGCGCCCGCCTGAAACTCCATCAGCACGTTGCCGCCGCCCTGATAGGCGGTCGATTTCATCTCCTTGATGCCGGTGATGGTCTTCAGCGAGGTTTCCATCGGGCGCAGCAGCAGCCGCTCGCTGTCCTCGGGCGAGATGCCCTGATAGGTCATGCTGACATAGATGATCGGAATCTGGACGTCCGGCTCGGCCTCTTTCGGGATCGTGACATAGGCCTGCGCCCCGGCGATCATCAGGAAGATGAGGACCGAGATCGTCAGCCGCGCGTTGCGGATGGCGGTTTCGACGATCTGCATGTCAGTTCGCCCCGGCGGCCGGCTCGATGGTCGTGGCCTTGACGTTCACCTTCTCGCCGTCGCGGACAAGGTCCTGCCCGGCGACGATGATCCGTGTTCCGGCATCGACCCCGGCAAGGACCAGCCCCGAGGGCGTGTCGTCGATCAACTCGACCGAGGCGAAATGCGTGACATTGTCGGCGTCGAGGACGCGCAGGCCAAGCTCCCCCTCATCCGACAGCGTGATGACAGAGCGCGGCACCGTCACCGTCTTTACCGGCGCGGCGAAAAGCTTCAGTTCCGCCGTCATGCCCGCCGGGATCCGATGGTCGGGGTTCGGCAGCACGACCTCGACCGGATAGGTGCGGGTGTTGCCGGTCGCAACGCGTGACAGGTGGCGCACCGTGCCTTCGGCCATGGCGCCGTTGACGAGCTTGACCTCGACCTTGTCGCCGACCTCGACATAGCCGACATCGACCTCGCTGACCTCGGCGCGCACGATGATCGGGTCAAGCGCCAGCAGAGTCGCGATCGGCGTGCCGGTCTGGACCCATTCGCCAAGTTCCACATCGACACTGTCGATGACGCCCGCGAAAGGCGCGTTCAGCGCCAGCCGGTCGGCGGCGGCCTTCGCCTGGCTCAGCGCCGCCTCGGCGGCGGCCAGCGCCGCCCGCTGACCGATCAGCTGCAATTCGGCGGTGTTGCCGCTGCGGTAAAGTTTCTCGGCAACGTCAAGCTCCTGCTTGCGCTGGGTCAGCGCAGCCTTGGCGGTTTCCACCGCGGCGGCAAGCTCCGGGCCTTCGATGGTCATAACGTTTTCACCGGCGGCGACACAGGCCCCCTCGGCGATAGGCAGGGACAGGATCACGCCACTGGTGCGCGCGGCCAGCACCGACCGCTTGTCGGCATCGGTCACGCCGGAAATGCGGATCGCGCGGGCATGTTCGGTGATCTCCGGCGTGATCGCCGCGACGGTGCGCAGCGTCGCGGCCTCGCTTTCCGCCGTCGCTGCCGCTGACTCATCCTTGGCGGGGATGGCGGCATTCGCCTCCTCGCTGCCGACCGAGGCGAATTTCCCCGTGCCGACCCAGATCCCGGCCGCGACCAGCACCAGGATGGCGGAAAGGCGATGCGCCCTGAATCGAGATAACATGATACGAATCCTGCGGCTGCAACCAGTTCAACCGGGCCGGCCCGTCAAAGCAGGCCCGGTGCGCGTTTCCAAATGTCCTTCGCCCTGCATATACAATCAAGTAAATGAACGCGAAAGTTCAATATGCGATCCGGTTTTCCTGACCATTCGGCCAGGTTAAGCTGGCAATCGTCGCTTTCAGGGGGCGAAACGGGGGTGTGAATGGCTTTGTCGGGGAAAACGGGCGATCTGCCGCGCGTGACGCCGATGGGGCTTCGCGGCATCCTCGTGCAGCTTTCCGACCGTCTCGACGATGCCGCGAACCGCCGCGCGCTGGCCCTTGCCGCCCGGATCGAGGCCGAGGTCGGGGCCGCGGCTGAGACCGGGGCGCTGGCGGGGGTGGAGGAGGTCGCGCCCTCGCTCGGCTCGGTCTTCCTGCGGATCGACCCCCTGCGCGCCGACCGGGCCGCCATCGCCGGCAGGATCGCCGCACTTCTGGCAGATGCAGCAGGGCAGGGCGCGGCGCCGTCGCGGCGCTGGACGATCCCGGTGGCCTTTGGCGGGGCCGAGGGGCCGGACCTTGATGCGGTGGCCGCCGAACTGGGCTGCACGGCGCAGGCGGCGGTTGAGGACCTGACCGCGCAGGACCTGCGCGTCATGGCGATCGGCTTTGCGCCAGGGCTGCCCTATATGGGCAT
>DAIOXI010000060.1:10849-11643 GCA_036758045.1 Albidovulum sp.
GCCCGGCCGCTGGGACATTCCGCGCAAGGCCGGGCTGACGCCGAAGGTCCCTGCGGGGGGGATTGTTGTGGCCGTCCGGCAGGTGATCCTGTTCCCCGCCGACACGGCCACCGGCTGGTGGCATGTCGGACAGTCGGGCCTGCGCGCCTTCCGCCCCGGCGCGGCGGACCCCTTCGCCTTTCGCGCAGGCGACAGCATCCGCCTGCGGGCGGTGGCGCCGGACCAGTTGCAGGCGCTTCGCGAGGCCGACCCCGACCGTGGCGGCGCGCGGCTTGAGGTGGCGTCATGACCCGCGCGCTGCTCATCCACCGTGCCGGTCCGGCGATGACGGTGCAGGACCTCGGCCGGCCCGGCTACCTCGCCCGTGGCCTGTCGCGCGGCGGGGCGGCGGACCGCCTGGCGCTGCGGCAGGGGGCGGCGCTGCTGGGGCAGGCGGCGGGGGCGGCGCTGGAGATGGCGGGCCTTGGCGGCAGTTTCACCGTCACCGCGCCGACCCGGATCGCCCTGACCGGCGCCCCCATGCGCGTCCGCCGCGTCGGCATGGCGCTGGCGTGGGGGGCAAGCCACCTCCTAGCCCCTGGCGAACGGCTTGAGATCGGCGCGGTCGAGGCCGGTGTCTACGGCTATCTGACCCTTGGCGGCGGGATCGCGACGGACCCCGTCCTTGGCAGCCGCGCGGCCCACCTGACGGCGGGCATCGGGCGGCGGCTGGCCGATGGCGACCGGCTTCCCCTTGGCCCCGATCCGGGCACCGGGACGGGGCTGGCGCTGACCGCCGCGCCCCATACCGGCGG
>DAIOXI010000060.1:11653-12659 GCA_036758045.1 Albidovulum sp.
CGAGACGACGGCCTTTCACCGCGACGGCCCCGGTAACCGGCAGGGCGTGAAACTGGCGGGCGGCGCGCCGATCGCGACGCAGGGCCAGCGCAGCCTTCTGTCGGAAACCGTGCAGCCGGGCGACATCCAGATGATCGGTGAGGGCGTGCCTTACGTCCTGCTGAGCGAATGCCAGACCATGGGCGGCTATCCCCGCATCGCCACCGTCCTGCCCGACGACCTGCCGCGCGTGGCGCAGGCCGCCCCCGGCGACCGGCTGCGCTTTCGCTTCGTCACGCTGGACGACGCGCTGGCCGACCACGCCCGCCAGCGGCCGGGCGGGCAGCTGAAGATCGGGACAAGGCGGCTCTTGCGGGACCCGGCGGAGATGGCCGATCTTCTGTCCCATCAACTGATCAGCGGCGTCACCGACGGACGCGGGGAGGGGGAGGAATGACCCGGATCGACCTGAATGCGGATATGGGCGAGGGGATGGGCGACGATGCCGCGATGCTTTCCATCGTCACCTCGGCCAATGTCGCCTGCGGGATGCATGCGGGCGATCCCGACACGATGGCGCGCACGATGCGGGCGGCGATCGAACGGGGGGTCGGCATCGGCGCCCATCCCGGCTTTGCCGACCGGGAGAATTTCGGCCGCCGCCGGATCGCCCTGCCACCCGACAGCCTTGCCACCCTGATCCGCTATCAGGTCGGCGCGGCCCGCGCGGTCGTTCAGGCGGCGGGCGGGCGGCTGAGGCACCTGAAACTGCACGGGGCGATGTCGAACATGGCCGCGACCGACCGCGCCATGGCGCTGACCTGCTACCGCGCGGCGCTTGAGGTGCAGGACGACCTGATCCTGATGGTCCAGGCCGCGACCGAAATGGAGCGCGCGGCCGAAGAGCTTGGCGCCACCTACGCCGCCGAGATCTTTGCCGACCGCGCCTATGAGGAAGACGGAACCCTTCTCGACCGCTCCAGGCCAGGCGCGGTGCTGCATGACGCGGCCGAGGCGGCGGCGCGCA
>DAIOXI010000060.1:12669-13968 GCA_036758045.1 Albidovulum sp.
TCGGGTCGCCGCATCCCCGCGCGCATCGACACGGTCTGCGTCCACGGCGACACGCCCGGCGCCGTGGCCATGGCGCGCGACCTGCGGGCGGCGCTTGAAGGGCAGGGGGGGGAGGTGGCGGGGCTGTGAGGGGGGCCTTGAGCGCGGACGGTCACCTACTGGCCGGTTCTAGGACAAGATCGTCGTGCCTGTAAGTGATGCCGAAGGGGCCGGGTCTTCCGTTAAGATCGAGAACATCGCCCGCCAGAGCGTGAAAATACGGTGAGAGGCTATAGACGCAAATATTGGATATGTGTTCCGGGACAATCGGGTCCTCGAAGTACAGGCTCTTTTTGCAGCCTCTGTCACCTGCATGAAGCTCCGTTCCAGAGATTTCCAGCGACCATGATTGCAATGGTGGCTTTGACATGGCGTTCGTGGCTATGGCCAATCCGTCAAAGATAGTCGATGCCGATAGCCACCCCAAGGCCCAGATGAATACCGCCAACGCGCCCGCGAGAACCCCGCGCTGCAACTTGTCGCGCCGGGTGTCCCAGATTGAGCGTTCTTCGGCAAGAAGCGCCAAAAGGCCGAAGGGCAAACCGAAGATGAATGACACAAGAAGGAAGTATCGGTCCATCAGGGCAGGAATGCGACCCGCAGAAAGGACGGAAGGCGCGTCGAAAACGGCGAGCATGATTCCAAGCGGAACCGAAAAGAAGAAGCCGAACAAACCAACGGACACCCAAACCACGAAAGCAATCTGCAAGGGTCTTGGCCAGCCCGAAACTTTGCTGCCGACCCGTTCTGCGGCCCCGTTCACCGACACCCTTTACCCCCTCCGGGCGAGGTCCGGGTCGTTCGCGATGCGCTCCAGGTACCGCCCGTATTGCGTTTTGAGGTAGGGCTTGGCCAGTGCGAGAAGCTGGCCCTCGTCGATCCAGCCATTGAGAAATGCGATTTCCTCCGGGCAGCCGACTTTCAGGTTCTGACGGTCCTCGATCGTGCGGATGAAATCGGCGGCCTCAAGCAGGCTTTCATGCGTCCCGGTATCCAGCCAGGCAAAGCCCCGGCCCAGCGTTTCCACGTTCAGCCTGCCATCGCGGTGATAGTGGTTCAGCAGATCGGTGATCTCCAGTTCCCCCCGCGCCGACGGCTTGATCGCCTTGGCCCGCGCGGGCGCCTCGGCGTCGAGGAAATAGATGCCGGTCACGGCGTAGGAGCTTTTGGGATGCTCGGGCTTTTCGACGATGGACAGCACCTTGCCCGCGCGGTCGAATTCGACCACGCCGTAACGCTCCGGGTCCGACACGCGATAGC
>DAIOXI010000061.1:0-13908 GCA_036758045.1 Albidovulum sp.
GCCGCCTCGGCCTCCACCGCCGCCGCCGCCGCCTTTGCCGCCTCGGCTTCGGATTTCTCCAGCGTGGAGCGGCTGTCGGCCAGCAGGCGGTGCGCCGATTGGTGCCGCGCGGACAGGCGCGCCACATCCTCCGTCAGTTCGGAAAGCGCGTTTTCCCGTTCCGACAGCACCCTTGCCGCCTCCTGCGACACCTCAAGCGCCTCGGCCAGACGGCTGTCATGGCCCTCGGCGGCCTTGGCGATCTGGTCCTGTTCCCATTCCAGCCGGCCGATGGTCTCGCCCGCATCGCGGTTCAGCCCGGCCTCACGCTCCATGTCATGCGCAAGCTGCCCGATCCGGCCCTTCAGCGTCTCGATCGTCTCGACCGCGCGGTCTTCCTGATCCTTCAGCGTGTCGCGCTGCACCTGAAGCCGTTGCAGGACGGCGGCGGCAATGGCCTCTTCCTCGCGCAGGGGCGGCAGGTCGGCCTCGCGTTCCGTGCGCGCGCGGGTGGACTGGCGCGCGGCGGCCTCGGCCTGGGCAGCCAGCTTCGTACGTTCCGTCAGGTCGGCCTCGGCCGCCGCACGGGCCTGATCGGCCTCGCGCCAGCGACGGTACAGCAGCATGCCTTCGGTCCGCCGCAACTCCTCGCCGATCTCGCGGTAGCGCGCCGCCTGACGGGCCTGACGGGCCAGCTGGGCAAGCTGCTGGGCAAGCTGCTCGATCACGTCCTCGACACGGGCGAGGTTCTGTTCGGTGCCGTTCAGCTTCAGCTCCGCCTCGTGCCGCCGTTGGTAAAGGCCGGAGATCCCCGCCGCCTCTTCCAGGATGCGGCGACGGTTCTTCGGCTTGGCGTTGATAAGCTCCGAGATTTGCCCCTGCCGCACCAGCGCGGGCGAATGGGAGCCGGTAGAGGCATCGGCGAACAGCATCTGGATGTCGCGCGCCCGCACGTCCTTGGTGTTGGCCTTGTAGGCGCTGCCTGCGTCACGGGTGATGCGGCGGACGATCTCCAGCACGTCCTGATCGTTGAAGCCCGACGGCGCGAGGCGTTCGGAATTGTCGATGGTCAGCGCGACCTCGGCAAAGTTCCGCGCCGGGCGGCTGGCGGCCCCGGCGAAGATCACGTCCTCCATCCCGCCGCCGCGCATCGCCGAGGCGCGGTTTTCGCCCATCACCCAGCGCAGCGCCTCAAGCAGGTTGGACTTGCCGCAACCGTTCGGGCCGACAACGCCGGTCAGCCCCTCATGGATGATAAGATCCGTGGGATCGACGAAGCTTTTGAAGCCGTTCAGACGCAGGCGGGTGAAACGCAAGACAGGGACGCCCCTTGATTCCGACAGGTCGTCAATGGTCGGCCCGATGGCGCCGCGTGTCAACAGAGCTACACCGCATATGGCAGAATGGCGCCAGTTATCCCCAAGATATTGCCCGGACCTTTCGATTGACCCGGACGGTACGGGGGCGTCAAATCGCACCGTCACATGATGGGGGCCGGGATGGACGGCGGAAGCGGGCGCTGCCTGTGCGGAGCGGTCAGCTACGAATTCGACGGGCCGCCCAACTGGCAGGCGCATTGCCATTGTGAAAGCTGCCGGCGGGCGACCTCTTCCCCCTTCACAAGCTTCTTCGCCGTCGATCACGCGCGGCTGCGCTTTACCGGCATCGCGCCTGCGACCTATGTCTCCTCCCCCGGCGTCGCGCGCAGCTTTTGCCCGCGATGCGGATCGCCCGTCGCCTATCAAAGCCCCGCGCGGGCGCATGAGCTGGACCTTTACGCGCTGACGCTTGACGACCCGTCGCGGTTCGCCGCGACCGTGCATGTGCATTTCAACGAACGCCTGCCCTGGCTGCACCTTGCCGACGGACTGCCGCGCGAATGGGCGCCCCGCCGGATGGCGGCGGATGAGGATTTCGGCCCGGTCCTGTCGCTGATCCGCGCCGCCTTCGCTTACATGGAGGGGCGCATCGACCCGCCAAGTTCCATGCACCGGCTGACCGCCGCCGCGCTGGCCGGTCAGGCCCGCGAGGCAGAGGTCTGGGTGGCCGAGGAAACCGGCCGGCCCGTCGCCTGCATGGTGCTGACACCGCGCACGGACACGCTTTACCTTGGCAAGCTGGCGGTCGCGGACACGCATCGCGGGCAGCGGCTGGGGCGGCAGATGGTGGAACACGCGTTGGCCCGCGCGAGGGCGCTGGACCTGCCGCGCCTGACGCTTCAGAGCCGCGTCGAACTGACCGAAAACCATGCCGCGTTCGAGGCGATGGGCTTTCGCAAGACCGGTGCGACGGCCCATGCGGGCTATGACCGGCCGACTTCGTTTACCTATGCGCGGGAGGTCTGACCCTCAGGCCCGCCCGGCGGCGGCCGACAGCGATTGCGGGTCGATCCCCAGCGTCCCCAGCGCGCGGGACCATTTCGTCTCATCCTGACCGGAAAAGACCAGATCGGGCGAGGCATCGCAGGTCAGCCAGCCGTTCCCCAGGATCTCATCCTCCAGCTGCCCCGGCCCCCAACCGGCATAGCCAAGCGCGAGAAGCGAGGACTGCGGCCCGTCGCCCCGCGCGATGGCCTGAAGCACGTCGAGCGTGGCCGTCATCCCGAAGCGTTCGTCGATCTTCAGAGTCGAACCTTCGCCGCCATAATCGCTGGAATGCAGGACAAAGCCGCGGACGTTTTCGACCGGGCCACCGAAATGCACCCGGATGCTGCGCGCCGGATCGTCGGGAACGGGAATGTCAAGCTGGCGCAGAAGCTGGCCGAAGGTCAGGTCGGGCGAGGGCTTGTTCACGATCAGCCCCATCGCCCCGTCACCCGAATGGGCGCAGAGGAACACCACGCTGCGTTCGAAACGGGGATCGCCCATGCCGGGCATCGCAATCAAAAGCTTGCCGCTGAGGTTCATCTTTCGCCTCCGGGGAAAAGCATCGCGTCCGGGGCGGCGGGACACAAGGGGCGACGTGTCGTGACAGGCGGAAAACTCTTCGTGATGTTGCAGCTTCGCGCTTTCAATCGGCGGAAGCTTGCCCGATTTTGGCGCCATGACGCAGAAAACCCGCCCCCTCGCCTGTCTCGCCGTCGCCCTGATGGCGGCTGCAGGCCCCACTCTGGCCGAAACGCCGCCCTCGCCCGTGCTGCGGGCCGAATTGATCGACGGCTGGCAGATGCCGTCCGGGCATGAGATGGCCGCACTGCGCCTTGTCCTTGCGCCGGGGTGGAAGACCTACTGGCGCGCACCGGGGGAGGCCGGGGTGCCGCCGCGTTTCGACTGGGCCGGATCGCAGAACCTGAAAGGCGTCACGATCCACTGGCCGCGGCCGGAGATTTTCGATCTGAACGGGATGCGGACCTTCGGCTATCACAACGGGCTGGTCCTTCCGATCGAGTTGACGCCGGGCGACCCTTCGGCGCCGATCCGGCTGAAGGCGGATGTCGAGCTTGGCGTCTGCAAGGAGATTTGCGTGCCGATGGAACTGGCCCTGACGGGCGATGTCCAGCCCGGCGGCGACGCTGTGCCGGAGATCCGCCGCGCCCTGTCGGACCGGCCTGAAAAGGCGCAGGCGGCGGGCCTCAGCGCCGCAAGATGTTCCGCCGAGCCGATCCGCGACGGGATGCGCCTGACCACCGCGCTGTCGCTGCCGAAGGTCGGGCCGGATGAGGTGACGGTCGTGGAACTGGCCGATCCGTCGGTCTGGGTCTCCTCCGCCGAAACGGTGCGCAAGGGCGGCGTGTTAGAGGCCACCGCCGATCTGGTGCCTGCGACCGCGAAGCCCTTCGCGATTGACCGGTCGTCGATTCACATCACGATCTTCGGCGGCAACGGCCGGGTGGTGGAGCTTCAGGGCTGCGCGGGCTGATCCCGGCGCAGGACCATCGCCCCGATAGCCCAGCCCAGAACCGCCACCGCCAGCGCCCCCAGCGCGAAGGCGATCATCGCCGGGACCAGCGGCGCCGCCGTCCAGATCGCCACGCCCAGCGTTGCCGCAAAGACCGCCACCATGGCCAGCGCCGTCCCCCGGACCACGCGGCGGATCGGCGCCGCCTGGCGCGCCCGGCGATAGGCCCGCAGATGGCGCGAAAGGTCATGCTGGATGCCGATCATCGCCGGTACGATCAGCAGCACAAGGACCATGCCGAAACCCAGCCCGTAGCAGAGCGTGATGACCGTCGGTTTCAGGAACTGCGCCTGCCGCGAGCTTTCGAACAACAGCGGCGCAAGGCCCAGGACCGTGGTCGCCGTGGTCAGGAAGACCGGGCGCAGGCGGTCCGCCACGCCATCGACAATCGCCGGGATCAACCCGCGTCGCTCGCCGTATTCGTCGATGGTGGAAATCAGCACGATGGCATCGTTGATGATGATCCCCGACATGCCGATCATGCCCACGATGGAAAACATCGAAACCGGCACGCCCCAGGCATCATGGCCATAGACCGCCCCGATCAGGCCCAGCGGGATAACCAGCATCACGACGACGGGCCGCGTCCAGCTTGAGAATATCCAGGCGAGGATGGCGTAGATCGCCAGCAGCGCGGCCGTCAGGCCGATGACGGCATCGTTGAGGAATTGGGTTTCCTGCTCGCTCAGGCCGGAAAGATCGTAGGTCACGCCATATTCGCTGGCGATGTCGGGCAGGATTTCCTTGTCGAGCCGGTCGAGGATTTCGGTCAGGCGATCCGCATTATCCTCGGACACGGCGCCGGTGACCGACACCACCTGCTTGCCATTCTCTCGCACGACCTTGGAAAAGCCGGACGTGGCGTCGACGGTCACGATGTCGGACAGCGGCACATAGCCGCCCGACGGGCTGCGAAGCAGCGTGCGGTCGATGAAGTCCGAGGTCAGATCGCGTTCCGGCAGCTTGACCATGACCTTCATGCTGCGCGTCCCGTCGGGAAAGCTCGCCGCCTCGACCCCGTCAAGCCGGTGGCGCAGTTCCGCGCCGACGCCATCGACGGTGAAGCCCAGCGCGCGGCCCTGCGGGGTCAGGGTCAGGATCAGTTCGTTCTTGTCATAGGGCAGCGAATCCTCAAGCGAGGACACTTCGGGAAAGACGACCAGCGCGCGTTTCAGCGCCTCGGCCGCCTGTTTCAGCGTCGTGGCGTCATTGCCCGACAGCTCCACGTCGATATCGTCCCCCGCCGGCCCCCAGCGGCCGCCCCGGAAGGCAAGCTCGTTGATAAGCGGGCTGTGCGGCGCGGCCTCTTGCAGCGATGCGACGAAGTCGTTGCTGGTCCAGGGGCGCAGATCGGGGTCGCCAAGCTCGATCGACACCGCGCCTTTCAGGTCGCGTTCGGTGTTCTCCGACGTGGACAGCCCGCGCCCGACATTCGACCCGACCTCTCCGGTGACGAATTTCAGCGGCTCGACCCCGTATTTCTCCCGATACTCCTGCGCGACCTTCGCGACCGTGTCCTGAAGCGCGCGCATCACCGCCTCGCTGTCTTTGCGGGTAGCGCCGGGCAGCATGGTGAAATTGGCGTCGATGGTCGATTGTTCGGGCGAGTTGAAAAAGCGCCAGGGAAGATCGCCCCGGATGAACTTCGCCGCCTGGAAGCACAAAAGCGCGATGGCCGCCGCCACGACCGGATAGCGCGCCCAGAGGACAAATCGCGTGAGCGGCCGCATCCCCCGGTCGCGGACCCAGCCGAAGCCCCGGTTCACCACGCGGGAGGGCGCATCGTACCAATGCCCGCGTGACGCCTTCGACAGCGCATGGGCCATGTGGTTCGGCAGGATCAGGAAGCATTCGATGACCGAGGCGGCAAGGACGACCGTCACGGTGAAGGGAATATCCTGGATCATGTCGCCAAAACGGCCCGACAGGGCAGTCAGGCCAAGGAAGGCGGCGATTGTCGTGAGGGTCGAGGACAGCACCGGCGCGGCCATCCGGCTGACGGCGGTTTCGGCGGCGACCAGCGGCGGCTCGCCCAGCCGCCTGACGCGAAAATCGGTGTGTTCGCCGATGACGATGGCGTCGTCCACGACGATACCCAGCGTCAGGATCAGCGCGAAAAGCGAGATCATGTTGAAGGTCAGCCCGAAGGCCTGCATCATCGCCACCGCCGCGAGCATGGCGACCGGAATGCCCGCCGCGACCCAGAACGCGGTGCGCGCGTTCAGGAACAGGAAGAGGATCGCGATCACAAGGCCAAGGCCCATCGCGCCGTTCTGGATCAGGATGTCCAGCCGCGCCCGGATGTCGTCGGACCGGACCCGGATCATGTCGATCTTGACCCCGGCGGGCAGGGTCTGACGCATCTCTTCCGCGACCTTCTCGACGGTCGCCTGAATATCCAGGGAATCGCCCTGGGCGGAGCGGTCGATGCGCAGCGAAATCGCGGGGTTCGGGCCGACATAGACCGAATGGATTTCCTCGCTCCCCACCGCGTGAACGCGGGCGATGTCGGCCAGCCTGAGGTTGGTTCCGTCGGGGGCGGATTTCAGCACCACATCGCCCAGTTCCCTGGTGCTGCGCCTCTCGGCCCCGGCGCGCAGGCGCGACGATCCGTCGGTCACCTCGCCCGCCGGGGCGGCGTTGACCTCGGCCCCGATCCGCTGGGCGATCTGTGACAGCGTCAGGTCGTGGCGGATCAGTTCGGCCAGCGGCACCTCGATGCGCATCTCGGGATCGGGCAGGTCCTCGATCGTGGCGCGCGTCACCCCGGCGGCGAAGAGGCGCAGCAGGAATTCATCCCCGAACTGCAAAAGCTGCGCGGGCGAGACCGGCCCCGACATGACGACATTGCTGACCCGGTCACGCCAGGCGCGGCGCACGATCTGCGGGGTGTCGGCATCCTGCGGCAGGTTGGTGACGCTGGCGACGGCGGTTTCCACGTCGTTCAGGGCGCGCGACATGTCCCAGCCCGGCTCGAATTCAAGGATGACGGTCATGCCGCCCTCGCGCGAATAGGAGGTCGCGTTGTCCACGCCCTCCACCGCCATCAGGCCGGGTTCGAGAAGTTGCGTGATCCCCCGGTCCACGTCCTCGGGCCCCGCGCCCTTCCAATCGACGCCGACATTGATCTGCTGGATGATGACGTCGGGGAAATACTGCGCCCGCATGCGGGGCAGCGCCGCAAGCCCGGCGGCGATCAGAAGGACAAGCACCAGATTGGCGGCCGTGGCATGGCGCGTGAAATAGCCAAGAAGCCGGTTCGCCTGGGGAAACCTGTCGCCCTGCCCCGCCATCTATCCGCCCATCCGGGCTTCGATCCGCTGCACCGTCGCCGCCGGAACCCGATCCTCGCGCAGTTGCGCCAGCAGCCGTTCCTTGGCATCCGCGCCCATCTGCCCGCTGCCCTCGACGAAGGAAATCAGCGCGGCGCGGCGTTCCGGCGTCAGGTCGATCATGGTGCTGTCGCGCCCCGCCTCCGGGGCTTCGGATTTTTCGTCCCCGCGCACCGGGCGGACAAGGATACCCGGGCCCAGAAGCGGCGAATGGTCGATGATGACCTCGCGCCCCGCAAGATCGCCGACCCGGACGATGACGGCGTCGCCCTGGCGGCGGATGATCTCGGCCGGGGCCGCCTCAAGCCGGCTTTCCTCGCCCAGCAGAAGCAGATTGCCATCGGCCCCGACCGCGACAGCGGGAAGAAGGGCGACCCCGTCAATCGGCGCCTCGGCCACCGTGATGGTCACGAAATCGCCCGGCTTCAGCCCGACGGGGTCCTTCAGCGTGGCAAACAGAAGCCGCCCGCTGACGCCCGCCCCCACCGTCGCATCGACGCGCGACAGCGTGCCGGTGGCGCCAAAGTGACCGCTGCTCGTCTCAAGTTCCACGATCACCGGCAGCGGGGGCAACTGCCCCTTGGCATCGACAAGGTGGCTGTATTGCTCGGTCGAGACGCGGAACGACACCTCAAGATCGTCCGGATCGACAAGTTCCCCGAGCTTCTCCGACTTCGCGACCAGCCCGCCCGCGACGACCGTGACGCCGGTCAGGACGCCCGCGAACCCGGCCCGCAATTCCGTCTCTGACAGGCGCCGTTCGGCCTCTGCCAGCGTCAGCTTCTGCATCTCAAGCGCGGTCTTCGACTGATCGGCCCGTGCCTGCGCCTGCGCAAGGCTTTGCCGGCGGGCGACAAGGCTCTGGTTCGCCGTGGACAGCGCCAGTTCGGCGGCCTCGATATCCGTGGCGGTGCCGAAACCACGCTCGCCGATACCCTTCTGGCGGTCATAGGCGCCCTGGCGCAGGGTGACCTGTTCCTCGGCGACCTTCAGATCGGCCTGGGCCAGCTCCAGCGCATAGGCGGCATCGCGCACCTCGGCCTCGGCATTCGTCAGCGCGGCGCGGGCCAGCGCGACGGCCGATTGCGCGTCAGCCGGATCGGTGCGCACCAGAAGCTGCCCCGCCGTCACCCGCGCGCCATCGGCAAGGCCCGGCGCAAGTTCCACCACCTCCCCCGCTGCCGGGGCGCGCAGTTCCAGCGTCCGACGGCTTTTCACCTCGCCATAGGCGGTCAGGCTGGGCGCGATGCGCTGCGGTTCAAGCCGCGCGACACGGGCGCTGAAGGACCGTTCGGCCGAGGGGCGCCCCGCCATGCTGGGCGCGGTGCGAACGTCGATCGCGGATTTGAGCGCGGCAAAACCCGCCGCGAGAAACCCCAAGGTTATCGCGAGCAGGAAAAGACCCGTCAGGCTTCGCGTCAGAAACCGCATGTTTCCCGTCAGTTAGGACCCGTCTGATGGTATATCGGGCGGCGCCAAGATCAAAGCGTTTCACGACAAACGCGCGAAGCTGTTACTTCCGTCGCAAATGTTCGTCGAGACGGGGCATAATCTCCACGAAATTGCAGGGTTGATGGCGGTAATCGAGCTGCCATTTCAGAATCTCGTCCCAGGCGTCCTTGCAGGCCCCGGTACTGCCGGGGAGGGCGAAGAGATAGGTCCCGCCCGCCACGCCCCCGGTCGCGCGGCTTTGCACGGCGCTGGTGCCGATCTTCTGCATCGACACCATGGTGAAGACGGTGGCGAAGGCCTCGATCTCTTTCTCATAGACGTCGCGATGCGCCTCGACCGTCACGTCGCGCCCGGTCAGGCCGGTGCCGCCGGTCGAGATAATGACATCGACGCCCGGATCGGCCACCCAGGCGCGCAGTTGCGCCGCGATCTCTTCCCGCTCGTCCCGCACGATCCGGCGGTCGGCGAGGATGTGGCCCGCCCCGGTGAGCCGCGCCACCAGCGTGTCGCCGGACCTGTCCTCGGCCAGCGAGCGGGTGTCGGAGACGGTCAGGACCGCGATGCGGACCGGGATGAAGTCCTTGCTTTCGTCGATACGGCTCATGCGCGGCTGTCCCATGCGAGTTTGGCGGCCAGAAGGCCGAAGACCGAGGCCGAGGCCCAGCGCAGCGCGCGTTCGACCCTGAGGTCACGCGCCAGCACCTTGCCGATGCCACCCGCGCCCCAACCGACGGCGCCGTTGATGACAAGACCCCCGATGGCGATGATCGCCCCGAAGATCAGGAATTGGCCCAGCACCGCCCCGCGCGACGGGTCCACGAATTGCGGAACGAAGGCGAGGATGAAGAGGATCACCTTGGGGTTGGTGACGTTGACCAGAAACCCGTCGCGGAAGGCGCGCGACACCCGCACCTTCGGCGCGTCCTCCACCACCAGCGGCGCCCGCAGCGTCCGCCAGGCGAGGAACAGAAGATAGCCGATCCCGGCCCAGCGGATCACCGCGAAGAGACCGGGAAGAGCGGCGATGGCCGCGCCCAGCCCAAGCCCCGCCAGCGCGACGTTCAGCATCGAGCCCGCCGAGACACCCGCACTCGCCGCCAGCGCCGGGCGCGGCCCGCCGCGCAAGCCCTGTGCGAGGCAGAACATCATGTCCGCCCCCGGCGTCAGGTTCAGCGCCAGCGCCGCCGGGATGAAGGCGGCAAAGGTCCATGGATCGACGATCATCGCGGGTTCTCCAGCTTCGCCTTGATCTCCAGCAAATCCGCCCAGGCCTCCCGCTTGGCGGCCGTGTTGCGCAGGAGATAGGCCGGGTGGGTCATCGGCATGGCGGGCTTTCCAAACGCCTCGGCCCAGGTGCCACGCAGCCGCAGGATGCCCTTCCGGCCCAGCGCCGCGAAGCAGGAGGTGTTGCCCATCAGCACGATCACGTCGGGGTTCACGAATTCCACATGGCGCTTGACGAAAGGCAGCATCATGGCGATCTCCGCCGGCTCAGGGTCACGGTTCTGCGGCGGGCGCCAGGGCATGACATTGGTGATGTAAAGCGCTTCTTCCGGGTGGTGCGCGGTGCGCGACAGCCCGATCGCCGCGAACATGCGGTCCAGCAACTGCCCCGCGCGGCCGACGAAGGGACGGCCCTCGATATCCTCGTCACGCCCCGGCGCCTCGCCCAGGATCAGCACCCGCGCCTGCGGGTTCCCATCCGCAAAGACGAAGTTGCGCGCGCCCTTCTTCAACTCGCAGTGATCATACCCGGCCTGGATGGTCGCGAGCGTCTCAAGCCCGGTGGCCCCCGCGGCGGCCTCTTTCGCGACGGCGACCGGATCGACGGTGTCCTCCACCACCGGCGCTTGCATCGCCGGAGCGGGTTTCGGCGCCTGAACCGCGACCTCATAGCGATTGACCGGTACCTCGCCAATCGCCTCATCCGCGCCAAGCTCCATCTGCCATTCCAGCAGGGCCTGCGCGGCGTGATAGTCGATCTGGGCAATGTCAGGCGTCATGGCCGCCAGGTTATGACGCGGCGCGGGCAGCCACAAGCGGGCGCATTCGCCGTTGCCCGGCCCGGCGGCATTTGCCATAAGCGGGGCGAAACGGGGACCGGAGCCTGCCATGACCTTCCGCGCGCGTCACCTTCTGGGGATCGAACATCTGGCCCCGGAGGAGATTCGTGCCGTTCTCGACCTGGCCGAGAGCTATGTCGAACTGAACCAGCGCACGGTGAAACATTCCGACGCGCTCGAAGGCATGACCCAGATCAACATGTTCTTCGAGAACTCCACCCGCACGCAGGCATCGTTCGAGCTTGCGGGCAAGCGGCTGGGCGCGGATGTGATGAACATGTCGGTGGCGCATTCCTCGGTGAAGAAGGGTGAGACGCTGATCGACACCGCGCTGACGCTGAACGCGATGCATCCCGATCTGTTGGTCGTGCGCCACCCGGCGAGCGGGGCGGTGGACCTTCTGGCGCAGAAGGTGAACTGCGCGGTGCTTAACGCCGGCGATGGGCGGCACGAACACCCGACGCAGGCGCTTCTGGATGCGCTGACGATCCGCCGCGCCAAGGGCCGGATTCAGCGCCTGACCGTGGCGATCTGCGGCGACATCGCGCATTCCCGCGTGGCCCGGTCGAACCTGATCCTTCTGGGCAAGATGGAAAACCGCATCCGCCTGATCGGCCCGCCGACACTGATGCCATCAGGCGTGCAGGACCTTGGCTGTGAGGTCTATGAGGACATGCGCGAGGGGCTGAAGGATTGCGACGTGGTGATGATGCTGCGGCTTCAGAAGGAGAGGATGGACGGCGGCTTCATCCCGTCCGAGCGGGAATACTACCACCGCTACGGGCTTGACGCCGACAAGCTCGCCATGGCGAAGGAGGACGCCATCGTCATGCATCCCGGCCCGATGAACCGGGGGGTGGAGATCGACGGGGAACTGGCCGACGACATCAACCGTTCCGTGATTCAGGACCAGGTGGAGATGGGCGTGGCGGTGCGCATGGCCTGCATGGATTTGCTGGCGCGGAACCTGCGGGCGGAGCGGGGCGCGAGGGCCGTGGGGGTGATGGTGTGAGCAGCGGCGAATTCGATTGGTCGCCATGGCTTGAGGACGGAGAAACCGTTGTCTGGAGCGCGAAGGCAAACATGCTGCCCCTCTGGGCAATTGGCATCATAGCGATAACCGTGATTGTCGGTGTCGCTCTGGGGATTCACGACGGCTCGGGAAAAGCGCGCTTGGCGGTTTCTATGGCTCCTTGGTTGGGCGGCTTTTTCGCAATCCTGATGCTTGCTTCGCTCTTTGTGAAGAATCGCTACTGCGCCACAAGCCGACGGCTGATAACACTCCGTTTCGCGCCTTGGCTTCGGGCGCCGAAGCTATCGGCCATTTCATATCGTGACGCCGAGGTTCAGGTCGCACCAAGACGGCCCACAATCGTTCGCAATCGGGAGACACGGAAGCAAATCCTTTCCATGATCCTCTCCAAAAATGACGAAGCAAGCTTGCTCGATCTGGTGAAACAAGAACACACATGACCCCCCTCCGCACCAATGCCCGACTGATCGACCCCGAGGGGCTGACCGACACCCTCGGCGCGCTTGTCGTCTGCATGGACCTCTTGGCGCGGAACCTGCGGGCGGAGCGGGGGGCGAGGGCCGTGGGGGTGATGGTGTGAGCGGGGCGCTTACCAACAGAGGACCGCGACCGACCGGGGCGGGGGCGGGAACCGCGCCAGCCTGGGGGCGGGCGGACGCGGTCCGGTCCGCAGGCGGATCGGGAAGGGGGGAGTGGTCCCTATGATCCTCTCCCTCATCCTCGCAGGCCAGATGGCCCCTGATACACACGGCGCCTCGGCGACCGCGACACCTGTCGCGCGCCGATGGACGGCGTGAAATCCGGGGCAAGGTGCATGGCCGAACGCGATCCAGTCCTGAACTACCGCCCCGGACCGCAGGCGGAGGTACCGCTGGCTGAGGGCGAAGAGGTGCTGGCCACCTTCCTGCCCGATCCCGCGCGCTACTGGCAGGACACCTTCTGGCTTATCGCCTTCTTCACCGTCGTCGTGGGCGTGATCTTCATTGCGATCGGCAAGGCCGCCGAGATTTGGGTGGGCGCGCTTGGGGTGACGCTTGCCCTCGTCTTCCGGGCCGTCTTCTTCCGGTCCGAGGTCTTTGCACGCCGCTGGCGGCTGACCCCGACGCGCCTGATCGGCCCGCAGGGCCGGGTCGCGGGGCTGGGCCAGATCGCGCAGGTCAGAAGCCTGATGGGGGATGTGCAGATCGTCACCTCAGGCGGCGAAAAGCACCTGATCCGCCACCTCAAGACTGCCAGGCAGGCCGTCGAGCAGATCGAGACCGCCATCGACACCTACCGCAACTCCGGGGATCGAAGATGACCACCCTCCTCACCAACGCCCGTCTGATCGACCCCGAGGGGCTGACCGAAATCCCCGGCAGCCTGCTGATCGAGAACGGCATCATCGCCGGGGTCGGCGACGTCACCGCCCCGAACGGAGCGACGGTCATCGACTGCGGCGGCAAATGCCTCGCCCCCGGCATCGTGGACCTTGGTGTCAAGATCGGCGAACCGGGGGAGCGGCACAAGGAATCGTTCCGCTCTGCCGGTCTTGCGGCCGCCGCCGGGGGCGTGACCACGATCATCGCGCGGCCCGACACCAACCCCGCCATCGACAACCCGGAAACGCTGGAATTCGTCACCCGCCGCGCGGCGGAGGCCTGCCCGGTCCGCATCCGCCATATGGCCGCGCTGACCAAGGGCCGCGAGGGGCGGGAGATGACGGAGATCGGGTTCCTCCTCGACGCGGGCGCCATCGCCTTTACCGATTGCGACCATGTCGTCACCGATACCAAGGTCCTGACCCGCGCGCTGACCTATGCAAAATCGCTGAACGCCCTTGTCATGGGCCACCCGCAGGAACCGATGCTGTCGGCGGGTGCCGCCACGACGTCGGGCAAGTTCGCCTCGCTGCGCGGGTTGCCCGGCGTGTCGCCGATGGCCGAACGCATCGGCTTCGACCGCGACATGGGGATGGTGGAGATGACGGGGGCGAAGTACCATTTCGACCAGATCACCACCGCCCGCGCCCTGCCCCCCCTGGAACGCGCCAAGGCCAACGGGTTCGACGTGACGGCGGGGACCTCCATCCACCATCTGACGCTGAATGAATTCGACGTCGGCGACTATCGCACCTTCTTCAAGGTCAAGCCGCCGCTCCGGCCCGAGGATG
>DAIOXI010000062.1:0-13811 GCA_036758045.1 Albidovulum sp.
CGACAGTCGGCCACCGTCTCCGCCCCGGCCATCAGGGCCGGGCGGTCGGAATGACGCGCGGCGCTTCGGTCCAGCCATTCCGCGGGGTTCATTGCCGTTTTCCGAACCGTTCCAGAATCGAGACATAGGAGGCAAGCCCCAATCCCCCCATGTTGAAGACGCAACCAAGCCCGGCCCCCGGTACCGGCATCTCTCCGGCGTCACCGGCAAGCTGCCGCGCCGACCGGATTGCCCTTGGCCTTGAGACCGCCGGACAGGTTGACCGGCAACGCCCCGCCGTGCAGCACGGTCCCCTCATCCACCACCCGAGCGCCCTGCCCTTTCGGCGCCAGCCCCATCGCCTCATAGGTCATGAGCTCTGCCGGCCCGGCAAAGTCCAGATGGCTTCGCCGCGACATCGGCAGGAAATCGTTCACCTGCACGGCGGCGCGAAAACCGATGGCATGATCGAAGCCGGCCGCCATGTCTTCGGCCACCAGCACCAGCGCGGCGGCCCCGTCCGAGATGAGGGAGCAATCGCTCATCCGCAGCGGCGGCGATCAGCCCTTCAAGACCGTCTTCGCGGCGGCCGAAGGGGGTGTGGCCCCAGCCAACGATACATGCCTCCGTGATTGTCTTCTCCTCTCCCTGGCCGTCATGGTAATCCCTGCGCCCCCAGGCTGCCCTTTCGTGAAACTACGAGGTTGCGGAGAGAACATGATGCCCCGCCGCCCCGGCAGAGCTTGTCGTGCTTGGCTTCGACCTTGCCCCGGTCGGGATCGTCGTGACCCGGCATCGCATCATCGGAACCTGCAATGCCACGTTCAGCGCGGTCTTCGGCAGTGCCTCCGCCACCCTGACGGGCAAGTCCCTGTCGCTGCTCTTTCCTTCGACCGAGGAATACCGGCGCATCGGAGAGCGGGGGCTTGAAACCATGCGCGCGACGGGGCGCTATCAGGACGAACGCATCATGCGACGTCGCGACGGCACACCTTTCTGTTGCCGGTTGGAGGGCCGTTCGGCCACGCCCGAAGATCCGTTCGCCCGTGCCGTCTGGTGCATGGCGGATATTTCCGACCTTCGCCCGGTCGCAGGCCTGACCCGGCGCGAGCGGCAGGTGGCGATGTTGCTCACCGAAGGCCGCATCAGCAAGGAGATTGCGGGCGCTATGCCCAGGTCCCGGCACACCGCAAGGGCCTGCGCCGCGAAGGCCTCGTTCAGTTCGATCACGTCGAAATCGCCGATCGTCAGGTTCAGCCGGTCCATCAGCGCCCGCGTGGACGGCACCGGGCCGATCCCCATGATGCGCGGGGATACACCGGCGCTGGCAGCGCCGAGATATTCGGCCAGCGGCGTCAGCCCGTAACGCGCAACAGCGTCTTCCGAGGCCAGCAAGACCGCTGCGGCGCCATCGTTGACGCCCGAAGCATTGCCCGCCGTCACGCTGCCGCCGGCGCGGAACGGCGCGGGCAGCGCCGCGAGCTTTTCCAGCGTCGTCGCGCGCGGATGTTCGTCGGCGGAGACGATCGCCGGATCGCCCTTTCGCGCCGGAATCGTCACCGCCGCGATTTCTTCGCCCAGCCGCCCGGATGCCACCGCCCGCAGTGTCTTTTGCTGGCTGGCATGCGCGAAGGCATCCTGATCCGCACGCGCAATGCCAAACGCTTCGGTCAGGTTCTCGGCCGTCTCGGGCATACTGTCGATGCCGTATTGCGCGGCGATCCGGTCATTGACGAAACGCCAGCCGATCGTCGTGTCATGGATCGCGGCGCGCCGGTCGAAGGCGGCACCGGCCTTCGGCATCACGAATGGCGCGCGGCTCAGGCTTTCCGCGCGCCCGCGATCACCGCGTCCATCCCCGAGGCGCAGAGCCGGTTGACGGTCACACCCGGCGCCGTTTCGGGAAGGCCGGACAGCAGCACCACCATGCGCGCCAGGTTGCGGTTATCCTCACCCGCCTGGTTCGCCGCCCCGCAAACCGCCTGATCCAGCCGCGACCAGTCAACCGAGGGGTTGCGCGCGATCAGCGCATCCACGGGAACCGCGGCCAGATCGTCGGCCCGGACGGCGGAAAGCACCCCGCCATATCGCCCGATGGCGGTGCGCCGGTAGTCACAGACAAAGACCCTGCGCGTCATCCCAGATGCGCCGTTGCTTCGATCTCGACCACCGCCTCATCCTCGATCAAACCGGCGACGACGACCATCGACATGGCCGGAAAATGACGGCCGAACACCTCGCGACAGACGGCGCCCTCCTCGGCCTGACGGGCGAGGTCTTCCGTCTTGTCGGTCACGAGCCAGGTCATCCGGGTCACGTCCGAGACCTGACCGCCTGCCGCCTCGACAATCGCGGCGATGTTGCGCAGGGCCTGCCGGGTCTGCCCGACGAAATCCTCCGCGACGAAGTCCTTGTTCCCGTCCCAGCCGATCTGGCCGCCGATATGCAGGGTCCCATCGCGCGCGAGCATGCCGTTCGCGTAGCCTTTCGCGGGCAGCCAGCCATTGGGGTGAATGGTACGATGGGTCGTGCCCGTTCCTCCGTCGTCGGTGATGTTCTGTCGCGCACCGGGTCCGGCCAGGGGGCGGGCCGCCCCGCACGATCGACGTGAACCAGTGTCGCTTCGGCCTCGAAGCGGACCTGCCCGTCGCATGAGGCGATCAGCCGGTAATCCATCGCGCTGCGCCCGAAACGAAGAATATCCAGGGTCAGCCGCAGCCGGTCGCCATGGCGGCTTGGCGCACGAAACCGCATGCGAATCTCGGCCGTCGGAACGCCATCGGTTTCCAGAAGCTTTTCGAACGGCCCGAGCAGCACCTCATCGCAGAAATGCTCGATACAATCGTTCACCATTTCGAAGTAGCGCGGGAAAAGACGATCCCGGCCGCGTCGCAATGCCGGAAAGCACCTTCTGTTCAAAAACGTACTGCATCAACGCCCCTCAGGTCACGCGCGCCGCGATCCGGTATTTCGGATCGCGCCAGAGTTCCGCGGCGAAGACCTCCTCCACCACATCGACGGCGGCGCGCACGTCGTCGGCGTCGATGTAAAGCGGCGTGAAGCCGAAGCGCATGATATCCGGCGCCCGGAAATCGCCGATGACTCCGCGTTCGATCAGCGCCTGCATCGCCGCATAGCCATTGTCGAACGCGAAAGACACCTGCGAGCCGCGCTGTCGGGCATCGCGCGGCGAGGCTAGCGTCAGCTGCGGGACGCGCGCCTCGACCTCGGCGATGAACAGATCGCCAAGCCGCATCGAGGCGGCACGGATATCCGCCATATCCACACCGTCCCATACCGTCAGCGCCTCTTGCAGCACGGCGAGGTGCAGGATCGGCGGCGTCCCGACGCGCATCCGTTCGGTCGACATGGCCGGACGGTATACCTGTTCCATCGCGAAGGGCGCATCGTGGCCCAGCCAGCCGGCAAGCGCCGGTTCGACGCGCTGGATGATGTCGGGCCGTACATAGATGAAGGCCGGGGCGCCGGGGCCGCCGTTGAGATACTTGTAGCTGCACCCGACGGCAAACTCGGCATGCGATGCGGCGATGTCGACGTCGACCGCGCCTGCCGAATGCGCCAGATCCCAGATCATGACCGCCCCGGCGGCATGGGCGGCGCTGGTGATCGCCTGCATGTCATGGCGCCGCCCGGTGCGATAGTCGACCTCGGTCAGCATCACGACGGCCACGTCCTTGGTAATGTGGCGCATGACGTCTTCGGGCGCCGGGCTGCGCAATTCATGGCCCTTGCCGATCGTGCCGATCAGCCCGCCCGCCATGTAAAGATCGGACGGGAAGTTCCCGCTGTCCGACAGGATCACCCGCCGCTCGGGCCGCATCTTCAGCGCCGCGGCCAGCGCCTGATAGACCTTGATCGACAGCGTATCGCCGGTCGCGACAGACCCTGCAGGCGCCCCGATCAGCGCCGCGATCCGGTCACCGACCACGCGCGGCAGGTCCATCCAGCCCGCGGTGTTCCAGGCGCGGATCAACTGATCGCCCCATTCCTCGGCGATCACCCGCGACGCGCGGGCCGCAGCCCCCCGCGGCAGAACGCCCAGCGAGTTTCCATCCAGATAGATCACCCCGTCGGGGAGCGAGAAAAGGTCCTTTCGCGGCAGTCCCACACCCATGTCAGAGCTCCCCCCTCAGTTGCCACAGTTCCGGGAACAGTTCGACACCCAGCATCCGCCGCAGATATTGAACCCCGGCGGTGCCGCCGGTGCCCTGCTTGAAGCCGATCACCCGCTCGACCGTGGTGACGTGGTTGAAACGCCAGCGGCGGAAATAGTCCTCAAGATCGACCAGCTTTTCGCCCAGTTCATAGAGCGTCCAGTAGCTGTCCACATCCTCATAGACCACCTTCCAGCGGTCCTGGATCGCGGGAACCGCCTCATGCGGGGTGTCAAGCTGCGGGGCGGGCATCGCGTCGGTGTTGCCGTCAACGGTCTGGAAAAGAACCGCCACGACCTCGTCATAGAAGCTTGGCCTTGCCAGTTCGTCGGCCAGCATCTTGCGGATTTCCGGCCTGTGGTCGTGCGGCTTCATCATATTGGCGTTGCGGTTGCCGAGAACGTATTCGATCATCCGGTACTGATAGGACTGAAAGCCCGAGGATGACCCAAGGCCGGCGCGAAAGCGAGTGTAGTCCGCCGGTGTCATGGTGCGCAACACGTCCCAGGCGTTGTTCAACTGTTCAAAGATCCGGCTGACCCGCGCGAGCATCTTGAACATATGCGGCATGTCGCCCCGGCGCAGCGCCTCGCGCGCCGCGTCAAGTTCGTGAATGGCAAGCTTCATCCACAGTTCGCTGGTCTGATGCTGGATGATGAACAGCATTTCGTCATGCGCCGGGGACAGTGGGCGCTGCTGGCCCAGCAGGGTATCAAGCTGCAGGTAGTCGCCGTAGGACATCGCGTCGTCGAATGTCATGCGCGCGCCGTCGGCGCCGGGGTCGTAGGGTTGGTTGCTCATGTCATGTCCCGCTGTCTGAATTGCTGTATCTTGCCGCTTTCGGTCTTCGGCAGTGCCGTGGTGAAGACGATCGCGCGGGGATGTTTATGGGGCGCGATCGTTGCCTTGACGTGGTCTTGCAGTATCTTGGCGATGCGATCGCCCGCAACCGCATCCGCGCCAATCACCACAGGTGCCTGAACGATCGCCCCCCGGTCTTCGTCCGGGACCCCGATCACGGCCCATTCGGTCACCGCGGGATGCGGCAGAAGGGCCGCCTCCACCTCCGGCCCGGCGATAGTGTAGCCAGAGCTTGCGATGATGTCGTCATTGCGCGCGGCAAAGTGGACATCGCCGTCCTCGTCCACGAAAAAGGCGTCGCCGGTGACGTTCCAGCCGTCCTGAACGTCGTCCTTCTGCCGCTCGCCGCGCAGATAGCGGCATCCCGTCGGTCCGCGCACGGCGAGGCGGCCCATCTCACCGGGGGGGAGTTGCTGCCCGTCCGGCCCGATCACCCGCGCCTCATAGCCGCCGACCGGCTTGCCGGTGCAGCCGGGTTTGCGGTCGGCAAAGCGATTGTTGATGAAGTTGTGCAGCATATCCGTCGAACCGATCCGGTCGAGCACGGGCTTGCCGGTCTTTTCCATCCATTCGTCACAGATCGGCTTTGGCAAGGTCTCGCCCGCCGACACCGCCGCGCGCAGCATCGGCATCGTGTTGACGACCACCGCGCCCGCGTCCAGGCGCTCCGGATAGTCGAACCCGTGAAGCTGGACGGCGGTGTCGATCACCTTCTGCGCCGTCTCGGTGGCATGCAGCTTTGCCGTCGCCGCCTCGCGGGTCACGCGCGCGGCGCCGGTATCCTTGGTCCAGGACGCGCGGTAGGTCAGCGGCGCGGCCGCATCGACCCCCAGCGCCATGTCCGCAACATGCCCCTGCACCATCTGAAGATCGGATAACGGGGCACCCCGCACATGGCGGGACGCGACGCGGGCAAGGGCCTCGTCAAGGGCGCGGCGGGAAAAGCCAAGCGCCGCCGCCGCCACGGTCGAGCGAAAGACATCGGGAACCGACATCGCGATGCGGAACCCCTGCCCCGGCTGGCCGAGCAACGCGGCTGCGGGCAGGCGGCAATCGGTGAAGCGCAGCCGCGCCAGCGGATGCGGGGCGATGGTATGCAGCCGTTCGACCACCTCGAAGCCCGGCAGGCCCGCCGGTACGATGAACGCCGAAAGCCCCTTCGCACCGGGCGCCTCGCCGCTGCGCGCGAACACTGCGCAGACATCGGCGATCCCGCCGTTGGAGATCCAGGTCTTCTCTCCGTGCAGCACATAGTCCCCGCGGTCGCGCGGGGCGGTCATGGTCGAGGCGGCAACGTCCGAGCCGGATTGCGGTTCGGTCAGCGCGAAGGCCGCAATCGCCTTGCCCGCGGGTCAGCCGCAGCCACCCGGCGCGCTGCGCATCGGTTCCGAAAAGCGAAATCGCACCCGTGCCCAGCCCCTGCATGGCAAAGGCAAAATCCGCCAGCCCGTCATGGCGCGCGAGGGTTTCGCGGATCAGGCAGAGCGTGCGCAGATCCAGCCGTTCCCCGTTCGCGGCGCCGGTGGGCATCAGCCACCCCGCCTCTCCCAGCTCGACGACCAGCGCGCGGCAAGTGGCATCCGTATCGGCATGGTCGATCCCCGTCAGACGACGCCGGGCCCAGCTATCAAGCTCGGTCGCCAGCGCGCGGTGGCGGTCCTCGAAGAAGGGCCAGTCCAGAAAGCTTCGGTCCGCCAACAGTCGCCCTCGAACACGGGTTTTTCGCGGGCGACGAAGGCATGGTAGACGCGATGGAAGTGCTTTCCCTGCATGCAGATCGCCTGCGCCTGCGCCTCGGCCTCGATCGCCTGTTGCAGGCTCATCGACCATTCCTGCGCCAGCATCGTCTTGGTCATCATGTTGACGAAACCGGGTCCTGCCGCGATGCGCGCGGCCATCTCCCGCGCCGCGGACAGCAGATCTTCGGCCGCGACGACGCGGTTGAAGAACCCCCAACGCTCGCCCTCTGCGGCATCCATGGACCGGCCGAGATACAGAAGCTCCAGCCCCGAGACCGAAGCGCTGATCCTGTCGGAACGTGCGCGCAAGGGCATCGTGCGCTGGAAAGGCGGTCCGATGTTCGGATGGCAGCGATAGGGTCCGCGCGGCATCGTGGGCCACCATCCCGGATGGGGCGGCAAGCCGACGCCTTCACGGGCGTGCCCTGAACCCGTTCTGCATGCGCGCGAAGCTCATCGAGATATGGGCGCGCTGGATGTGGGCGGCGGCGTGCAGGTCGCCGATTTCCAGCGCGCGCAGGATGTCGTGGATCTCGCGGTCGAAGATGTCGGCCTCATCGGCGAGGTCGATCTTTGATTCGAAGACGGATTTGAGCCAGATACGGGTGGTGCGGAAGTAGAGCTTTTCGCAGATGTCCTTCAGCGGCTCGTTATCCGTCAGCCGTTGCAGGGCCATGAAGAAATCCATGTTCAGCGCGGCAAAGCGCTTCGGCTCCGGCGCGCGGACGATATCCTTCGAGCGGGCGGACAGCGCGCGGAAGTCGGCCCAGAGCGCCTCATCCGGCGCGACCGCGCCCAGCCGCCCGGTCAGTTCGGCAAGCTCGAACCGCAGCTGATAGGTCTGGGCCAGTTCCTCGATATCCACGTCTGTCACGAAAGTGCCGACGCCATGGACCGAGTGCAGCAGCCCCTCGCTTTCCAGCCGGGCGAGGACCCGGCGCACGGGCGTGCGGCTGACCCCGAACTCCGCCGCCAGCGCCTCTTCCGACAGCCGCGTGCCGGGCGCGTAGTCGAGAAGACAGATCCGGGTGCGGATCACGGAATGCATCCTCTCGAACCGGTCGCGGGCGCTGGGGCTGATTTCCGGGGTGACGACATTCATCGGCGGATCATCCTGACGCTGTTTTCTTGCCGACGATGTAGACGCCCGCGGCCGAAAGCGCAAAACCCATGAGCGCAAGCGGGGTGATCGTCTCGCCCAGGATCAGCCAGGCGGCGACCATTGCCAGCGGCGGGACCAGGTACATCATCGCCGAAATCCGCGTCGCGTCGCCGCGCTGCACCAGCGCGATGAAGAGGCTGATCGAGATGATCGAATTGGCGATCACCAGATAGGCGATGGAGACGGCGAAGCCGGGGGTCCAGTCGATGGCCATCGTCTCGGTCATCGCGGCAACCGGCAGGAGGACCGCGAAGCCGACGGCGTATTGCACGATGCCGCCGGTGACCGGATCGGTTCGCATACCGTGCCATTTCTCGAACAGCGTGGCCGAGGTGATGCCGCAGAGCGAGCAAAGGGCTAGGAAGACGGCGACCCAGGGGCTTGGCCCCAGTGAGCCTTCGGACAGGATCACCAGAACCACCCCGACAAAGCCGAGCGCCAGCCCCAGCCACAGCGCCGGGCTGCCCCGCGCGGACGAGATCAGGGGCGCGAACACCGCAACCAGGATCGGCTGCAACGCCATGATGATCGCCGTCGTCCCGGCGTTCATCCCGCGCTTCATCGCTAGATAGGCCAGCCCGAAATAGACGCACTGGATCAGGAACCCCGTGATCATCACCGCGCCCCATTGCCGCGCGCCCTGCGGCCAGCGCGGGCGGCGCAGGAGGAGGAGCGGCAGCAGCGCCAGCACGGCAAGCCCGTAGCGCAGCGCCAGCATCGTCATCGGCTCCACATAGGACAGGCCGAGCTTGGCGAAGGCATAGCCGCCGGACCAGAGGATGAGGAAGATGAAGGGCGCCGCGCGCCAGAACAGCGGCTCTGCCGTGCGTCCGGTTGGTGCGGCGAGCTGCATCACATCCTCATGCCCCGAGTTTCCCGCCCAGACGTTCCAGCATCACAAGGCATTCTTCAAGCTGGTCAAGCGCGAGGTATTCATCGGGCTTGTGCGCCTGCTCGATTGAGCCGGGGCCGCATACCACCGCGGACATGCCCAGCGCCTGAAAGATGCCGGCCTCGGTCCCGAAGGCGACGGTATCGGCGCCATTGGCCCCGGTCAGTTCGGCCACGATGTCGCGAGCCTCATTCTCATCCGCCGGGATCAGCCCGTCGACCTCGCCGATGACCTCGGTCACGATGTCGGCCTCGGGCATCACGGCGCGCATGGCGGGCAGCAGCGTATGGGTGCAGTAGTGGTGCAGGTCGTCCTTCACGAAATCCGCGTCCCCCGCCTGGACCGGGCGCATTTCCCAGTCCACCCGCGCCTTGCCGGGGATGACGTTATGGGCCACGCCTCCGACCAGCGCGCCGGTGTTGATCGTGGTCCAGGGCGGATCGAACCGCCCCTTCGCCGGGGCCCGCGCCTTGAGCTTTTCCTTCAGCTCAAGCAGGCGGCCGACATAACGCACCGCGTATTCGACCGCATTCACCCCCCGGTCGGGACCAGAGCCAAGGCCTTCAAGCCCGGTGAAATGGGTGGTGTACTCGTAGCAGCCCTTATGCCCCTCTATGATCCGCATCCGCGTCGGCTCGCCAATGATCGCCACGCCGGGCCGCACGCCTTGCGCCCGCAAGACCTGCGCCAGCGCCTGCGCGCCAAGGCAGCCGGTTTCCTCATCATGGGTGAAGGCGAAGTGGATAGGCCGGTCCTTCACCTTCTCGGCGTAGAAGGGCGCCATCGCCACGGCGGCGGCGATGAAACCCTTCATGTCGCAGGTGCCGCGCCCGTAAAGCCGCCCGTCCCGCTCCACCATCTCGAACGGATCGGTGGTCCAGTCCTGATCGGCGACCGGCACCACGTCGGAATGGCCCGACAGAAGGATGCCGCCATCGACCTCCGGCCCGAGTGTCGCGAAGAGATTGGCCTTCGTCCCGCTCGGGTCGGCATGCACCTCGACCTTCGCGCCCACGCCTTCCAGCCGGTTGGCCAGAAAGTCGATCATCGCCAGATTGCTGTCCGTCGATATCGTCGGAAAGGCGATCAGGTGGCGCAGAAGCGCCCTGGTATCGTCAAGCGCGTGCTGCACCTTCCTCAGTCCTTCACGAAAAGCTTGCGGTCGATGATGCAAAGCGGCTCTGCCGCCCCGATCTCCATGATGAGGATCGTTTCGGTCGTCTCAAGCCCCCAGCTTTCCATCCAGAGCGCGGGCATGAAATGGAAGGTCATGCCGGGTTCCAGGACCGTCTCATCCTCGGTACGGAACGACGCCGTGCGCTCGCCCCAGTCGGGAGGATAGGACAGGCCGATGGGATAGCCCATGCGCCCCTCGCGCTTCAGGCCGTATTTCTTCAGCACATCGAGGAAGGCGTTGCAGACGTCGGCGGTGCGATTGCCCGCGCGCGCCGCTTCAAGCCCTGCCTCGATCCCCTCGATCTGGGACTTCTCAGACTCAAGCATCTCTTGCGGCGGCTTGCCGAGGAAGACGGTCCGGCAGAGCGGCGCGTGATAGCGGCGGTAGCAGCCGGAAAGCTCGAAGAACGTCGCCTCCCCCGCCTTCATCGGCGCGCCGTTCCAGGTCAGGTGCGCGGCGGTCGCGTCAAGGCCCGAAGGCGTCAACGGCACGATGGCCGGATAATCGCCCCAGTCTTCGCCCACCCCGGTGATCCCGGCATGAAAGATCTCGGCCACGAGGTCATTCTTGCGCACGCCCGGCGCCGATTTCTCGATCGCCGTCCGCACCACCTTTTCCGAGATTTTCGCAGCCTTGCGGATGAAAGCGATCTCATCTTCCGACTTGACCAGCCGCTGCCAGTTCACCAGCGCGGTCGCATCGGCAAACGTCGCGTTCGGCAGTTCGGCGGTCAGCACCGCATGGGCCTTGGCGGAGTAGTAGTAGTTCTCCATCTCCACCCCGATCCGCGCCTTTTCCAACCCAAGCTCGCGCAGGATGCGCGCCAGGTCCTGCATCGGGTGGCGGACGGTGGACTGGACGTAGTTGTCGGCATAGCCGTGGATCGTCGCGCCCTCCATCCAGCAGGTGCGCAGCGCGCCAAGGCTGTCCATGTAGCGCCCCCACCAGTGCGGATCGCCCTCCCTGGCCAGGATCACGCCCTGATGGACATAGAAGGACCAGCCGTCATAGCCGGTCAGCCAGGCCTGGTTCGACGGATCGGTGACGAACACCGCGTCAAGCCCCGCCTTCTCCATCGCCGCCCGCGTCTTCGCGATTCGGCGCGCATATTCGGCGGCGCCGAAGGCGGCATGTTGCAAACCCATGATGGACCTCATGTGAATCGGGTTGATTTGTACACAACGGTATGACCGAGCCCAAGGATTGGCAAGATAGATGCGCATTTTCGCGCGTATTCGACAACAAATTTCTTGACACGAACGCCCGTCGAACAATGATGTGTACAACATGACGAACTTCGGCCCGAATCCGAAGACATCCAGCACGGGAGCACAGGATGAAAAAGCACCTACTGACCACCCTTCTTGCCGGTGTCGCGATTGGCGCCACCACGGTTGCGGCATTCGCCGGTCCGCTGATGGACCGCATCAATGCGGGTGAGACGATCCGCATCGGCTTTGCCAACGAAATCCCCTTTGCCTATCCCGGCGACGACGGCAGCCCAAAGGGCTTCGTCAACGCCGAGGTTCTCGGCGTGCTGGCGAAGATGGGCTACACGAATATCGAGCCGGTCCAGACCGACTGGGGCGGGCTGATCCCCGGCCTTCAGGCGGGGCGCTTCGACATCATCACCGGCGGCATGAACATCCTGAAATCGCGCTGCGAGAACATCGCCTTTTCTGACCCGATGGCACGGATCGGCGACGCCTTCATCGTCGCAGCGGGCAACCCCAAGGGTATCGGCAACTACACCGACATCAAGGACGCGGGCGCGGTCATGGTCACGGGCGCCGGCTACTCCAACATCGAGGCCGCCAAGGCCGCCGGTGTGGAAGAGGGCAACATCATGCAGGTTCCCGGCCCGACCGAAATCCTTGCCGCCGTCAAGGCCGGGCGTGCCGATGCGGGCGCAGGCACCTACTTCACCATGAAGCAGTTGGCCGCAAGCTCTGACGGCGCGGTCGATGTCACCGACCCCGGCGCGATGCCCGAGGACACGATGAACTGGGCCGGTGTCGGCTTCCGCAAGGAAGATCAGGACTTCCTCGACAGTTTCAACGCCGCCCAGAAGGACTATCTTGGCTCGCCCGAGATGCTGGAGGCGGTCAGGGAATACGGCTACGACGAAGCCACCCTGCCAGGCGACAAGACGACCGAGTGGGTCTGCGCCAATCGCTGATCATGAAAGGGGCGGTCTGATCCGCCCCTCGTCATCCTGACGGGGAAAGGCGGTCGATGTCGATCTGGGAATACATGCAGATTTACGGCGCGCGGCTGGCCAGCGGCACGGCGATCACCTGCGCCCAGTTCCTTCTTGCCGCCCTTATCGCCATCGTCGTCGCGCTTCTGGCCGGGCTTGGCAAGCTGTCGCAGAACTGGCTGATCCGCGGCATCTCTGTCGTATACATCGAAATCTTCCGCGGCACCTCGCTGCTGGTCCAGTTGTACTGGATCTTCTTCGTGTTGCCGCTCTTCGGCCTGACGCTGCCCAAATTCGTCGCGGGCTTCGTCTCGGTCGGGCTGAATGTCGGCTCCTACGGCGCCGAACAGGTGCGCGGCGCACTCCAGTCGGTTCCGAAGGGGCAGTGGGAGGCCGCCTATGCCCTGTCCATGTCGCCCGCCAAACGGATGCGCCGGATCATCCTGCCGCAGGCGATCGGCATCATGCTGCCGCCCTGGGGCAACCTGCTGATCGAGCTTCTGAAGGGGACCGCGCTGGTTTCCCTGATCTCGGTCGCGGACCTGATGTTCCAGGCCAGGCAGATCAACGCCTCCACCTTCCTGTCGGCGCAGTCCTTCGGCATCGCGCTGGTGATCTACTACATCCTCGCCCGGTTCTTCATCACCCCCTTCATGCGGCGGATGGAACGGGCCGTGGCGCGGAGGCTCGGCAAGGCATGAGCTTCAACTGGCGCTGGGACTTCACCTGGGACATCCTGCCGCGTCTCCTCGCGGCCACGCTCAACACGCTGATCGCCGCCGGTGTGGGCTATGCCATCGCGCTTGTGCTGGGCCTCATCCTTGCGCTGGCGCAGCGCACGGGGTGGCGCGGGCTGACCGTCGCGGTAAGGGAATTCGTGGAATTCATCCGCTCAACCCCGCTCGTCCTGCAAATCTTCTTCGTCTTCTATGTCGGCCCGCAATTCGGCATCCGCCTGTCGCCATGGACCTCCGGCATGATCGCCATCGGCCTGCACTATTCGGCCTACCTGTCCGAGGTCTACCGCGCCGGGATCGAGGCCGTTCCGAAAGGCCAGTGGGAGGCCTGCCGCGCGATCAACATGTCGACCCGCGATACCTATCTGCGCATCATCATCCCGCAGGCCCTGCCGCCCTCCATCGCCGGGATGGGGAACTACCTTGTCGGCATCTTCAAGGACACGCCTATGCTGTCGGTGATCGGGGTGGCCGAGCTTATGCACACCGCCAATGCCATCGGGTCGGAAAGCTACCGCTTCCTTGAGCCCTACACGCTGGTGGGTGTGATCTTCCTTGCCATTTCGCTGCCCACCGCCGGCCTGATCCGGCTGTTCGAAGGCTGGGTGCGCCGCAAACTGGGGCTTTGAACCATGGATATGTCTGCCTACCCGCTGGAACTGCCCGAAGGCGACCGCCCGATGGTGCGGTTCATGAACGTCACCAAAAGCTACGGCAAGCTTGTGGTGCTGGATCAGTTGAACCTCGATATCTCCGAAGGGGAGATGGTGTCGGTCATCGGCCCCTCCGGCTCTGGCAAGACAACCGTTCTGCGGATGCTGATGACGCTTGAGACCATCAATGGCGGCGTCATCTATGTGGACGGAAAACCGCTGACCCATATGCCGAG
>DAIOXI010000063.1:0-6239 GCA_036758045.1 Albidovulum sp.
ATAGGCCTGGGAGATCACGGCGCCCGGCAGCTTGCCCTTCTTGCGGATCGGCACGAAGCCCACGGAAAGCTGGTGCGCGATGGCGCCGCCAAGGATGAAGCCCCGCGCCTCAAGCCCCACGACCTTGTCGATCCGCATCCCGGCATAGGGGTGAAGAAGCTGGTCGATCGCCATCCGGAAGCCCCGCGCATCCGCGAAAAGCGAGGTGACATCTCGGAACAGGATGCCCTCATGCGGGAAGTCGGCAATGGTGCGGATGTAGTCCTTGACGGTTTTCATGGCGGTCTCCGGTCGGTCTCGGCGCAGTCCTAGCATGGGGCAAAACGCGCGGAAAGCGGCGTCGGGGATGTGTCGGGTTGGCGTCGGGGTGGCGCAGGGGTGTTGTAGCTACGGTGGAAGGGCGGGAAAGATGCGTATGCCTGGGTCCACCCCGTACACCGACCGTGGAGTTTGTGAGGACGTTACGCGCGCATCTGCGCTATGCGGGGAGCGGCGCGGTTTGTCGAGCAGAAGGGTGCGATTATTTCTGCCCTTGCAAGGCTCTGATGCACAAATCGGCTGATGGCCGCCAATAACTCGCTCAAGCGGGACGACAGGATCACGGCCAAGTGCAGGGCCCCCAGGAAGCGCCATATGAAGCAGCGCAACCGGTATTCGGTGGAGTCGCGTCACTGATTCCTCATTTGACTGTCGCAAACTTGTGACGGGACACGATCCATGGCGTTGTCTTCCTGGCACCGATTGATCTGCGAGAGTTTCTTGCCGTGCTGCGAGAGGGCCGCGAGGTGCGGGTGTCGGCAATGCCTGCGCCGTACCATAATGCTATCGGAGCACCCGCCCCGCCACCGCGTCGAGCTTTGCCACCAGCGCCGCGTCCCGCTTCTCCGGCGCGGTCATCAGCGCGAAGTCGAGCGCCCGGTCGCCGCCGCAGGGGCAGGCGTCGGGGCGGTCCGTCAAAAGCGCGGGCAACTGGGTGACAAGATGCTTGGCGTTCTTCGAATTGGCCGTCAGCGTGCGGATCACGGCGGCCACGTCCACCGCGTCATGGTCGGGATGCCAGCAGTCATAATCGGTGACCATGGCGACGGAGGCATAGCAAAGCTCTGCCTCGCGGGCGAGCTTGGCCTCGGGCATGCCGGTCATGCCGATCACGTCGGCGCCCCAGTGGTCGCGGTACATCCGGCTTTCGGCGAGGGTGGAAAATTGCGGCCCCTCCATCGCCAGATAGGTCCCCTTCGCATGGACGCGAACATCCCCCGCCGCCGCCTCGGCACAAAGCGCGGACAGGCGGGCGCAGGTCGGGTGGGCAAGGCTGACATGGGCGACGCAGCCGCTGCCGAAGAAGCTTTTCGCGCGCTCGAAGGTGCGGTCGATGAACTGGTCCACGATGACGAAATCCCCCGGCGCCATCGCCTCGCGGAACGATCCGCAGGCGGAAACGGCGATGACGTCGCGCACCCCCAGCCGCTTCAGCGCGTCGATATTGGCGCGGTAGGGCACGGTTGAGGGCGAATGGACATGGCCGCGCCCGTGGCGGGGCAGGAAGGCCATCTCCACCCCGTTCAGCCGCCCGGTCAGGATCTGATCCGAGGGCGGCCCCCAGGGGGTGGCGACCGTCCGCCATTCGGCCCCTTCCAGCCCGTCGATCTCATAAACGCCCGAGCCGCCGATCACGCCGATCCTTGCCACCATGGCTTTCCCCTCCGGGTTGTTTCGGGGCGAGCCTAGGGGCATCCTCGGACAAGGGAAAGGGGCGGGACGCGCCCTCGCGGCCACGCGCCGCCGCCTTTCATGGCGGCGGTTCGTCCCTATGTTGGGATGAGGCACGACAGCGGAGGCACGGCGATGCAGTTTCGGATCAACGGCACGGTGCATGAGGTGGAGGTCGAGGATGACATGCCGCTTCTGTGGGTCCTGCGCGATGTGATCGGCCTCAAGGGCACGAAATACGGCTGCGGCATCGCCGCCTGCGGCGCCTGTACCGTGCATCTGGACGGCGAGGCGGTGCGATCCTGCCAGACCTTCGCCAGCGATGCAGCGGGGCGGGAAGTGACGACGATCGAGGGGCTTGGCGCGCCCGAGGCGCTGCACCCCGTCCAAGCGGCCTGGGTCGCGGAACAGGTGGCGCAATGCGGCTACTGCCAGTCGGGCCAGATCATGCAGGCGGCGGCGCTTCTCGCGGTCACCCCGAACCCCACGGATGATGAGATCGACGCGGCCATGGGCGGCAATCTTTGCCGCTGCGGCACCTATCCGAAGATCCGTGCCGCCGTCCATGCCGCCGCCACGAAGATGCAGGAGGGCTAAGCCATGTCGCGCGCCGGAAAGATCGCCCGCCGGACCTTCCTGATCGGCTCCGCCGCCATCGCGGGGGGCGTCGCCTTTGGCTATTACAAATACAAAAGCCCGGTCGCGAACCCGCTACTGGACGATCTGCCGCAAGGGGCGGCGGCGCTGACGCCCTATGTGCTGATCGACGGGGCGGGCGTCACGCTGATCACCCCGCGCATGGATATGGGGCAGGGCGTCTGGTCGGTGCAGGCCATGCTGATCGCCGAGGAGCTGGACATCGACCTGGACCAGATCCGCGTCTCGCCCGGCATCCCCTCGCCCGCCTATTACAACAGCGCGCTTTCGCATGAGGCGGTGCCTTTCGATCCCACCGATACCTCCTTCCTCGCCGAGATGGCGCGCGGGGTCGTGGATGCGGCGATGAAGTTCATGGGGCTGCAACTGACCGGCGGATCGACCACGGTGCCGGACGGCTACGAGAAGCTCCGCCAGGCCGGAGCCGTCGCGCGCGAGACGCTGACGGCCGCCGCCGCCGCGCGGACCGGCGTCCCGGTGGGCGACCTGAAGACCGAACGGGGTGCGGTGGTGCTGCCGGATGGCACAAGGCTCGACTACACCACGCTGGCGCCCGATGCGGCGGTGATCGCGCCGGTAAGCGATGTGGCGCTGCGCGATCCGAAGGACTGGCGCCTGATCGGCCACAGGGTCGAACGCATCGACATCAGGGCGAAATCCACCGGAACGCAGGTCTATGCCATCGACCTTGACCCCGAGGGCGTCGTCCATGCCGCCCTCCGCCTGAACCCCGGCCGCAGCGGCGCGCCCTTGCGTTATGACGCGACGGCGGCCGAGGCGATGCGCGGGGTGGAAAAGGTGGTGCCGGTGACGGGCGGGGTGGCGGTCCTTGCCGACAACACCTGGCGCGCCTTTCAGGCCGCCGACGCGATCAGGATCGACTGGCCCGCCCCGGCCTTCCCGGCCGAGATGGAGGAGCATTGGGCGATCCTGTCGGACGGCTTCACCGAGGCCAACCTTTCCGCCACCCCGCGCGAGGCGGGCAATGTGGCGGCGGCCCTGATGCAGGCGGGCGACGCGGCGCTGGCCGTGGAATACCGCGCGCCCTACCTTGCCCACGCGCCGATGGAGCCGATGTCGGCCACGGTTCTGGTCGAGGGCGGCCGGGCCGAGGTCTGGGCCGCGACGCAGGTGCCGCGCTTCACGCAGGCCAATGTGGCGAAGGTGCTGGGCCTGCCGGATGAGGCGGTCCATGTCCATGTGCAGATGGCGGGCGGCAGCTATGGCCAGAGGCTTGAAGATGACGCGATCCGCATCGCGGCGGAAATCGCGGCAACGGTTCCGGGCCGCCCCGTCAAGCTGACCCTGAAACGGGAAGAGGATTTCGCGACCGACTATCCGCGCCAGATCGCCATGGCGCGGGGCCGGGGAACGGTCGCGAACGGGCAGGTGACGGGGTTCGACCTTTCCATCGCGATGCCCTCGGTCATGACCTCGCAGATGGGGCGGCAGGGCTTCGGGGCGCTTGGCGCGGACGCGCAGATCACCGCCGGCGCCGGGGATCAGCCCTTCGACATCCCCGACTACCGGGTGCGGGGCTACCAGGTCGATGGCCTCGCGCCGGTGAGTTCCTGGCGGTCCGTCGGCGCATCGACCAACGGGTTCTTCCACGATTGCCTGCTGGACGAGCTGATCCACGCCGCCGGGGCCGATCCGCTGGCCGAACGGCTCCGCCTGACCTCGGACCCGGAGGCGCGCAAGGTGCTTGAGGTGGTGGGCGAGATCTGCGGCTGGGGCGCGCGGCTGGCGCCGGGGCAGGGCCGGGGGCTGGCCTTCTGCCGGTCCTTCCGGGTGCCGGTGGCCGAGGTGGTGGAGGTCCGCGCCACGGCGCAGGGGATACGGATCGAAAAGGTCTGGATCGCCGCCGGAGTCGGGCGCGTCATCGACCCCGTCAACTTCGACAACCTCGTGGCCGGGGGCGCGATCTTTGGCCTTGCCCATGCGATGAACTGCCAGATCACCTATGCCGGCGGCGCGGCGGAAGAGACCAATTTCGACAGCTATGAGGGCATGCGCCTGCCGCAATGCCCCGAGGTCACGGTCCGCGCCGTCGAAGGCATGGGCCCGGTGCGCGGCATCGGCGAACCCCCCGTCCCCCCCGCCGCCGCGGCCCTCGCCAACGCCATCTTCGCCGCCACCGGGCAGCGGATCAGGGAGCTGCCGCTGGGTACGGCGGTGGATTTCGTGTGAGGGGGGCGGATGCGCCGGTCTTGGGGTTCGAAAGCCCCGACGCGCCGCAACAAGCTTAAAGGTTGCGCGTCCGTTTGGCGCTGTAATCAGGGAAATTTGGTGGAGCCAAGGGGAGTCGAACCCCTGACCTCTTGAATGCCATTCAAGCGCTCTCCCAACTGAGCTATGGCCCCACCGGAGGTCCGGGCGTCGCCGCCCGCGTGAGGGGCGATATAGGCAGAGGCGCCTGGGCGCGCAAGCGAAAAGTGCGCGGTATCGGGGGAATTCCGCGTGGCCCGGCCGCGCGGGGCCTTGCCAGACGAAAAGGGCGCGGCCTGCTGGCCGCGCCCCTGTCACGTCACCGGCTGCGCGGCGCTCAGTCGTCGTCGTTGCTCGCCACATCCGCGATGTCGTCCAGCGAGACATCGTCGTCGCTGTCGTCTTCCAGCAGATCGTCGTCGAGATCGGAATCGCTCGAATCATCGTCGATGTCGTCGTCGTCCGTCAGGTCATCGACCTCAAGATCGGTTTCCTTGGTCGCGGTCTTTTCGCTGATAAGCGTCCGCCCGCGGCCCGCCAAAAGGCTTTCGGCGGTGAAGGTATGGCCGCATTCCGGGCAGGTCATCGGGTCGCGCTGCAAGTCGTAGAACCGGCTGTTGCAATGCGGGCAAAGGCGTTTGGCGCCCCATTCGTCCTTGGGCATGGAACACTCCTTTAGTGCGCGTCTGTCTCAGAGTCGCAGCCAACTGCCACAAGAGGGCGGGGCTGTCAAAGGCTTTCGGGGCCATCGCGCGGCGGGGACGGATTTGTGCATTCCGCCCGCGCCCGCGCTTTGCTAGATTGGGCCAAAGGCAGGCAGGATATGGTAGAGCGGACCCTTCCCGGCAACCCCCCGGTTCCCGTCACGCTGCGCCGCTCGGCGCGGGCGCGGCGGTTTTCGCTGCGCGTGTCGCGGCTGGACGGGCGGGTGACGCTGTCGATGCCCGCCCGCGCCTCCGAGGCCGAGGCGCTGGCCTTCGCGGGCAGCAAGGCCGACTGGGTCCGCGCGATCCTGGCGGAAACCGCGCCAAGACAGGTGATCGGGGCGGGGGCGACGGTGCCGTTCGAGGGGCGGGTGCTGACCATCACCCCGGCCAGGGTGCGGGCGGTCAGGGTCGAGGGCGACGCGCTTCTGGTGCCGGGCGATCCGGCACGCTTTGCCACCCGGATCGAGGCCTTCCTGAAGCTTGCCGCGCGCCAGAGGCTTCAGGCGGAAAGCGAAGGCTTCGCCGCCGCCCTGGGCCGCAAGATCCATGCCATCACGCTGCGCGACACCCGGTCGCGCTGGGGGTCCTGCACCCATGACGGGCGGCTGATGTACAGCTGGCGCCTGATCATGGCCCCGCCCGAGGTGTTGCGCTATGTCGCCGCCCATGAGGTCGCGCATCTGCGCGAGATGAACCATTCGCCCGCCTTCTGGGCGCATGTCGCCCGGCTGATGCCCGATTATGCTCGACACCGCCGCTGGCTTCGGACCCATGGAAACGATCTTCACGCGCTCGATTTCAGCCGGATGGATTGACGCGGGCGCCGATTTGCGCGTTTCCTCAACCATGCTGCTGCAAAACCGCCCCCTCGATGCCGGGCTCGCCGCCCATGACCGGGTCTACCGGACGCTGCGCCAGCAGATCATGCACGGGGAGCTTGCGCCCGCCCAGTCGCTG
>DAIOXI010000063.1:6249-10862 GCA_036758045.1 Albidovulum sp.
CCATGACCCCGGCGCGCGAGGCGTTGCGGCGGCTGGCTGCGGAGGGGGCGCTGACGCTGTCCTCCTCGGGGCGGGTGACGACGCCGGACCTGTCGAACGAACGGATCGAGGAACTGGCGACGCTGCGCGCGCTGATCGAGACAGAGCTGGCCAGCCGCGCCCTGCCGCGCGCCCATATGGCGCTCATCGAACGCTTGCAGGTCATCAACATGGCCAATGCCGAGGCGGCGGTGAAGCGCGACGCGGTGGGCTATATCCGCACCAACCTCGACTTTCACCGCACGCTTTACCTGCGCGCCCAAGCCCCGGCGATGCTGGCCATCGCCGAGACGGTCTGGCTGCAACTGGGGCCGACGATGCGGGCGGTCTATTCCCGGCTGAAACGCAGCGATCCGCCGCAGACCCATCGCATGATCCTGGCGGCGCTGAAAGCGGGCGACGAACCGGCGCTGCGGCTGGCGGTGCGCACCGATGTGACGCAGGGCCTGCGCCATCTCCTGACCTGATTTTTCCGCGCCGCGGCGACGGAACCCTGCCGGGCCCGCGTTTAACCTGTATCGGTTCCCAAGGGCGGGACCGCTTGTTTTTGCAGGAGTTTCCGATGCCTTCCCTTGTTTCCCGCTATGCCACCCCGCTGATCACGGGGCTGTTCCTGGTTTCGCTCGTCTCCGGGATTGCGCTTTTCTTCCATGTCGGCGGGGCCGCCTTTCACGGCATGCATGAATGGCTGAGCATGGTGCTGATCGTGCCCTTCGCGCTGCATATCTGGAAGAACTGGAAGCCGATGACGGCCTATCTGAAACGGATGCCCATGGCGCTGTCGCTGGCGCTTTCGATCGTGGCCGCGGCGGCGTTCTTCCTGCCGACGGGCGGTGAGGCCGGGCGCGGCGGGCCGCCGCAGTTCCGCCTGGCGCAGACGGTTCTGACGGCGACGCCTGCGACCGCCGCGCCGCTTTTCGGGATGAGCGAGCCGGACTTCGTCGCCGGGCTGAAGGATGCGGGGCTTGTCACGACTGGCGCGGGCCAGACGCTGCACGACATGGCAGCGGCGGCAGGCAAGAGCGATGCGGACCTGGCGACGGCGCTGCTGCAACTCGGCTCCTGACACGAAAAACGCCCCGCAGGTGCGCGGGGCGTTTCCCTTTTCTGCAATGGTTCAGGCGTGAATCGCGCCGTCGCCGCAGGCCAGTGCCGCCTCGCGCACAGCTTCCGAGAAGGTCGGGTGGGCATGGCAGGTCAGTGCCACGTCCTCGGCGGCGGCGCCGAATTCCATGGCCACACAGATCTCATGGATCAACTCGCCCGCCGAGGGGCCGATGATGTGGCAGCCAAGGATGCGGTCGGTGTCCTTGTCGGCAAGGATCTTCACGAAGCCTTCGCCCTGGAACACCGCCTTGGCCCGCCCGTTGCCCATGAAGGAGAACTCGCCGACCTTGTAGGCGCGGCCCTCTTCTTTCAACTGCTCTTCGGTCATGCCGACGCTCGCCACCTCGGGGGTGGTGTAGATCACGCCGGGAATGACGCCGTAATTGACATGCCCATGCTTGCCGGCGATGACCTCGGCCACCGCCATCCCCTCATCCTCGGCCTTGTGGGCGAGCATCGGGCCCACGATCGCGTCGCCGATGGCGTAGATGCCCTTGACGCTGGTCTGCCAGTGGTCGTCGGTCCTGACCTGGCCGCGCTTTTCCATCTCGACCCCCAGGGCTTCAAGCCCCAGCCCGCCCGTATAGGGCTTGCGACCCGTGGCGACGAGGACAACCTCGCCCTCGACCGTCGCCTCGCTGTCATCCTTGCGCAGCTTGTAGGTGACGGTGTTCTTGCCTTTGGCGCTCGTCACACCCTGAACGGCGGCGCCCATGATGAACTTGAGGCCCTGTTTGCCAAGGATGCGCTGGAAGGTCTTCTGCACCTCGCCGTCCATGCCGGGCGTGATCGCATCAAGGAATTCGATCACCGTCACCTCGGCGCCCAGGCGGGCATAGACCGACCCCATCTCAAGCCCGATGACACCGGCGCCGATCACCACCATCGACTTCGGTACCTTGGGCAGCGCCAGCGCGCCGGTGGAGGTGACCACGGTCTTCTCGTCGATCTCGATCCCCGGCAGCGAGGACGGCTCTGACCCGGTGGCGATCACGATGGATTTCGCGGTATGGACCTCATCGCCGACCTTCACCTGCCCGGCGGCGGGGATCGACCCCCAGCCTTTCAGCCAGGTTACCTTGTTTTTCTTGAACAGGAATTCGATGCCCTTGGTATTCTGGCCGAACACCTCGTCCTTGTAGGCCAGCATCTGCGTCCAGTCGACCGAAGGGGATTTGCCCTTCAGCCCCATCTTGGCGAAATTATGCTCTGCCTCATGCAGCGAATGGGTCGCATGCAGCAGCGCCTTCGACGGGATGCAGCCCACGTTCAGGCAGGTGCCGCCCAGCGTCTCGCGCCCCTCGACACAGGCGGTCTTCAGCCCCAGCTGCGCGCAACGGATCGCGCAGACATAGCCGCCGGGGCCGCCGCCGATCACGATCACATCAAAATCTGCCATGTCTAAACTCCTTCGGAAAGTCGTGTCGGCTCCGCTTTGGGCGGGCTTGGGTTTGTGTAAGGCATCTGTAGCTACAGATTCCTTTGCGGGTCAGGTCATCAGCGCCACGAGGTACAGCGCCACGGTCGCCGCGAAACCGACAAGCCAGAGGAGCGTGCGCACTCCGGTCAGCTTCAGCGCATAGGCCGGGACATAGAGGATGCGGGCGATCAGGAAGGCCTGCGCGGCGGTCAGGGTCGTGGCGCTGAATTCCTCCTTGACCGCAAGGATCAGGATCGCGGGGGCGAAAAGCGCCATCGCCGTGACGGAGTTCACCAGCGCCCGGTCGAGACGGCCGGTGATGCCGGTCAGTGTGCGGTGTTCATCGCGCGAGGACAGCAGGTAACCCATGCCGAGTTGCGACATCGCGCCGGTGACCTGCAAGAGAAGGATCAGCGCCGTGTAAAGCCCGTAAAGGGCAAGGATGTTCAGTTCGCTGGACATTTGGCGTGCCTTTTGATGGCTGCGGCTGGGGGCAGGGTGCTATGGCGGGGCCGAAGGGTCAAGGTCGGGGGCATGGTCGCGCGGATCACGCCGTCTTCACGAATTGCCCCGAGATACCGCCCCGCAGCGCCGCCTGTTCGTGTAGCCATGCCTCGGCCCGCTTGCGGTCGCTGACCTCGAAAAGCACCACGGCGCGGTCCGCATCATCGGCATCGCGCCACATCTGAAGCATTGTCAGCCCGGCCGCGTCGCGGGTTTCGGTATGGGCGTCATAGTCGGCCTTCCAGGCGTCGAAACCGCGGGTGGAGAAGGTGGCGATGAGGTGCATGGGTGCGTCTCCTGCAGGATGGGCAATATTGCCCATCCTACGATTGGGTTACAGATCCATCAGCAGCCGCCGCGGGTCTTCCAGCGCCTCTTTCACGCGCACGAGGAACGTCACCGCGCCCTTGCCGTCAACGATCCGGTGATCGTAGCTCAGCGCAAGGTACATCATCGGGCGGATGACGATCTGGCCGCCGACGACGACCGGGCGATCCTGGATCTTGTGCATGCCAAGAATGCCCGATTGCGGGGGGTTCAGGATCGGCGAGGACATGAGGCTGCCATAGACGCCGCCGTTCGAGATGGTGAAGGACCCGCCCTGCATCTCCGCCATGGACAGTTTCCCGTCGCGGGCGCGGGCGCCCAGTTCGGCGATCTTCTTCTCGATCTCGGCGAAGGACATCCGGTCGGCATCGCGCACCACCGGCACGACAAGGCCCGACGGCGTGCCGACGGCCACGCCCATATGAACGAAGTTCTTGTAGACCACATCGCCGCCGTCGATCTCGGCATTGACCTCAGGCACCTCTTTCAGCGCGTGGCAGCAGGCCTTCACGAAGAAGGACATGAAGCCAAGCTTGACCTTGTGCTTCTTCTCGAAGGCGTCCTTGTATTCGTTGCGCAGGTCCATGATGCCCTTCATGTCCACCTCGTTATAGGTGGTGAGCATGGCGGCGGTGTTCTGCGCGTCCTTGAGGCGGCGGGCGATGGTGGCGCGCAGCCGCGTCATCTTCACCCGCTCTTCCCGCGCCGCGTCTTCTGCCGGGACCGGCGCGCGGGGGGCAGAGGCCGGGGCGGGCGCGGCCGAGGCCACGGGCGCGGCGGCGGGGGCAGGGGCGGCCGACGCCCTGGCGACGTCTTCCTTCATCACCCGCCCGTCGCGGCCGGAGCCGGTGACCTGATCGGAGGTGAGGCCCTTTTCGGCCATGGCCTTTTTGGCCGAGGGCGCGTCCTCCACATCCTTGCGTTCGGTCAGCGTTTCGGGGCCGGCGCCGGGGGAATCGACCTGTTCGGCCTTGACGCTTTCCTTCGTGGCAGTCGCGGCGCCCGCGGCGCCTTCGGTCACCACGGCAAGGCGGGCCTTGGCATCGACCGTGCTGCCCTCGGGCGCGACGATCTCGGCCAGCACACCGGCGACGGGCGAGGGGACCTCGACCGAGACCTTGTCGGTCTCAAGCTCACAGAGCATCTCATCCACGGCGACGGCGTCGCCCGGCTTCTTGAACCATTTGCCGACGGTGGCTTCGGTGACCGACTCGCC
>DAIOXI010000063.1:10872-13537 GCA_036758045.1 Albidovulum sp.
GGAGACCGTCGCCTCGGTCACGCTTTCGCCCAGCGTGGGCACCATCACGTCGATATTCTTGCCAGCCATCTTGCCCTCATCGGCTTGCGGCGCGGAAACGGCGCCTTTCTTGGGGGTTGCATCTTCGGAACCGGATTTCCCGGCCTCGGTAATCTGCGCGAGCAGTGCGTTCACGCCGACGGTCGTGCCTTCGGCGGCGACGATCTCGGCCAGCTTGCCGGCGACGGGGGAGGGGACCTCGACCGTCACCTTGTCGGTCTCAAGCTCACAGAGCATTTCATCGACGGCGACGGTATCGCCCGGTTTCTTGAACCAGGTGGCGACCGTCGCCTCGGTCACGCTTTCGCCCAGCGTGGGGACGCGAACCTCGACCGACATCAGGCTCCCCCCTGAACGCCAAGCGCGTCGGCGACAAGCGCGGCCTGTTCCGCCTTGTGGCGGCTGGCAAGGCCCGTCGCGGGCGAGGCGGTGGCGGACCGTCCGGCATAGACCGGGCGCTGCGCCTTGGCCCCGATCCGGGTCAGGACCCATTCGAGATTGGGTTCGACAAAGAACCAGGCACCCTGGTTCTTCGGCTCTTCCTGGCACCAGACCACCTCGGCGCCCTTGAAGCGGTCCAGCTCCTTCACCAAGGATTGCGCCGGGAACGGGTAGAACTGTTCAAGCCGCAGCAGGTAGACATCGGTCAGGCCAAGCCTGTCGCGTTCAGCCAGAAGGTCGAAATAGACCTTGCCGGAACAGATCACGACCCGCTTGATCTTCTTGTCCGCGACGAGCTTCGTGTCCGAATGCCCCTTCTGTGCGTCGTCCCAGAGGACGCGGTGGAAGGTCGATCCGGTGGTGAAATCTTCGGCATCCGAAACCGCGAGCGGGTGGCGCAGAAGCGATTTCGGCGTCATCAGTATCAAGGGCTTGCGGAAGCTGCGATGGATCTGGCGGCGCAGGATGTGGAAGTAGTTCGCGGGGGTGGAGCAGTTGGCGACGATCCAGTTGTCCTGGGCGCAAAGTTGCAGCCAGCGTTCCAGCCGGGCGGAGGAATGTTCCGGCCCTTGCCCCTCGAACCCATGCGGCATCAGGCAGACAAGGCCCGACATGCGCAGCCATTTCGATTCGCCCGAGGAGATGAACTGGTCGAACATGATCTGCGCGCCGTTGGCGAAGTCGCCGAACTGCGCCTCCCACATGGTCAGCGCGTTCGGTTCGGCCAGAGAATAGCCGTATTCGAAGCCCAGCACCGCATATTCGGAAAGCATCGAGTCGATGACTTCATACCGCGCCTGACCCGCCTTGATGTGGTTCAGCGGATAGTGCCGTTCCTCGGTCGTCTGGTCGACGAAGGCGGAGTGGCGCTGGCTGAAGGTGCCGCGCGTGCAGTCCTGGCCGGACAGGCGCACCGGATAGCCCTCGGTCAGGAGCGAGCCGAAGGCCAGCGCCTCGGCCGTGGCCCAGTCGAACCCGGTGCCGGACTTGAACATCGCCGACTTGGCGTCCAGAAGCCGGGTCACGGTCTTGTGGATGTCGAACCCTTCAGGGACCCGGGTCAGGGCGGCGCCGACCTCTGCCATCAGCTTCTTGGTGATCGCGGTCTTGCCGGGCGAATATTCCTCTCCCTCGCGGTTGAGGTGCGACCAGCGCCCGTCAAGCCAGTCGGCCTTGTTCGGCTTGTAGTTTTTGCCGGCTTCGAATTCCTCGTTCAGATGGGCCTGGAAGGCGGCCTTCATATCCTCGATCTCACCTTCCGGGATCAGGCCGTCCTTGACCAGCCGCTCGGTATAAAGCTGCAACGTCGTCTTGTGGGTCCTGATCGTCTTGTACATCGCCGGGTTGGTGAACATCGGCTCATCGCCTTCGTTATGACCGAAGCGGCGATAGCAGAAGATGTCGATGACGACGTCCTTGCCGAACATCTGCCGATACTCGGTCGCGACCTTGGCGGCATGGACGACAGCCTCCGGATCGTCGCCATTGACGTGGAAGATCGGCGCCTCGACCATCAGCGCGATATCGGTCGGATAGGGCGAGGAGCGGGAGAAATGCGGCGCGGTGGTGAAACCGATCTGGTTGTTGACGACGAAATGGATGGTGCCGCCGGTGCGGTGGCCGCGCAGGCCCGACAGGCCAAAGCATTCCGCCACGACACCCTGACCGGCAAAGGCCGCGTCCCCGTGCAGCAGGACCGGCAGCACTGCGCGGCGCTCTGCCTGGTCCGACAACTGGTCCTGCTTGGCGCGCACCTTGCCGAGGACGACCGGATCGTGGTGCGAGGGGTTGGCGGTCAGCGACAGGTGCACGACTTTGCCGTCGAATTCCCGGGCGCTGGACGCGCCGAGGTGGTATTTCACGTCGCCGGAACCGTCCACATCCTCGGGCTTGAAGCTGCCGCCCTGGAATTCGTTGAAGATGGCGCGGTAGGGCTTCATCAGCACATTGGCCAGAACCGACAGGCGGCCGCGGTGCGGCATGCCGATGACGATCTCCTTCACGCCAAGATTGCCGCCGCGCTTGACGATCTGCTCCATCGCGGGGATCAGTGCCTCGGCGCCGTCGAGGCCGAAGCGCTTGGTCCCCATGTACTTGACGTGCAGGAACTTTTCGAAGCCCTCCGCCTCGACCAGCTTGTTCAGAATTGCCTTGCGGCCGTTGCGGGTGAAGGTGATCTCCTTGC
>DAIOXI010000064.1:0-13489 GCA_036758045.1 Albidovulum sp.
GTCGACAGTTCGGAAGTGTTGGCACTCGCCATGGTCTCGTTTCCTCTTTCGCTCAGCTCATCGCCATCTGGAGAAGCCCCTCCTGCGAGGCTTCCCGGCGGTCGATGAGGCCCTTCACCTTGCCCTCGTGCATCACCATGATGCGGTCCGCGACATCCAGAAGCTCTTCCATCTCGGAGGAGATGACGATGATCGACAGACCGCGTTCCTCGGTCAGCTTGCGCAGAACGGACTGGATTTCGAACTTGGCGTTCACGTCGATGCCGCGGGTCGGTTCATCCATGATCAGCACATGGGCGTCCCGCATCAGCCAGCGGGCGATGATGAATTTCTGCTGGTTGCCGCCCGACAGGCTGGTGATCGGGTCGCGCAATGAATTGAACCTGGCCTTCATCTGACCGGCGAGCTTTTCCACCTCGGCCATCATGTCGCGGTTGCGCAGGTGCAGAAGGCCGGTGAAGCGGTCCAGCGTCGGCAGGCCGGTATTCTCGGCAATGGACAGAAGCGGGAAGATACCTTCCTGCTTGCGTTCCTCGGGCAGGTAGACGACCCCGGCCCGGATCGCCTCAAGCGGGCCACGAAAGCTGACCGGCTTGCCGTTCAGCTCGATCAGCCCGGCATCGGCGCGGGTCGCGCCGAAGATGCATTTGGCCATCTCGGTGCGGCCGGAACCGACAAGGCCCGAGACGCCAAGGATCTCTCCCTTGCGCAGGCTGAAGGACAGGTCGGTGAATTCATGCGCGCGGGTCAGCCCCTCGACCTTCAACACGGTGTCGGTCGAGGGAAGATCGCGCAAGGGCTGGGCGCCGGCCTTTGGCGGCCGCCCCGCCATCATGGTGACCATACGCTCGCGGCTGGCCTCTTCGGGGGCAAGTTCGCCGACATGGACGCCGTCGCGCAGGACGGTGATCCGGTGCGACAGACGGCGCACCTCGTCAAGGCGGTGGGAAATGTAAAAGGCCGATCGCCCCTCGCGCGCCAATGCCTCGATATAAGACAGCAGCGTCTCTTCCTCGCGGTAGGTCAGGGTTGCGGTCGGCTCATCGAAGATCAGGACGCGGGCCTCGGTCGCGGCGGCGCGGGCGATCTGCACCAGTTGCTGCTGCGCCTTCGAGAGGGACGAAACGCGGGCCGCCGGGTCGATGGAATTGTCGACCTCATGCAGATGCCGCGTGGCCTCGGCGCGGGTCTTGCGCCAGTCGATCGACAGGGCGGGGCCGCAATGGGCGCCCAGCATGATGTTCTCGGCCACGCTGAGATGCGGGACAAGGCTGATCTCCTGCGGTGCGATGGCGATGCCATGGGTCTGCGCGTCTTTCGGAAGGTGGAAATGGACCTCCTTCCCGTCGACGAAAAGCTGCCCCCCGGTCGGTTGGAGGCGGCCGCAGATGATGTTCATCAGGGTCGATTTTCCGGCGCCGTTCTCACCGATGATGGAATGAACCTCACCCGGAAAGAGGGTGATCGACACATCCTTCAGCGCGCTCACGGGTCCAAAGGATTTTGAGACGCGGCGGGCCTCGAAAACGGGGGCGGGGGTGTTCATCGCGGGGAGACCTTTCCGGTGCGCTTCGGGCCGGCTGTCGGCCCGAAGCCATGGTGCGCCGGGCCGCGTCTGGCGCGACCCGGTCGGGAGGAAGCTTACTCGCAGTCTTCCTTGGTCAGGAAGCGTGAGCCGGTGTTGTGGAACATGGGGTAGGTGTGGTTTTCGTTCATCGCGACAAGGTAGGTCACGGCCCAGTAGCCCATGTCCCACTGACGCTGCGCCTTCAGCGCGTCGATCACGCCCGAGCAGACGAAATCCACTGCCTCGGGCAGGTCATCCATGCCGACGATATGGACCTGACCCGCCTTGCCCGCGTTCTGCACCGCCCGCGCGGCGCCGATCGGGTTGGAGGCGTTGGAGCCGAATATGCCGTCAAGGTCGGGATGCGCCGACAGGACGTTTTCGGTCAGTTCGACGGCCTTTTCGAGGATGTCGTCATCGGGCTGCTCGAAGACGATCTCCATCTCCGGGTGCTTGGACAGCGCGTCCTTGAAGCCCTGGATCCGCTCGACGTGATCGGATGCAGTCAGGCTGCCCGACAGGATCGCGATCTTGCCCTTGCCGCCAAGGATCTCGGCCAGACGCTCACCCAGGTCGTAGCCGTCCTGGACGCTGCTTTTCGGGCCGATGAAGGGGAAGGCATCGTCGCAGAAAGAGTTGAAGTTGACCACGTTGATCCCGGCTTCGACGGCCTCGTTCATCAGCTGCACGTTGGTCGCCCGGTCAAGGCAGGCAATGGCCAGGCCATCGGGATGGCGGCCGATATTCGCCTCGATCCGCTGGTTCTGATCGACGACGTCGGCCTGCGGCGGCTGGTCCCAGATCACGTCGATGTCGATGCCGCGCTGCTTGAATTCCTCGGCCGCGAAGGCCGCGCCCTCGGCGACGACGTCATACCAGGGGTGGATGACCTTCGGGACGAAGACAAAGGTCAGCTTCCTGTCGATCGGCGTGATGAGGTCGGCCTGGTCCTGCGCCGACGCGGCCATCGGCAGGGACAGCGCCGCCATGCAGGCCGCGGCGATCCCAAGTTTCACCTTCGATTTCATGTTACTCTCCTCCTGTTGACTTGCTTGAGGCACGAGCGTGCCGGTTGGGGCGGCGGCCTGTCAGCGCGCCACGTTCTCCGTCCCTGCCGTGAGGGTCGCGGCGGTGGACATGAAGGCTTGGACCTGGTCGAAATCGACGATCCCGGCCTGTGAGCCGAGGCCCGTCGCGTTGAGGGCGGAACAGGCCTGTGCGAAGCGCACCGTCTCCTCCGGCCCCATGCCGCGGATCAGACCGGCGGCAAAGCCCGCGTTGAAGACATCGCCGCAGCCGCAGGTGCATTTGAGGTCGATGCGAAAGGCCGGCACATCGAAGATCGTGCCATCCTGGTGGTGGTAATAGGCCCCCTCCGCGCCCAGCGTGAAGACGCAACATTGCGCGCCGAGGTCGAGGAAGAAGCGCGCAATCTCTGCCCGGTCCTCCAGGCCGCTCAGCGCCTCGGCCTCTTCGATCGAGGGGATGAAATAATCGGTATGGGGCAGCACCGCCTTCACGTCGGGCAGGTCGTCCTGCGAGCCTGCGAATACATCGACGGTTGTGATGCAGCCGCGCGCCTTCGCGTGTTTCATCAAGGCGGCGTTGCGCTCGCCGTCCATGGCGTCCATCAGGCCGACGCCGCCAAGGTGAAAGATCTTCGTGTCGGTGACGGCGTCGAAACGCTCAGGCTCAACCACGAAGGCGCCGGTCGCGCCCTTGACATGAAGCGCCGGGCGCGAGCCGTCGGCGCGGGTCAGCACGATGGAGCTTGACGTGGGCACCCCGGGAATGCGGCGCAGGTCGGTCTGGTCGATGCCGAACTCAGCGATGCGGTGCTGCACCCAGTCGCCCATCATGTCCGCGCCGATCCCCCCGACCGCGCGGGTCGTCAGGCCAAGCTTGGCGCCGACGATGGCCGAGGTTCCGGCCGCGCCGGATACGGCAAGGGCGATCTCATCAAGAAGGACGGTGCCGCCGCCGGGCGGAACGGTGCCGAACGGCCAGCCGAGGCAGTCGAAGGTGTAGAAGCCAACAGATGTATAGTCGCAAGACACTTTGTTGCTCTCCTCCCTCGTCTTGCCAGAAGAGTGAGTGAACATTAGCTATGCTGTCAACATAAATGTTGAGACTACATGCGCCGGATTCCCAGAATTTCAGGGCTATCACTCAGGAATCGAGAAAGTTTATGCGAATTATGCTTTCTTCTGGCAACATTTGTGCAAACTATAGTAACCTGATCGCGACAACTGTTTGACGTGGAGCGCCATCGTGAAAGCCGCCGTCCTCAAGGCCCCGAACGAAATTTCCCTGGAAGAGATAGAGACCCCAAAGGCCGGAAGCGGCGATGTGGTGATTCGGATGCGCGCGGCCACGATCTGCGGAACCGACATTCGGATCTATCGCGGGCGCAAGACCACCGGGGTGCGCTATCCCTCTGTTCTGGGGCATGAATTTTCGGGCGAGGTGGTCGAGACGGGCGGTCATGCGGGCCTCTCCGCCGGTGACCGCGTCGGGCTTTGCCCCTTCATCGCTTGCGGGCATTGCGACCTCTGCAAGACCGGGCGCGAGAACCTTTGCACCCAGGGCAGCGCGGTCGGCTACGAGATCGACGGCGCCTTTGCCGAGTTGATTCGGATTCCGGCCCAGGCGGTCGCGGCCGGCAACCTGCGGCATCTGCCCGACCATATGTCCTTCGAAGAGGCCGCGCTGGTGGAGCCCTTGTCCTGCGTCGTCAACGGGCAGAACAAGGTCGGCGTTTCCTCAGCTGACAGCGTCGCGATCCTCGGCGCCGGTCCGATCGGGCTGATGCATGTTCACATCGCCCGCCATCGCGGCGCGAAACGCATCATCGTCTCGGACCCGAACGGCCACCGGCGCGAGGCGGCACTTGCCGCCGGGGCCGACGCCACCATCGACCCCACGGCCGAGAATGTCGCCGACCGTGTCCATCAGGAAACCGGCGGGCGGGGCGCGGACGTGGTGATCTGCGCCATCGGTGTTCCCGCGCTGGCGCGTCAGGCCACCGACCTTGCCGCCTTTGGCGGGCGCATCAGCCTGTTTGCGGGCTTCGCGAAAGGGGAAGTCGCGGAAATGGACGTGAACGCAATCCACTACCGTGAGTTGACCGTCACCGGCGCCTTCGGCCTGTCGCGCCGCGATTTCGCCCAGAGTTTCGACATGGTCGCCACCGGCAGGCTGGACCTGAAGTCGATGATCACCCACAGCTATCCGCTTGACGACATGGCCGAGGCGCTGGCCGTCGCCGAAAGCGGCGCGGCGATCAAGGTGGCGCTGCGCGATGGCTGAGGTGCGGGACGTCGATGTCCTGATCCTTGGCGGCGGCATCAACGGCTGTGGCACGTTTCGCGACCTCTGCGCGCAGGGGGTGGAGTGCCTGCTGCTCGAACGCACGGATTTCTGCGCGGGCGCCTCGGCCGGGTCGTCGCGGCTGATGCATGGCGGGCTGAAATACCTTGAGACGGGGGAGTTTCGCCTGGTCCGCGAAAGTGCGGAAGAGAGGAACCGCCTGCTCTCCAACGCCGCGCATTACGTCCGGCCGCTGCCGTCGATCCTGCCCCTGCGGGGCCGTTTTGGCGGCATCCTGCCCTCGATCCTGCGGTTCTTTCGGATCAATGCGAAGATAGCCGATCGGGGCCGCTGGATCACCCATCTGGGGCTGACGCTTTACGATATCTACGGCCGCAGCTTTGCCAGGATGCCGAAGCACCGGATGCTGTCGCGCGCCGCGCTGGACGGCACGGTGCAGGGTCTCGATCCCGCGATCATCGGCGCCGGCCTCTATTACGAAGGCCAGATCAGCCACGCGGAACGCCTGGGCCTTGAACTGGTGCTGGACGGCGAGGCGCTGAACCCGTCCTCACGGGCGTTGAATCACGTCACGGTCGAAGGGCAGTCCGGTGGCGTTGTGACCTATCTCCATGAAGGGCGGCAACAGAGGGTGCGGCCCCGGATCATCGTCAATGCCGGGGGGGCGTGGATCGACCGGGTCAATGCGGCCCTGGGCATTCCGACGCAGCTGATGGGCGGCTCCAAGGGCGCGCATCTGGTGGTGGAAAACGCCGCGCTGTTGAAGGCGCTGAACGGGCATATGGTCTATTTCGGAACGGCCGACGGGCGGGTGAATCTGGTCTACCCGTTCAAGGGCCGGGTCCTGATCGGATCGACCGATATCAAGATCGAAGACCCGGATGCGGCGGTCTGTGACGAGGGTGAGGCCGACTATCTGCGCGCCGTCGTGGCGGAGATTTTCCCGGCGATCCCGGTGACAAAGGACCAGATCCGGTTCCGCCTTTCCGGCGTCCGGCCCCTGCCGCGCGCCGATGGGGATATCGGCCTTGTGACGCGCGATCATTCCATCGCCGAAAAATCGCTCCCCTCGGGGGCGCCGGTCCTGTGCCTGATCGGCGGAAAATGGACGACATTCCGGGCGTTCAGTGCATTGGTCACCGACGACATCCTGCGACGGCTGGGGCGTGTGCGCAGGGTTGGCACCGAAGACATGCAGATCGGCGGCGGCAAGGGCTTCCCTGGCGCCGAAGGCCGCGCTGAATGGGTCGCCGCCTGTGCCAAACGGGCGGGGATCGACGTGGCGCGGGCCGAGGTCCTGCTGGCGCGCTATGGTACGCGGGCCGGGCTCGTCGCCGCCGGGTTGGGGGCCGACCGGCCCTTGGAAAACCTGCCGGATTACAGCCGCGAAGAGCTTCTCTGGCTGATCCGGCATGAGCGGGTCGGAAGCGTCGAGGATCTGATCCGGCGGCGCACCGACATCGCGATTTCCGGCAGGCTGACCGACGCGGTTCAGCGTGAGGTCGAGGGGCTGTTTGCCAAGGCGTTGACGTGAACCGGCGTGGTTCGGGCTCAGCCCGCCAGAAGCAGCGCATCCGCCGCCAGGGTGGTCGTGTCGCGCGAGACGATCTTGCCTGTCTCGACCAGCGCATCCCCCATCGCGGAAAACGCGCTGATCGCCCGTCGATCACCGGGGTACTATTCGGGTGGGCGGCAGCAGCGACATGGCCGATTGCAGGATGGTGGCCAGGGATACCGCCCGCAACCGCTCTTCGATCATCGCGTCGAGCGAGGAATAAGGGTCATAGACGACCCGGTCGATGGCGCGCCCCTCGTCGCAATTGGACTGCGGCACCCGAGGCGCCTGGAAAACGGACCGCTGCCCCGGATCGCCTCAAGCAACTGCGAAAGGTTGATCGACACAGTCGAATTTCCGTGTCTTTTCGCCGTCGCGTTCCCAGCGCAGAGCGTCTTTCCTGAAGGTCACATGAACATCGGTGAAACCACTTTCCAAAAGGCACAGAACCATTTCACACGGGTTTCACCGACATAGTCGAGTAGAAACGGCGCAAGGAAACCACCCAAAAGCGCGCCCGGCGCCACGAGGAGCGCGACGTCAACCTCAACGCCCTGCGACCCCGGCAATCCGATCCGCGCCAATACGACGCAAAGCGCCGTGACGATAACGGCAAGGCCGACCGCCTCGACCGCGCGCAGACCGCGCAACATCAGGTAAATCGCGAGCAACTCGCCGACACCAATCGAAATCCAGCCCACAAAGGCGCCGCCGATCAGGCCCACAAGGCACAGCATGGCGCCGTCGGTCCCCATGTTCAGGGGCCGGTGGGTCAGGACGCGCGCGAATTGCGTGGCCAGAAGCGCCGCCAGAAGGCCAAGGGACAGAACCTTGAAGATCAGCGCAAGCGGCCAGTCGGGGCGAAAACCGCCCAGGGTGGCCAGCCAATACCCGACGAGGGCGGCGGGCAGGACGGCCAGGACGATCCCGGCCGATGACAGGCGCGCCGTGCCGCCGTCTTCAAGCCTGGGCAGGGCGGGGATGTTGCCGCGCGACAGATAGGTCAGGGCGCCCATGCTCATCCCGAAGCACTGGATCAGCAGGCTGGTTCCGACGATCCGGTCTTCCTGCAGCGCCAGAACGTCGAAGGCGGGTACAAAGACGACGCCGCCGCCGATCCCGGTGGAGTTTGCGACCAGCGCGCCGCCAAGACCGACGAGGACAAGCCACCATTGTTCCACGAGCCCGCTGAGGCCCGGTCCCTGCGCGAACAGGACCAGCAGAAGCGCCGTCAGCCCCAGCCGCGCCGCGTCGAAGGGACGGGTGGCGAACCTCGCCACCGCCCGCCCCGAAGCGCCGTCACCAGGCCGCGGCGGCACTGCCAAGCTCGGTCTGGGCCTTGCAACGGAAGTGCTGGGCGACCTCGGCCGAAGCCCAGGGATTGCCGGAGGCGACGAAGGCGATGTCGCGCAGCGCCATGAAGCCGAAGATGGTGGAGAAATAGGGCGTCAGCTGATCCAGCGCGTTCATGTCGGTCCCTGCGGCATGATCCAAGGCCGAACTCCAGATCACCTTCATCTTCTTCTTCGGATCAAGCAGCGGGGCAGGGCCGGTCTTGGGGTCGAAGCCGAAGCTTTCGTTCACGCGAACGAGGTTGTCAATGCACCCTTCAGCTGCCAGGGCGCGGAGAAGTCGGGCATCGGCGTGGCCAGCACGACATGCGCGACCACCGGCGCATCCGGGTCGGGGGCCACACCGGCAAGCGGGCTTTCGATCCCCGGCTGCACCCGTCCGGCCCATGATCGTTTTCAGGATCGGCCACAGATCCCGACAGCGCGGCGCATCGGACCGGGTGCAAGATAGCGGGCGAGTGCCACGCCGTCGGCCCCTGGTCCCCGGTCCATGGGGAAATGCCTGGTCAGCGGCACCAGATCCATGCTCGGCATGTGGCATGAAGGCCGCACCATGCGGCCGGGATGCGCACCGCCAAGCCGATTTTCAGAATCTCACCCAGGACCCGCGATTCGTCCGCCGCGCGGGACAGATCGACGGACCGCTGAAATTCAGGGGTAGCGGTTGGTACTATAAAAGCGAGAAATTCCTTGAATCAGACCAATCAGTCCCGTTGGTGTATCTGCTGCCATTCGGTTAACCATTGTCGTCTCGGAAGACCACTGGAGGAGATGGCGCTGCGACCCGGATGAGAGACATGGTCCGGCGCCGACGAAAGCCGCCCGCCAGGGATCGCCGACAGCGACCCGGACCTCAGGCCGGGGCGGTGTCGAGAAGGCGCTTCGCCGTCGCCTCATCGGTGATGAGGACGCTTGGCTTCACGGCGCTCAGGATCGCCTGCATGATCTCGATCTTCTCGGCGCCGCCGGAGATCAGCACCTTGTTGGGGATTCGCTTCAGCCGGTCGATGGACATGGAGATGGAGCGGTCGTTGACAGGGTGGTCCACCGGCACGCCGTCCTTGTCGAGAAAGTTGTAAAGAAGATCGCCCACCGCCCCCGCCGCGATCAGCGACTGGCGCTCCGCCTCGGAGACATGGCCGAGCCGGTAAGAGGTGGTCAGCGTCGAGATGCCGCCGCAGGACAGAAGCGCGACATCGCAGTAGTCGGCCATTTGCAGGATCTGCTCAAGCCCGCAATGTTCCAGAAGCGCGTGGCGGGTCTGGATCGAATCGACCAGCGCGGGGGCGGAGATCAGGAAGCCCTCGGCATCGAACAGTTCGGCGAACTGCCAGGCGAATTCGGCCGGGTTCGACCGGCGGGCCTGCGCGATGCCACCCAGAAGGGAGACGACGCGCACCCCTTCGAGCGGTCGGCCCTCGATGAATTGCAGCATCGTGTGCATGGTCTGGCCCCAGCCTACGCCAACGGTCATGTTGTTGTGCATCGTTTCGGTCACATAGACCCCGGCGGCCGAGGCGATGACGCGGGTGGGGACGTCGTTTTCATCCTCAAGCGGCGCGACGATGGCGCGCTCAAGGCCGAAGCGGTTTTCAAGCTTGTTCTGCAACTCGATCAGCGGCGCCAGCGGCGACAGGATGCGGATCACCACCTCACCGCGCTTCTTGGCTTCGGACAGAAGCCGCGTGATCATCACGCGGTTGACGCCCAGCTTTTCGGCCACGTCGGACTGGGTCATGCCCTCGATATAGTAAAGCCAGGCGGCGCGCACCCGAAGGGTGTCGCTTGAGCCCGCGGACTTGCGTTCCCCGCCCGTCTCCGTCGCCTTGCCCTTGGTGTCCTTCGGCATCGCCATCTTTCCGCCCCGTAACCTCCGGGCGACTATATCTGCGATCGAAGCAGCACTCCAACCTCTTCGGCGCATTCGATCTGCGGCATATGGCCGATGCCGTCGAAAAGATGCAGTGCGACGCGGCCTGGCGCGCGCAGGGCGTGGCGCCACGGGATGATCGCGTCCCGCTTGCCCCAGATGATCCGCGCGGGCGGGGTGAGCCGGTCAAGCGCGGCGCGCAGGTCTATGGACTGTACGCCATCGGGGAAAAGCGTGTCGGCCATCGCGGTCTGGGCGGCGCGCAGGTTCGGGTCGGTGCGTCCGGCCATGGCAAGGCGCACATAGCTGTCGGTGATGATGTCTTCATCGGCGACCAGCTTGCGCAGCCAGGGGGCAAGGCTTTCGGCACGGCTGGCGCGGCAGATACCCGAGAGGGCAGCACCGTCGATATCGGGGCCAAGACCCGCCGGGGCGATCAGCGTCAGAGAGGCGATGCCGCGCGGGCGCGTATCGGCGATGCCAAGCGCCAGAGCCCCGCCAAGGCTGTGGCCGATCAGATGGGCCTGATCGAGGTTCAGGCCGTCGAAGGTGCGGCGGACCTCTTTCAGGAGTGCGGCGAAATTGGCGACATTCAGTTTCGGCGATTTGCCATGGCCCGGCAGGTCGATGCGAATGACCGGACGATGCTTCAGATGCGCCTCAAGCGGTGCCCATGACGTCGCGTCGCTGGCGAAGCCGTGGATCATCACGACGGGCGTTCCGCTGCCGCCCTTGCTGCGGGTTACGGACAGCGGCCCGGTTTCGGGGCGGAAGGTCGCGGCGACAACCGGGGCCGGACCGCGGTCGAGAAGGGCCGCGACATCACCGGCCTGAACCCGGCCACGGGGGCCGGTGCCTGCGATGGTGTCGATGGCAAGACCGCTGTCGCGGGCCAGTGCGCGGGCGCGTGGCGTGGCGCGCTGCCTTTCGCCCGCGTCCGGTTCGGGGCGCGGGGCAGCGGGGCAGGGGGCATCCGTCTCATGGGCCGGGTCATCCCCAGAGGCGGGCGCATCCGGTTCCGCCGGGGCGAGGCTCGCGGGCCGTTCGCCCACCTCTTCCCCCTCGGCATAGAGCCAGGCGACGGGTTGGCCGATTGGCACGTCTGTGCCTTCGGGGACGGCGTGATGCAGGATGCCGCTGTCGGCGGCCTCGACCTCCATCGCGGCCTTGTCGGTCTCGATGTCGAAAAGCGGTTCGCCCTTGGTGACGGTATCGCCTTCCGAGACATGCCAGGTGACGATCTTGCCCTTGGCCATGTCCATGTCGACCTTGGGCATGATGACTTCGATGGGCATCAGAGGCGCCCCTTGGCAAGGTTGCGCGCGGCGTCGAGAATGTCGGGAACCTGCGGGACCACGGCCTTTTCAAGCTCAGGGTTATAGGGGATCGGGCATTCGGCGCCGCCGAGGCGCACGATGGGCGCATCGAGGAAATCGAAGGCGTCGCTTTCGGCGACCATGGCCGAGACCTCCGCTCCGACGCCAAGGGTCTTTACGCCCTCATAGACACAGATCAGCCGACCTGTCTTGCGGACCGAGGCCAGAACCGTCTCGCGGTCCATCGGGCGGACGGTGCGCAGGTCGATGACCTCGACGTCGATCCCCTCGGGGCCGAGCGTTTCCGCGGCGGCCAGCGCCTTGTGGACCATCAGAGAGGTCGCGACGATGGTCAGGTCCTTGCCGCTGCGCCGGATCGCGGCCTTGCCGATCGGGGTGGTGTAGTGGCCTTCGGGGACGTGACCCTTCATCTTGTAGAGGATCTTGTGCTCGAAGATCATCACCGGATCGGGATCTTCCAGCGCGGCCAGCAGCATGCCCTTGACGTCCTCGGGGGTCGATGGCTGCACCATCTTCAGGCCGGGGACATGGCCCAGCCAGGCCTCGATGCTTTGCGAATGCTGGGCGGCAGCGCCCGTGCCGGATCCGGCCGGAAAGCGCATGACAAGGGGGACAGAGACCGACCCGCCCAGCATGTAACGCACCTTGGCGGCCTGATTGACGATCTGCTCCATCGCCAGGGCGGCGAAGTCCGAAAACTGAAACTCGAAGATCGGTTTCAGGCCGGTCAGCGCCGCGCCGACGGCGACACCGGCGCCGCCAAGTTCGGAAATCGGGGTATCCATCACGATGACGCGGTCGTCGCTGGCAAGCGCGATGTCCATCGCCTCGCGGATCGCCTCGGCGTAGGAAAGTTCGCGCATCTCGGTCCTGGTCTGGGCGTTCATGCCGCGGCCCCTTCGGTATAGACGTCGCGGGTGGCTTCCTCGATCTTCGGGTCCGGGCTGGCGGCGGCGAAGTCGATGGCCTCCCTGATGATGCGGGTGGCGTCTTCTTCAAGCGCGCCGACCTCGGCTTCGGTCAGGATCTTGTGATCGACCAGCAATTTGGACATGGCGACGATCGGGTCGCGCTCCATCCACTCGGCGATCTCTTCCTTGCTGCGATAGCGGTTGCGATCGGATTTGGAATGGCCACGCCAGCGATAGGTCATGTTCTCCACCAGGCTCGGCCCCTCGCCCCGGCGGGCGCGGGCGACGGCGGCATCGACGGCCTCGGTCACGGCGGAGAAATCGTTGCCGTCGACGGTGACGCCGGGCATGGAGTAGGCGGCCGCGCGTTCGGCGATCTGCCTGACCGCCGTGGAGCGCGCGGTGGAGGTGGACATGCCGTAGCGGTTGTTTTCGCAGATGAAGACGACCGGCAAATTCCAGACCGCCTCCATGTTCAGCGATTCATGGAACGCGCCTTCGTTATTGGCGCCGTCACCGAAGAAGCAGACGGTGACCGCCCCGGTGCCAAGCCGCTTGGCCGAAAGCGCCGCGCCGACCGCGATGGGCAGGCCGCCGCCGACGATGCCATTGGCGCCAAGGTTGCCCCTGGACGGGTCCGCGATGTGCATCGACCCGCCGCGACCCTTGCAATAGCCGGTTTCCTTGCCGAAGAACTCGGCGAACATCTTGCCCAGATCGGCCCCCTTGGCGACGCAATGGCCGTGGCCGCGATGGGTGGAGGTGATCTTGTCCTCATCGCTCAGCGACATGCAGGACCCGACGGCCGAAGCCTCCTGCCCGATGGACAGGTGCATCGTGCCGTGGATCAGGCCACGGGTATAGCTGTCCTCGGCGCCCTCCTCGAACTTGCGGATCAGGAACATCTTGTGCAGCGCATCCTTCAGCCGCTGGGGGCTGTAGGTGCGGATCGCGTAGGGGGTATTCGTGTCGGTGGCCGCGTCAGCCATTGATGAGGTCCTTCCCGTAGATCATTTCGTCCTGCCGCCGCCGCAGCTCGACGATGCGGGTGTTCGGAAGTTTCGCGTTCAGCCCGGTGATAAGCTCCCCCTTCCTGATCGGGGCGGTGACCGTCGCGCCGGTCAGCATCCCGGCGGGAAGCGCCCTGGCGGCCTGGGCGCGCGACACCTCCATCGCCCAGGCGCGGTAGGTGTATTCGCCGATCTGGTCGAGCGTCTCGCCCGGCTTCAGGTCGCGCTTGGCGACCGCGCAGACCTCGACCACCGGCTTGTCGAGCGGAACCATGTCGGCCTTGCCGTAAAGGACGGCGCGGGCGCAGGTCAGCGGCACTTCCAGCGAGGTCAGGTGGTAGGGGCGGATGAACTCGTAATACGGCCCGTCGCCGATCTTGAGGTCGGCCATGCGTTCGTGGATGCGCGGGTGTTCGGCCTCGGCGATCACGAAGACGCCCGGAGAGACGCCCTTGCCGATGGAATAATCGACCCGGCCGATGCCGGACAGGATGCCGCCATCCTTTTCGGGGATCAGCACCCTGGCAAGCTCTTTCGGCCCGGCGGCGGGGCCGTGC
>DAIOXI010000065.1:0-1145 GCA_036758045.1 Albidovulum sp.
ACTGTTTCGACCGTGGGCTATGGCAACCTGGTGCCTGCGACGGCGATCGGCAAGATCGGCACCACGGTCCTGATCTTCATGGGCATTGGCGTTTTCGCCCTGCTCGTCACCCAGATCGGCGACCGGGTCGTGAAGCAGCGGCTGGAGCATCTTGAGGAAAAGCGCGAGAAAAAAAATCAGAGCGCGAATCGTAACCTTTGATTAACCCTGCCGCTGCATTCTGCCCCTGCGAATGAGGCGAAGGCACGAGGGACAAAAGGTTTGTTTTCTTACCCCACCCCCTTCACCCCACCCACCACGGAAGACGACAGACTGTCGTGGCTCCGCCTCATTCGCTCCCGCAGGGGCGGCGTCGGCACCTTCTGGCGCCTGCTCGCGGAACACGGGTCGGCACAGGCCGCGCTGAAGGCGCTGCCGGGGGCTGCCCGCTCGGCCGGGGGCAGCGATTACGCCATCTGCCCGGAACATGTCATTCACGCGGAATGCAAGGCGGGAAAAGCCGCCGGGGCGCGGCTGATCTGCCGGGGCGAGCCCGCCTATCCACAAGCGCTCGCCGATCTTTCCGATGCCCCGCCGTTGCTTTGGATCAAGGGCGACGCGGCGGTTCTCGACCGCCCGATGGTGGCACTGGTGGGCGCGCGCTCTGCCTCTGCGCTTGGCACGCGCATCGCGCGCAAGCTGGCGGGCGATCTTGGCGAAGCGGGGATCACCGTCGTCTCCGGCCTTGCGCGCGGGATCGACACGGCGGCGCATCTGGCTGCCCTTGGCACCGGGACGGTCGCCGTGATGGCGGGCGGTGTCGATGTGGTCTACCCACCGGAAAACGCCGCACTCGCCGCCGATATCGGCCGCGAGGGGCTGCTGCTGTCCGAACAGCCGATGGGGCTTGACCCGATGGCTCGGCATTTCCCGCTGCGCAACCGGCTGATTTCAGGCCTCTCGCGCGGCGTTCTGGTGATCGAGGCGGCGGCGAAATCCGGCAGCCTCATCACCGCGCGGCTTTCCCTTGATCAGGGGCGCGAGGTGCTGGCGGTGCCGGGCCATCCGTTCGACGCCCGCGCCTCGGGCTGCAACATGCTGATTCGCGACGGCGCCGTTCTGGTGCGCAGCGCCGAGGACGTGCGCGCGGCGCTGGGGCTTGCCTC
>DAIOXI010000065.1:1155-1937 GCA_036758045.1 Albidovulum sp.
CCGGTGACGCGGTGGACCGCAAGGCGGATGAGGGCGCGGCGACCGGCGATACCGGGGACACGACGCCGCCCGCCGATGCGCTCGTCATGGCGGCGGGACGACGGCCCCGGATGGAACGCCGCGACGCAACCCCGCTTGCCACGCTGCACGACCAGATCCTGCGACGCCTCGGTCCCAGCCCGGTGGCGGAAGACCAGCTGATCCGCGACCTCGGCCTGCCGACGTCGAAGATCGCGCCGGTACTTGTCAGCCTGGAGCTTGAAGGCCAGGTCCTGCGCCAGCCGGGCGGCCTGCTGTCGCGCATGGTTTAGGGCTGCCAGCCCGCCGCGCCGGTATCCTCGCCAGAACGCACAGCGCGACCCTGCCGCGGCCGGCGTTTCCGGCAACGCCCCTGCCCGCCCCGACCCCACCTGCCGGGCGGTCCATTGACATTCCCACCCCATCCCCCACATGTTCCGCGCCCGAGAGCAAAAGCGCATTTCAAGAGGAAGTCATGGCCGTCGTCGTCGTTGAATCACCCGCCAAGGCCAAGACAATCAACAAATATCTCGGATCCGACTACACCGTGCTCGCCTCTTACGGCCATGTCCGCGACCTGCCGCCGAAGGACGGTTCGGTCGATCCCGACCACGGATTCGACATGAAATGGGAGGTGGCCAGCGACAGCAAGAAGCATGTCCGCGCCATCGCCGAGGCGCTGAAATCCGACGATACGCTGATCCTCGCCACCGACCCCGACCGCGAGGGCGAGGCGATCTCCTGGCACCTGCAAGAGGCGCTCG
>DAIOXI010000065.1:1947-9073 GCA_036758045.1 Albidovulum sp.
TCAACGCGATCACCAAATCCGCCGTGACCGAGGCGATGGCCCATCCCCGCGACGTCGACGCCGCGCTGGTGGAGGCCTATCTGGCCCGCCGGGCGCTGGACTATCTCGTCGGTTTCAACCTTTCCCCCGTTCTCTGGCGCAAGCTGCCCGGCGCAAAATCGGCGGGCCGGGTGCAGTCGGTCTGCCTGCGCCTGATCGTCGAGCGCGAGATGGAGATCGAAGCCTTCAAGGCGCGCGAGTACTGGACGGTGACCGCAACGCTCGTCACCCCGCGCGGTCAGGAATATCAGGCGCGGCTGACCGTCCTTGGCGGCAAGAAGCTTGACAAGTTCGACATCGCCAACGCGACCGCGGCCGAACTCGCCGTTCAGGCGATCACCACCCGCGACCTGACGGTGAAATCGGTCGAGGCGAAGCCTGCCGCCCGCAACCCCTATGCGCCCTTCATGACCTCCACCCTGCAACAGGAGGCCAGCCGCAAGTTCGGCATGGGCGCCAAGGCCTGCATGTCCGCCGCCCAGCGGCTTTATGAGGCCGGGCACATCACCTATATGCGGACCGACGGCATCGACATGGCGCCCGAGGCGGTGATGGCCGCGCGGGACGAAATCAAGCGGCGGTTTGGCGCGGAATATGTCCCCGACAGCCCGCGCATGTACAAGAACAAGGCCAAGAACGCCCAGGAAGCGCATGAATGCATCCGCCCGACGGATATGAGCCTGTCACCCGACAAGCTGAAGGTCGCCGACGATCAGAGGAAGCTTTACGACCTGATCTGGAAGCGCACCATCGCCAGCCAGATGGCGGCGGCGCGGCTTGAGCGGACGACGGTCGATGTCGGCTCGTCCGACGGCCAGGTCGAATTGCGCGCCACCGGGCAGGTGGTGATGTTCGACGGCTTCCTCAAGGTCTATGACGAGGGCCGCGACGACGATGAGGGCGAGGACAGCGCCCGCCTGCCGCAGATCATGCAGGGCGAGGCCGCCGACAAGCGCAAGATCGCGCCGGAACAGCATTTCACCCAACCCCCGCCCCGCTACACCGAGGCGACGCTGGTCAAGCGGATGGAGGAGCTGGGGATCGGCCGGCCGTCCACCTATGCTTCCATCGTCTCGACCATCCAGGACCGGGAATATGTGCGCAAGGACAAGAACCGTCTGATCCCCGAGGACAAGGGGCGTCTTGTGACCGCCTTCCTGACCAACTATTTCCGCCGCTATGTCGAATACGACTTCACCGCCGATCTGGAGGAGGAGCTTGACGACATCTCCGCCGGGGAGCGGAACTACAAGGACGTGCTGGCCCGGTTCTGGCGCGATTTCACCGCCGCCATCGCGGAAACCGCCGATCTGCGCATCGGCGAGGTGCTGGAGAAGATCGACGAAGTCCTGGCCCCGCACCTGTATCCGCCGCGTGAGGACGGGTCGGACCCGCGCATCTGCCCGACCTGCGGCGAGGGACGGCTGAGCCTGAAGACCGCGCGGTCGGGCGGGGCGTTCATCGGCTGCTCCAACTATCCCAACTGCCGATATACGCGCTCTCTCTCGGCAGTGAACAGCGAGGAGGCCGGGGTCACCGATCAGGTGTTGGGCGAGGATGCGGGCGACGAGATCTGGCTGAAATCCGGCCGGTTCGGGCCTTACGTCCAGCGTGGCGAGGCGACGGAAGAGGTGCCGAAACCTGCCCGCGCGAGCCTGCCGAAGGGCTGGTCCGCGGATGCGATGGACCTGGAAAAGGCGCTGCGCCTTCTGTCGCTGCCGCGTGAGATCGGGACGCACCCGGAGGATGGCGAACGGGTCGAGGCGGGCATCGGGCGCTACGGGCCTTACGTCAAGCACGGCCGCGTCTATGCCAACCTGCCCGAGGTCGATGAGGTCTTTACCATCGGCATGAACCGCGCGGTGGAGGTTCTGGCGCAGAAGGCGAGCCGTGGCGGGCGCGCCTCGGCCCCGGCGGCGCTGCGGGAACTGGGCGAGCATCCCGACGGCGGCAAGATAGAGGTCATGTCGGGCCGCTACGGACCTTATGTGAAATGGGAAAAGGTCAACGCCACGCTGCCGAAAGAGGTGGAGCCTGTGACCGTGACACTGGACCAGGCGCTTGAGCTGATCGCGGCCAAGGCGGCGAAGACGGGGGGCCGGAAGGCCGCCGCGAAGAAGCCTGCGGCGAAGAAGGCCGCCGCCCGGAAACCGGCGGCAAGCACAAAGGCGGGCAAGGCGAAGGCGGGCAAGACCGGCTGACCGGGGCGGCGCGTCAGCCCAGCCCCTCCGGGTCGGGCGCGATCAGGAGGCGGCGGACGAGTTCGAAGCTGTTGCGCACCTTCAGCTTGCGGATCATGTTGGCGCGATGCACCTCGACCGTGCGGGGCGAACAGGTCAGGGCTTGCGCGATTTCCTTGCTGGTGAAGCCGTTGACCAGATAGCGCGCGACGCGCTTTTCCGCCGCCGTCAGCGGCCCGACGGGCGCCGCCTGCCGGTCCGCCAGCCGGTAGGTCCAGACCGCGAGCTTCAGCGGATCGCCCCGGTCGAGCGCGGTTCCGGACGCCTCCATCCAGACGACCTGCCCGTCCTTGCGGCGCATGAAGCGTTCGTCATGGCAGACCGCCTGCGCCTCAAGCGCCTTGCGGGCACGTTCGCCGATCACCTCATAATCGCTCTGGCCGGGATAAAGCATGCGGATCGACTGGCCCTCAAGCTCATCCGGGGTCCAGCCGAACACATCCTCGACCCGCAGGCTGGCCCGCAGGATCACCCGGTCGGCCAGGATCATCGTCGCATCCGGCCCGTGCAGGAAGGCCAGCCTCTCGAGCTCCCGCCCGGTCCCGGTTCCGGTCGCGCTGCCCATCTTCCCCTCCCCGCCGATACGTAGATATATACGTATTCTTACGGATGGCGATGCGCGGTGCAATCGGTCACCTTCCCTGCCCAAGGCGGCCTTCCGGGGGCCGCACCACCGGAAGGCAAGGAGGTTCCTGGTGAAGAAGGTATATCCCGATGCCGCAAGCGCCCTTGACGGGCTTTTGCAGGATGGCATGACAATCGCCGCCGGGGGCTTTGGCCTTTGCGGCATTCCCGAGCTTCTGATTGACGCGCTTGTCGCCAGCGGGGTCAAGGACCTGACCATCGCATCGAACAATTGCGGCGTGGACGGGTTCGGGCTTGGCAAGCTCCTGGACACCAAGCAGATCAAGAAGATGATGTCCTCCTATGTGGGCGAGAATGCCGAATTCATGCGCCAGTACCTGTCGGGGGAGCTTGAGCTGGAATTCAACCCGCAAGGCACTCTCGCCGAACGGATGCGCGCGGGCGGCTGCGGCATTCCGGGGTTCTACACCAAGACCGGCGTCGGCACCGTGGTGGCCGAGGGCAAGGAAGTGAAGAATTTCGACGGGCAGGATTACATCCTCGAACGCGCGATCGTCGCGGACCTGTCGATCGTCAAGGCCTGGAAGGCGGATGAGACGGGCAACCTCGTCTTCCGCAAGACCGCGCGCAACTTCAACCCGCCGGCGGCGATGTGCGGCAAGGTCTGCGTGGCGGAGGTGGAGGAAATCGTGCCGACCGGCAGCCTTGACCCCGACCACATCCACCTGCCCGGCATCTATGTGCATCGCCTGATCCAGGGCACGCATGAGAAACGCATCGAACAGCGCACCGTGCGCAAGCGGGAGGAAGCCTGATGCCCTGGGACCGTAACCAGATGGCGGCGCGGGCCGCCGAGGAACTTGAAGACGGGATGTATGTGAACCTCGGGATCGGCATCCCGACGCTGGTCGCCAACTATGTCGGCGACAAGGACATCACACTTCAATCGGAAAACGGCATGCTCGGCATGGGGCCGTTCCCCTTTGAGGGCGACGAGGACCCCGACCTGATCAACGCGGGCAAGCAGACGATTACCGAGTTGAAGCGGACCGCCTATTTCGACAGCGCCACCTCCTTCGGGATGATCCGGGGCGGCAAGATCGCCGCCGCGATCCTTGGCGCGATGGAAGTGGACGAAAAGGGCGATCTGGCGAACTGGATGATCCCCGGCAAGCTGGTCAAGGGCATGGGCGGGGCGATGGACCTTGTCGCCGGTGTCGGCAAGGTGATCGTCGTCATGGACCATACCAACAAGCACGGTGAATCGAAGGTTCTGAAGGAATGCACGCTGCCGCTGACCGGCAAGGGTGTGGTGGACCGGATCATCTCGAACCTCGGGGTTCTCGATGTCGTTCCGGGCGGGCTGAAGATCGTGCAACTCGCCGATGGCGTCACCGAGGAGGAGCTGCGCGCCGCGACCGAAGCGACGATCGTTGACTGATCCGGCGATCCCCAAGGAGACCGGCCCGACCAAGGGCCGGTACGTCCTTCACGAGGGCGGGGAAGAGGCGGAGCTGACCTTCTCTGTCGTCAGCCCGACGAAGATCATCGCCGATCATACCGGCGTTCCGGCCGGGCTGCGCGGCTCCGGCGCCGGGCGGCGGCTGGTCGATTATCTGGTGGGAGACTCGCGCGCCTCGGGCTCTACCGTGAGCGCGCTGTGCCCCTTCGTGGCGTCGATGGCGCGCAAGCACCCGGAGTGGGCGGACGTTTTCGTCTAGGCCGCCCTGAAACTGTCGACTTTATCGAAACAAATTCATAATGCTGCCCCAATCCGTTGCTAGCGAGCGGGGCAATGATGCGTGCAGACCTGCCCCTTTCCCAATCAGGCCCCAAACCGCTCGCCCGGCGGCTCAGGGACCGGCTTGTCATGGCCGCGCTGGGGTTTTTGTTCATCGCAGGCCTGATCGGCCTTTTCGCTGCGACCGGGTGGGACGAGACGACCGCCCAGATCGCCCGGCTGACGCTGTGGCAGGGCGCGCTGCTTCTGGCTCTGTCGCTGGTCAATTACCTGTTGCGCGGGGTGCGCTGGCATCTTTTTGCGCGCCATCTGGGCCTGCCGACGACGCTTGGCGCGGATTTGCGCCATTTCCTTGGCGGTTTCGCCATGGTCGTGACGCCGGGCCGCGTGGGGGAACTTGTGCGGATGCGCTGGCTGAAGCGGGAAACCGGCTGGGCCTATGAACGTACGGCGCCGCTGGCGCTGATGGACCGCGCCTCGGACCTGGCGGCGATGGCGGTGATCCTGGCGCTGTCGGTCGCGATCGCGGCGGGCGGCATGGGGGGCGCGCTGCCGGTGGCGGCGCTGGCGCTTCTGGCCGCCTATGCGGCGACCCACCCCCGGCTTCTGGCCGCCATCGTGACGCGGGTCTACCGCCTGACCGGCCGCTTCCCGCGCCTCTTCGCCCGCATCCGCACCGCCGCCCGGTCGCTGCGCCATTTCACGCGGGCCGCGACGATCCTGCCCGCCATCGCGCTTGGCGTCGCGGGCTGGCTGGCCGAGGGCTATGCGTTTCACCTTCTCCTTGGCTGGATGGGGGCCGAGATCGGCCTCTGGAAAGCCATCGGCATCTTCGTTTTCGCTACCCTTGCCGGGGGCCTGACCGGCGCGCCGGGCGGGGTCGGCGGGGCCGAGGCCGCGATGATCGCGCTTCTGGCGCTTGACGGCGTGCCGATGGAGGTCTCCGTCCCGGCCACAGCCATCATCCGTGTCACGACACTCTGGTTCGCGCTGGGGCTGGGCCTTGCGGTCTTTCCCTTCGCCGAACGCCTTTCACTGAGACAGAAGAATGCTCTGGAAATCCGCTGACTATACCGGCTGGGGCCGCGTCCTGACCGCCAGGGGCGAGATTGCCCGCCCCGAACGCCAGGCCACGCTGGAAGCCGCGCTGGACGACGCCCTCGCCCCTGCGATGGGGATGCGGCGCAGCTATGGCGACGCTGCCCTGAACGACGGCGGCCGCGCCATCGACATGACGCGGCTGGACCGGATGCTGGATTTCGATCCCGAAACCGGCATCCTGACGGTCGAGGCCGGCGCGCGCGTGGGCGAGATCGCGGCGGCCTTTGGCCCCAAGGGCTGGCTGCCCGCCGTGATGCCCGGCACCGGGTTCGCCACCGTGGGCGGCTGCATCGGGCAGGACGTGCATGGCAAGAACCACCACCATGCCGGGTCGTTCTGCGAGCATGTCACGGCGATCACCCTGCGCACCGCGAAGGGGATCGTCGAGGTCACGCCGGAAAAGACCCCGGCCCTATTCCGCGCCACGGCGGGGGGCCTTGGCCAGACCGGGGTGATCGTGACGGCGAAGATGCGGCTGACGCCCTGCAAGGGCGACGTGATGGTGGTGACCGAACGGCGGATGACCGACTGGGACGATTTCATCGCCCATCTCGACATGTCGCCGGCGACCTATACCGTCGGCTGGATCGACGCGACGGCGAAGGGCGCGGCGCTGGGGCGCGGTATCCTTGAGGAAGGCGAAACCGGGTCGGGCCTGATGCCGACGAAGATCAAGCGCCGCAAGGTGCCGCTGGACGCGCCGAATTTCGCGCTCTCCTCTCCGATCGTGCGGATGTTCAACAACGCCTATTACCGGCGCGTGCCGGAAAAGGGGCGCACGGTCGTGAGGCCGATTTCGGACTTCTTCTTCCCGCTCGACAAGATCCACGACTGGAACCGGCTTTACGGCAAGCGCGGATTTCATCAGTTCCAATGCGTCGTGCCGCTGGATCAGGCCCCGGCACTGCGCGAGATGCTGGCAGAGATCGCGGGTTCCGGCCTCGCCTCGCCGCTGGCGGTCCTCAAACGCATGGGACCGGGGCGCGCGGGATACCTGAGCTTCCCGATGGAGGGCTATACACTCGCCGTCGATTTCCCGAACCGCGCCGCGGCGCGTGAACTCATCAAGCATATGCAGGCCCGCGCGGCCGAGGTTGGCGGGCGGATCTATTTCGCCAAGGACAGCCTCGCCCGGCCTGAGGAGATACCGGCGATGTACCCCGAACTTGACCTCTGGCGGAAGGAAGTGGCCAAGGCCGACCCTGACGGCGCGTTGCAGACCGACATCGTGCGGCGGCTGAAACTGCGGGGGACGAAATGAACCGGACCTGGATCATTCTTGGCGCGACCTCTTCCATGGCGCGCGCGTTTGCGCGGGCGGTCGCGGAAACCGGCGCGGGCGTCCTGCTGGCGGGCCGTGACGTTGAGGATCTGGCGGCGCTGGCCAGCGATTGCCGGTTGCGCGGCGCGGCCCTGGCCG
>DAIOXI010000065.1:9083-12297 GCA_036758045.1 Albidovulum sp.
GAGGGCTTTGCGGGGAGCGTCGCGCGGATGGCACAGGAAGAGGGCGAGCTGAACGCCGCCGTCTTCGTCGGCTCCATGCCGCCGCAGGCAGAGATCGACGCCGATCCGTCCCTGATCGACGGGACAGTCACCGACAGCTTCACCGGCCCTGCCCGCTTCCTGCAAGCGCTGGCCCCGGTGATGGAGGCGCGTGGCGGCGGGACGGTGGTTGGCGTGGCCTCGGTCGCGGGCGACCGGGGACGGATCGGCAATTACGTCTACGGTGCTGCCAAGGCGGGCTTTGCGACCTACCTGTCGGGCCTGCGCAACCGCCTGACGCGGGCGGGCGGGCATGTGGTGACGGTGAAACCCGGCTTCGTCGATACCTCGATGACCTGGGGCCTGCCCGGCATGTTCCTTGTCGCGTCCCCCGAAAACGTGGCCGAGGACATCCTGAAAGCGGTCAGGAAGAAGCGCAACGTCATCTACACGCCGTTCTTCTGGCGTTTCATCATGCTCATCATCATCCATATCCCGGAATTCATCTTCAAGAAGATGAAGATCTGACGGTCAGCCGCCGAACCACTGGCCCCACAGCCCGGCGGCCCAGAACATCAGGCTGAGGGTGATCATCAGGATACCGATCCCGAACTTGTCGCGCATGGCAAAGACGATCGGGTCATAATCCTGCTTGCCGAACCAGCCGAGCGCCACCATGCGGATCAGCCAAAGCGCCATCGGGATCATCGCAACCCAGAGGATCCAGGTCGTCGGGTAAAGCAACCGGCCCTGATCGCTGATCGAATAGAGGAAAAAGATCAAGAGCGCGCCGATGGTGCCGATCCAGGCCACGTTCAGCAGATCGCCCCGGTCCGGGCGGCCATAGCCGCGCCCCGGCAGCCGTTCGTCCGATGTGGCGAGCGTCAGTTCCGTCAGCCGCTTCACGCAGCCGAGCGTGATGAAGATCGGGAAGATGAAGATCAGCATGTAGATGGAGACATCGACCTGCCCCGCCGCCGCGCCGGCGATCACGCGGATGGTGTAAAGCGCGGCCAGCGTCGAAATGTCGATCCACCGCATGCGCTTGAGTTTCAGCGAATAGGCCAGCGACAGGACCATGTAGAGCAGGACAACGCCGAGGAATTCGATATTGATCGCCGCCGCGACACCAAGGGCGAAAGCGGCGAGCAACAGGAAGGCGATCATGCCGATCTGGATGGGGACGTTGCCGCTGGCAAAGGGGCGGCGGCATTTCGTCGGGTGCAGGCGGTCCGCCTCAAGGTCCAGAAGGTCGTTGACGATATAGATGGACGAGGCGGCGGCCGAAAAGGCGGCGATGCCCCAGAGGATCGGGATCAGCGTCTCCAGATCGAAGCGGTGCGCGGCGATCATCGCCAGAAGCAGCAGGACGTTCTTGACCCATTGATGCGGGCGCATCGCTTTCAGCAGCGCGCGCCAGCTCCACCCGCCGGCGATCTCCACCACGTTTCGCCCCTCGGCGCTCAGCGCGCGGGCCGAGGGGACGTTGCCGACGACCAGCGCGTTTTCGGCGCGTTTCCAGACCGGCATGTCGGCGGAACTGTCGCCGGCATAGTCGAACCCGCCCTCGCCGAAGGTCTGGACCAGCACCTTCGCCTTTGCCTCGCCCTTGAGGTTATGGCCGGGGTCCGAGGCAAAGACCTCCTCGCTCAGCCCGTATTCGCGGGCCAGCGGTTCCACCAGGCTCCGGTCCGAGGCAGAGGCCAGCACCACCTCGCGCCCCGCCATGCGGCTGCGCAGCGCAAGATCGGCGACCTCGGGGTTCACCGGCAGAAGATCGACCCGCAAGGGCGCGATCCGCGCCAGGTCCGCCTTCAGCCGGGCGGGGTCGCGGAAATTGGCCAGCGTGGTGCGGAGCGTCGCCAGGGGATCGGTGCCAAGCCCGGCCCAGAACGTCTCGAACAGCATGTCGGTCTTGAGAAACGTGCCATCCACGTCCAGGACGAGCGGTTTGGTCTCGGTCATCTAGCGGGCCTTCATCCGTTCACGGCAAATACGCAACCGTCCGACACAAGCTCGGGCGGGGTCAGGCAAAGCCCCCGCGCGACGGCCCAGGCTGCCAGCACCTTTGGCACATAGGCCCGCGTCTCGGCGAAAGGCGGCACGCCGCCATTGCCCTTGACGGAGTTTTCGCCGGAATTGTAGGCGGCGATGACCATCAGCGGGTCGCGGTTGAATTCCTTCATCAGCCAGTCGAGATAGGCCACGCCGCCTTTGATATTCTGCGCGACATCGGTGCTGTCCTCGACGCCGAAACGGTCGGCCGTGGCCGGGATCAGCTGCATCAGGCCCACCGCCCCGGCCGAGGAGACAGCCGTCGCCTTGCCCGCGCTTTCGACGCTGATGATGGCAAGAACCAGCGCCGGGGACACTTCGGTCCCGATGGTGGCCTTCAGGATCTCGCGCCCATGGGCGGTGGCGATGTCGTTGAGGTGCTGAAGCCGCGGCGCGGGAACCGCCGCGCCCTTCGGCGCCTGCGTCAGGGCCTGCAACGCGGCCGAGAATCGCCCGTCGCCGTCGGCAATGCCGGGCGAGACGATCTTCCAGTACCAGTCATAGGCGCTGGCCGGTGGCCTGGGATCGGCGGGCAGAAGCGCGGGATCGGCCTTGCCCTTCGGGATCGGGTTTTCCGGCGGCGGCAGCGCACCGGCGGCCAGACGGCGGGCCTGCTCCGCGGGGTCGATCTGCACGGTGATGCGCTTTGGCCCGCCGGTGGCGGGCTTGCCCGCGCCGGGGGCGGAGATACGCTTGAAGGTGAAGTCGGGGTAAGGTTCCGGCTTGGTTTCGGCCAGCGCGACGGAGGCCATGGCCGCCAAGGCGGCCGCGACCATCATGGCAATCCTCTTGCCCTGAGCCATCTGCCTGTACTGCTTTTTCATCGTTCTTGGCCGGTTGTCGCAGATTACATGCGACCGGGCCAGCCTTTCCCGCCCCGCGCCCGAGAATTGCGCCCGCGTCAGGCGTTTGGGCAACATCTGCTGTCGGACGCGAGCTGGTTACCTGATAAAAAATTTATTCATTTCAAATACTTGTTCGCAAATTGGCGGGCTCTCCATCTCTTCAAAATGTACGATCCACGCCTAACTCCTGCCACGATTCGGGGGCCATATGTCCCCATGCCGAGACGGAACGGGCAAGGCGCAGCCACCCACAAACCCCGTCATCGGATGGTGCAACGGGCGAACCTACGGAGAAT
>DAIOXI010000065.1:12307-13234 GCA_036758045.1 Albidovulum sp.
AGCGATCACGGGATGGAAACACCAAGCCGGATCTGTTTCCAAGCCAGCGTAGAAATACACAGAAAAAAACGGACCCCGCCCAAGTTGGAACACGATTCGCGGTGATAACGGCTTCATCCAAGGCGGAACGGACACGGCGAACCTAGCCCGCGTATCTGTCTCAGGAGTGTGTAACGGGCGAAACAACGGAGAAAGTCCATGAAATTTTTCAAGCTTGCGAAGAAGTTCAACGAAGAAGAAGAAGGCGCGGTCACGGTTGACTGGGTCGTGCTGACCGCCGCCGTCGTCGGCCTCGGCGTGGCCGCTCTGGCCGCCGTCAAGAAAGGCACCATGAACGTCACCGGCAAGATCGACGCCTACCTGTCCAGCGTCACGATCGACACCAACTGATCGACCTGACAGACGGTTCAAGCTGCGCCCCCGCTTCGGGGGCGCCGTTTTTTTTGGCACCAGGGGAACAGCTCCGCCCGCCGCACCGTTTCACTTCGGGTCTTTGCATTGGCTGCCCGCCGGTAATATGATGGGCGGCGAAGAGATGCTGTAGGTGGATCCGCCGAAGCCCGGCAAGCCCACCAAAGTCGGTGTCCGGCTCGTGCCGGTAACCACCCCGATGGAGATGACGATGAAGTTCTTCAAGCCGACGAGGACATTCCACGACGCCGAGGATGGCGCGGTCACGGTTGACTGGGTCGTGCTGACCGCCGCCGTGGTCGGGCTGGGCGTGGCGGCGCTTGCCACCATCAGGAAGGGCACCGACAGCCTCACCGACAAGATCAACAACTACCTGTCCAGCGTCACGATCGACACCAACTGACCGGACAGGCGGCGGGCTGGCGCGACCGGCCACAAGCCCCGATATCCTCGCTTGACGAGACACGGCCCCGCCAGGCGGGGCCGTCGTCATGTGGCGCCCCGCCTTCACCGTCA
>DAIOXI010000066.1:0-1189 GCA_036758045.1 Albidovulum sp.
CCGGGTCGCGGCTTGAGGCGCGCGGCGCGCGCACGGTGGAGGAGTTCGCCCGCTACCGCCTGCCGGCCGAGGGCGCGGCGCTTCTGCCCTATGCCGCGCCGCCTGTCTGGTGTTTCCTGAACGTGCCGATGGTGAACCTTTCCTCCTCCGCGATCCGCGCGCGGGGGGAGTGGAAAAGGTAAGGTCAGCCTGCCTTCGCAGGTCGCGGCCCCTCTGCTAGACTGGCCGGTATTTCAGAAAGGCCATTGGAGGGGAGAGATGCGGATTTCAGCGATGTTTGCGGTGGCCCTGATGCTGCCCGCCGCCTGCGGCCATGTCGATTACGACGCGGTGGAGCGGAGTACCTTCAGCGGGTCGGTCTATGTCATGTGGATCGACGATGGCCGCCCGGACATGGGCGACGGGCGGTTTCTCTTCGTGCCGGTGCCGGGGCAGGAACTGACCTATACCCGCGCGGCGAGGCACGGCGGGCAGGTGATACGGCCCGCCATGATGTATACCGACGGCGGCTCGATCCCGAAGATCGGGCAGGTCTTCAAGGGCTTTTCACCCTGGGGCTATGCGCCCGCCTATATGGTCCATGACTGGGTCTTCGTCGCGCATCATTGCACCGAGGACGGCAAGGCGACCGAGGCGGAAAAGGTCGTCGAAACCATCGACTTCCCGGCATCGGCCAGCCTTCTGGCCGAGACGATCAAGACCTTGACGCTGAGCGGGAAGGTCAAGAAGGACGATGTCGCGCCGCGGGTCATCTCAAGTGCGGTGGCGGGGCCGATTTCGAAAGCGCTTTGGGACAAGGAGGGCGCCTGCCCGGTTCCGCGCGTGTCCCCGGAGGATGAGGCGCGGGCAAAGGCTGCGCTGCCGGGCGGATCGGCGAAGATGCTGCGCGGCATGATGCGCACCTTGCCGGACGGCCGGCAGGTGCCCGAGAAGCCCGCGCAGGTCGTCGCCGTGGTAAGCTTCTGAGATGGCCTTGCCCCGGCGCCCGCTTCGGGCGACAACTCGGTGCGGGAGGTGATCCGATGGCAGTACTGACGCGACGCGGTGTTCTCGGGGGGCTGATCTCGGCTGCGGCGGGGCCTGCGCTGGCCAATGCGCCCTTGCGATCCGTGACGCCGCCCGCGCGGCCGGTACGGGTCGCGGGCGGCGCGGTCGCGGCGCCGGCCGAGCTGATCCGGGCGGCGCAACT
>DAIOXI010000066.1:1199-4881 GCA_036758045.1 Albidovulum sp.
CAGGGCCGGGCGCGGGCGGCAGCGTACAGGGCGACCTGGGGCTGGCGGGCGGCGGCGATCCGACGCGGAACACCGACGATCTGGGCGATATGGCGGCAGCACTTGCCAGGGCGGGCGTGCGCGGCGTCAGCGGGCGCTTTCTGGTCTGGGCGGGCGCGCTGCCCTATATCGACGCGATCGACGAAACGCAGCCGGTCTGGCTGGGCTACAACCCGGCGGTGTCGGGGCTGAACCTGAACTTCAACCGGGTGAACTTCGTCTGGAAGCGCACGTCGAAGGGCTATGAAGTCGGCATGGACGCGCGCGCCGAACGCTTCGCGCCCAGGGTCTATTCCGCCAAGGTCGCCATCGCGGAGCGTGACCTGCCGGTCTATTCCTATCGCGGCGGCAAGGTGGAACAGTGGACGGTCGCGCGTGCGGCGCTGGGGCGCGGGGGAAGCCGCTGGCTGCCCGTGCGGCGGCCCGAGCTTTACGCGGGCGATGTGTTTCAGACGCTGGCGCGGGCGCAGGGCGTGCCGCTGCCCGCGCCCAGGCCGGTGGACCGGCTGCCGGACGGCACCGTTCTGGTCAGCCATGCCAGCGCCGATCTGCGCGCGGTCCTGCGCGACATGATGAAATATTCCAACAACATGACCGCCGAGGCGGTGGGCATGGCAGCCTCTCTGCGCGCGGGCGTGACCGACCATGTGCGGTCCGGCCGTGCGATGTCTGACTGGGCCGCGGCCGCCTGCGGCGCCGCGCATCTGCGGGTGGTCGATCATTCCGGGCTCGCCGGCGCTTCGCGCGTCGCGGCCGCGGACATGGTGCGGGTGCTGACCCGGCTTGGGCCGCAGGCGGGCTTGCGCGGGCTGATGAAGCCTATCCCCTTGCGCGATGCCAATGGCAAGAAGATCGCCGGATCGCCGATCCGGGTGGAGGCCAAGACCGGAACGCTGAACTTCATCTCCACGCTGGCGGGCTATGTCACCGCGCCGGGCGGGCGCGAGATGGCTTTCGCGATCTTCACCGGCGATGTCGCGCGCCGCGACGCGGTGCCGGACAGCCAGAAGGAGCGGCCCCCCGGTGTCGGCGCCTGGGTGAAGCGGTCGAAATGGCTTCAGCAGCAGTTGATCGAGCGCTGGTCGGCGGTCTACGGCGGTTGAGGCAGCCCCGCGGGGGCAGCGCCCTTCTGCGATGCGCGCCCCTCAGCCCCCGTAGCGCGCCATGGTCAAGCCGTCGAAGTCGATCTCCGGCGTGCGGCCCATCACCAGATCGGCCACCGCCCGGCCCGATCCGCAGGCCATGGTCCAGCCCAGCGTCCCGTGCCCGGTGTTGAGAAATAGGTTGCGGTAGGGCGTGGGGCCAAGGATCGGGGTGCCGTCGGGCGTCATCGGTCGCAGGCCGGTCCAGCCCTCGGCCTGGGTCAGATCGCCGCCTTCGGGGAAGAGATCGTTCACCACATGGCGCACCGTATCCGTCGCGTGGGGGCCAAGGCGGCCCGAATAACCCGCGATCTCGGCCGTTCCGGCCACGCGGATACGGTCGCCAAGCCGGGTGATCGCGACCTTGTGGGTTTCGTCCATGATCGTCGATTGCGGGGCCTTCGCATCATCCGTCACCGGCAACGTGACCGAGTAGCCCTTGACCGGATAGACGGGCAGGCGCAGGTCGAGCGGGCCAAGCAGCGTTGGCCCGTAGGAACCCAGCGCCGAGACATAGGCATCGCCATGAACCCGGCCCAGATCCTCGGTCATCACGCCCACCACCCTGTCGCCCTTGACCTGGATGGTGCGGATGCGCTGGCCGTAGTGGAACTCGGCGCCCAATGCGGCGGTCTTTTCCGCCAGCGCCATGGTGAACATGCGGCAGTCGCCGGTGCGGTCTGCCGTCAGGCGCAACCCGCCGACGAACTTGTCGCGCACCAGTGCCAGAGCCGGTTCGGCGGCGATGCAGCCCTCGCGGTCCAGCACCTCGAACGGGCTGTCGAATTCGGCGAGGATCTGTTGGTCGACCTTTGACGCCTTGAGCTGTTTTTCGGTGCGGAACAGCTGAAGCGTGCCCTTTTCGCGCAGGTCGAATTCGATGCCCGTCTCGGCGATCAGGTCGGGCAGCAGGTCGCGGGAGTAGTTGGAGACGCGCACCATGCGGGACTTGTTCACCGCATAGGCCGCGTCGTTGCAATTGGCCAGCATCCGGGCACCCCAGCCCCACATGCGCGGGCTGATGAGGGGCCAGATGAACAGCGGGCGGCGCTTCATGAACAGCCATTTCAACGCCTTCACGGGCACGCCGGGCGCGGCCCAGGGTGAGGTCATGCCATAGCTGAGTTCGCCCGCATTGGCATAGCTCGTCTCCATCCCCGGTCCGGGCTGGCGATCCAGCACCGTCACCTTGGCCCCCTGCCGGGCGAGGTACCAGGCCGTGGTGACACCGATCACCCCGGCGCCCATGACGACGACTTTCATCTGCGGTTCCCGTTCGCGTGTGGTCCACGGGTGAGAATGGCGGGGCGGCGGCGGGCAGGCAAGGACGGAGTTGGGCGCGCGAAACGGCGCGGTCGTGGTGATGGCCACGGCCCGGAGATGCGCCCTGCGCGAAATAGCGGCGCGCGCGCCGCCGCTCCGTGGCCCGGCGATGCAGGCCCCTCTCTGGCGGTCGGTCGGACGCCGCCCGGCAGACCAGGTTGCCGCCCCTACACCGTCAGATGACGCGCCCTGGCGCCGCGTTCGATGGCGGCGGCGTGGAGGCGGTCGATGCTCAGTTCGTGGCGGATTTCCTCCAGCAGGCGCAGTTCCCCCTGGCGGATGGATCCATCGGCGGCGGCGACGTCGCAGGCCAGCGCATAGGCGGTTTCCCAAAGCCGGTCGGGCAGGGCGTCGCGGACCATGGCGAACAGCGTATCCAGCCCGTCATCCTCACCCATCAGCTTGTAGACCGTCTGGGCGACGCCGCGCACATTCTCCATGTCGTAATCGGCGAAGATCGGCAGGTGGTTCACCTGGCGCTCGATCGCGACAAGCTCGGAGGTGCGGATCGTCTCATCCGAGACCGAGACCGTGACCATGATGGCGACGAGCGCGTCCTGCGCGGAAAATGACGGGAGAGTTTGGGACACGGGCTTTTCCTCGGTTCTGTATGGCTGGCAAATTATTGACTATCCGCCGCCCGTTCAATAGGGACGGCCCTGCGGCATATGGGATGCCGCCCATCGGGAAAGAACGACCATGTCTTCGCTGCGCGACGCCGCCATGAATTCCAAAGCCTGGCCTTTCGAGGAAGCGCGCCGCGTTCTGAAACGGTATGAGAAGAAGGCCCCGGAAAAGGGCCATGTGCTGTTCGAGACCGGCTATGGCCCGTCCGGCCTGCCGCATATCGGCACCTTTGGCGAGGTGCAGCGCACGACGATGATCCGCCGTGCCTTCGAGATCATCAGCGACATCCCGACCCGGCTGATCTGCTTTTCCGACGACATGGACGGGATGCGGAAGGTGCCGGAGAACGTGCCGCAGCAGGAATTGCTGAAGGCCAATATCCAGAAACCCCTCACCGCCGTCCCCGATCCCTTCGGCGAATACGCAAGCTTTGGCGATTACAACAACGCCATGCTGCGCCGGTTTCTGGACACGTTCGGGTTCGAGTATGAGTTCTACTCGGCGACCGAGTTCTACAAGTCCGGCCAGTTCGACGACACGCTGCGGCTCGC
>DAIOXI010000066.1:4891-7670 GCA_036758045.1 Albidovulum sp.
TCCGGTGCCCGACGAGGCGGGGCTGACGGCGGCCGACGACACGCTGCGGCTCGCGGCGGAGCGTTATGAGAAGATCATGGAGATCATGCTGGCCAGCTTGCGCGAGGAACGCCAGCAGACCTATTCCTGCTTCCTGCCGATCCACCCGGAAACCGGGCGCGTCCTCTATGTCCCGATCAAGCATGTCGACAAGAAGGACCATACCGTCACCTTCGACGACGAGGAGGGCCGCGAATGGACCCTGCCGGTGACGGGCGGGCAGGTGAAGCTGCAATGGAAGCCCGATTTCGGCGCGCGTTGGGCGGCGCTGGGCGTCGATTTCGAGATGTATGGCAAGGATCATTCCACCAACACCCCGATCTATGACGGTATCTGCGAGGTACTGGGCGGCAGGAAGCCGGAGCATTTCACCTATGAGTTGTTCCTGGACGAGCGGGGGCAGAAGATCTCGAAGTCGAAGGGCAACGGGCTGACCATCGCCGAATGGCTGACAAACGCAGCGACGGAGAGCCTTGGCTATTACATGTATCAGAAGCCAAAGACTGCGAAGCGGCATAGGAGGGACGAGATCCCGAAGGCGGTGGACGAATATCACCAGCAGTTGCGCGCCTTCGAGGGGCAGGATGAGGCGGGCAAGCTCGCCAATCCGGTCTGGCACATCCACAACGGCAAGCCGCCCGCATCGGACATGGTGGTGCCTTTCGCGATGCTTCTGAACCTGGCGAGCGTCGCCGGCGCGAAGGACAAGGACGGGCTTTGGGGCTTTATCCGCAAATACGCGCCCGATGCCTCGCCCGAAGAGAACCCACAACTGGACGCCGCGGCGGCCTATGCGGTGCGCTATTTCAACGACCATGTCGCGCCCACGCGGGTGTTCCGCGCGCCGACCGACAAGGAACGCGCGGCGATGCAGGATCTGGCCGCGCGGCTGAAGGCCTGGGATGGCGGGCTGGACGCCGAGGCGCTGCAATCCATGGTCTTCGCGGTTGGCAAGGAACATGAGTTCGAGCCGCTAAGGGATTGGTTTACGGCCCTTTATGAGGTTCTTCTTGGCGCCTCCCAGGGGCCGCGCTTCGGCGGCTTCATCGCGCTTTACGGCGTTGATGAAAGTGTCGCGCTGATCGAAAAGGCGCTGGCGGGCGGGCTGGGATAGGCGCGTTTTAGTCGCGCCAGATGTCCCACCAGCCGCGCCAGCGGCGCGACAGGCCCGAGGCGGGTTCGGCGAAGAAGAGTGTGCCGGTCTTGCGCGCTTCTTTCATCAGCGCCGCCTCTTCCTCGGCCGCGATGCGGGCGAGGGCGGCGGTGTCGGCGTCATTGCCCAGATCGCCCTCGGTCAACGCCTCGACTAGGAAGGCGAGGTCGCGGGCGTCGCCTAGCGTTTCGCCCAGCGTGTCGGCGGTGGCGCGGTCGGGTGTCATCATCTCGGGCCAGATCGGGGCGAGAAGGCGGGTCTGGTACCAGTGGTCCTTCACGCGCTTGCGCCAGAGGTGCAGTGCCTCGCCCGAAGGCTCGGACAGGGCCTTGCGCATGGCGCTGCGGGCGGCGTCCCAACTGCGTTCGAGACCGGGGCGAAGCGCCTCGAACCCGTCGCCGGAGATCTTCCATTTGCCGATGCGCCCCTCGACCGCCGCGATCGCCTCACGATGGGCGTTCAGGCGGTCTTCGGGGGTGAAGGCGGTCGTGACCGCAGGCGCGAGGCGGGCGTGGAGCGCGGCGATGCGGTCGGCGGGAATGTCGGTCTTCTCGGCGATCCGGGTCAGGTTGGCGCCGAGGACATCGGCGTCGCGCAGGTCCGAGATCAGCCGCGCGGCATCGCGCAGGGCGGCATTCTCACGCTCGAACCCCTTGAAATGCGGCCGGACCAAGCGGAGGAGCGCGCGGGTCTTCTTCACGTTCTTGCGCAGTTCATGCACCAGCGTGTCGCGCGCAAGGGTGGTGTCGTCGAAGAGCAGCCGCGAGGTTTCGAGACGTTCGGCCGCGATACGGCGCACGGCCTTTTCGACCGACTTGTCGCCGCGCTGGAAATGAAAGGGCAAGGGACGCTCCACCTGTTGAGGATGGCAGGGGCCGCGTCACATGCCCGCTACAGCCTGACTGTAACAGTTTTGTATGGGTCGGGTGTTGCGGCGCGGGGCGATGCAGCGCGCGCATCGCTAAGCGGGCGGCTACCCCGGCGCGCTAGAACCCCTACCCAGGCGGAATGCCGCGCGGCAGACGACAGCAAAGGGGTTCAGCGGATGAACAAGGCAATTACCGACGGGCTGGTCTTCATGCCGCCAGCCTTCGATCAGGGGCTTGATCAATGGTCGAGCGGGGACGGCACGCCGGGCGCGCCGACATGGGACGGATCGCCCGATGCGGTGCTGGTTCCGGCGGATCAGGATTTCGGCGGCTGCCTGGAACTGGTGAAATCGGCGGCGACGGTCAAGTTGCGCCATATCGGCGATACGCCGATCCTGCCGGGTTGCTACCTGCGGGTCCGCGCCCGCGTGAAGGCGATGAGCGGCAACCTTCCGGCGGTGCAGATCGCGGGCTGGGCCGGGGGCGCGGGGGGCGTGCATGTCGCGGGCGTGGTCGAGACAGGGCCGTCGGTCCAACTGACCGCCTATGGCAAGGTCGAGACGGTCGAGGCGATCGTCGGCACCGGCAACCGTGGCGGCGTCGACATGGCCTGGGGCACGGCGGCGTTGTTTGGTCATTTCGGTATCGACCTGACCGGCCCGACGGGCGGCGTGGTGCGCATCGACGATATCGAGATAGAGGATGTCACCTCGGTCTT
>DAIOXI010000066.1:7680-8704 GCA_036758045.1 Albidovulum sp.
GTACGCGACTACGGCGCAGTCGGCGACGGCGTCACCGACGACGCGGCGGCGTTCGAGGCGGCGGACGCCGCCGCCGCCGCGACCGGGCGGACGCTTCTGGTTCCGGCGGGGACCTATTTCCTGGACGCGGATGTGACGCTGGAGGCCCCGGCGCGGTTCGAAGGCACGGTCGCGATGCCCGACAACCGCCTGCTGGCGATGACGCGCAGTTTTCACCTGAGCGCCTATGCAGCCGCCTTCGGCGATGAGGAACTGGGCTTCCGCAAGGCATTCCAGGCGCTATTGAACTTCACCGACCATGAATCGCTTGACCTCAATGGCCGGCGGATCGAGGTGACGGCGCCGATCGATATGCAGGCGGCGGTGAACAACAAGACCACCTTTGCCACCCGCCGCGCGATCCGCAACGGCCAGTTCAACGTTCTCGACGGCCCGGCCTGGGCGCCCGATGTCGTGACCTCGCAGGCAAGCTACAGCACCGCGAACGACCGCATGCTGACGGCGGTCGCCAATATCGCCAACGTGCCGGTGGGCGCGCTGGTCGAGGGCGCGGGCGTGGGGCGCGAGGTCTATGTGACCTCCGTCAACACCGGGGCGGGGACGCTGACGCTGAGCCAGCCGCTTTACGGCGCGGCGGGGGTGCAGGTCTACACCTTCACGAGGTTCAAATATGTCCTCGACTTTTCCGGCTTCGCGTCGCTGTCGAAGATGGTGATCGACGACGTCGAACTGCAATGCAACGGCTATGCCAGCGGCATCCTTCTGGCGCCGAGCGGGTCGATCTTCCAGATCCGCGACAGTTTCATCACCAAGCCGCGCGACCGGGGCATCACCTCCATCGGCGACGGCTGTCAGGGGATGATGATCGACCGCTGTCAGTTCCTGTCGAACGAAAGCCCGCTCCGCTCACAGGATCGCGTCTCGATCGGGTTCAATGCCAATGCCAATGACCTGAAGATCCGCGACAACCGGGCGGTTCATTTCCGTCATTTCGCGGTGCTGGGGGGCGCGGGCAACCTGCTGG
>DAIOXI010000066.1:8714-12850 GCA_036758045.1 Albidovulum sp.
ACGGCGGGCCTGCGCATGCCGGGGCTCGTGATGATCGGGACCGACGTGAAGACGACGATCACCGGAAACTACATCGACAATTCCTATATCGAGTGGACGAACGAATACGAAAGCGATCCGGGCTTTGCCAATCAGTATTCCTTCAGCGGGCTGACCGTGACCGGCAACACCTTCACCGCCAATGACGTGGCGCCCTGGTTCCGCTGGTTCGTGGTCAAGCCCTATGGCGCGGGGCATTTCGTTCAGGGGCTGAACCTGTCGGGCAATGTCTTCAAGTCGCTGAACGGTCCGGTGGACCGGGTCGAGGGTGTGGATACGAGTTTTGCACCCCTCGACAACGGCCGGATGCGCAACATCTGGATGGAGGCGAACGCCTTCACGGCCGTGACGCAGGTCAGCGCCAACCCGGTCCGCGTCCAGCATGTTCAGGCCAGCACGGCGACGGTCTGGACCATCGACGCCTCGGCCTATCTTCCCTTCGGGGGCTGGGCGCGCAATGTCGATGCGGTCGTGGCCGAGGGGATGATCACCGGCCCGGTCGGCGAGCGGCGCAGCGACATGCCCTTTGTCGAGGTGCAGCAGGGCGCGGCCAAGAACCAGGTGACGCTGAACTGGGCGGGGCCGTCCAAGGGGACGGTCAACCTGGCGATACGGATGGACAATCCGAACTAGCGGCGGTCAGAGCGGCGGCGGCGGCGGACAGGCGGAGAGGATCTCTGACCACAATGCCCGCCGGTCGAGCGGCTTGGGCAGGAACCCGTTCAGACCGATGCGCAGGTAATGGTCGCGCTGGCTGCCGAGGGTATCGGCGGTCAGCGCGACCACCGGGATTTCGGCCCAGGCGCGCTGCGCGCCGCGGATGGCATGCAACGTCGCCTCGCCATCCATGTCGGGCATGTTCATGTCCAGAAGCACGAGGTCGTATTCGCCGTCCTCGAGACTGTCGAGCGCCTCCTGCCCGCCGGAGACTTCTGTCGCCTCGATCCGCAGGCTGCGCAGAAGTTGCGCCACCACAAGGCGGTTGCTGGCGATATCATCGACGACAAGGGCGCGAAGCCTTCCATAGACCGCTTCGGCGCCGGTCGCGGGCGGTTCGGCGACCATGATGAAGGGCAGTTCGATCCGCGCGACAAGGGTCTGGTCGGGCGCGCGCAGCACCGCCGCATTGGCCCCCATGACCCTGGCGATGCTGTCGAGATGGGCAGAGCCGATTTCCGGCTCGGGTCCGGTATCGGTCTTGCGCGGCGCGGCCGTGACGGCGGGGGCGCCATCCGGGCCATGGGCGGCAAGCGTGAACCGCAGCCGGTCTTGCCGCCCCGCCGCCAGCGCGCAGCGGATTGTCAGTTCCGGCCGCTCCCGTCCGTTGTGTTCGCTGAGCGCGGCGGTGGCCAGATGCGACAGGCATTTGCGCAAGAGGACGGGATCGAAGCGGCCGAATTCGGGCACCTCGTCCGCGATTTCCGGGCGGATGACGGGGCAGGGCTGCCCGCTGACCGCCAAGGGCTGATGCTCGAGGCGCGCGACCTCGGCCCGGATGGCGACGGTCGTGGGGCGGAACTGAAGCCGCCCCTCGGCGGCGGCGGCCAGATCGACGACATCCTCGACCAGTTTCTCCATGTCCCTAGCGGCGATTTCGATCTGGGCGGCGTGGGTGCGGGCCGCGTCCAGCTCGGTCGCGTCGCGCAGAAGCTGGCTGTGGCCAAGAAGTGCGTTCAGGGGGGTGCGCACCTCATGGTTCATGGCGGTCAGGAAGCGCGTTTTCGCGGCGCTTGCCTCGCGCACCTTTTCGATCAGGGCGGCAAGCTCGTGCTGGGCGCGGTTGTTCTGGAAGAGGGCGGAGACGAAATAGCCCAGAAGCCCGATGGACCCGGCAAGGGCCAGGGCGGAGCCCAGCGCGGAGGCGTCGTTCCACTGCCCGGCCCAAGGCATCCAGAGCGTGATGACGATGCCCGGCACCATCGAGGCAAAGCCATAGGCCAGACAGGCCGAGCGGACGCTGGAGGCGTTGAGGAGAGAGCCGACGACGGCCAGAAAGACCACGAAGCGCATCACATCGTCGCCGGTCACCCAGGCGACGATGGCCGGGATCAGGAATATCAGGTTCTCAAGCGCCCCCGCCAGCAGAAGGGTCACGCGCCGGAGCGCGGTACTGTTCTTTTCCAGCATCGCCAATATCCGGTACTGCGCGATATCGGCCAGCAGGACACCGATGTAGCAGAAGAAGACAAGCCAGAAGGGCAGCCGGAAGGCGACGATGACGAAGGTCAGGAAGATGACCGCATGACGCGCGACAAGGTCGGCGTCCAGCCGCTCGACCTGCCGGCGAACGTCATCCTGCCAAATCGTTCCGGCCACGGTCAAATCACTCTTTCCGCATTCCTGGCGATCAAGCCGAAAATCGGTCTCCCCTACAAGGTGGGAGTGTAAGGTCTTTTTTATCCAGTTCATAGGCTTTCCCGAAGCCCGCGTTCAGCAGGCCGGAGAGGGGCCGGAAGCGGATGAAATGGAAATCCGCAAAGTCGATATAGAGCTTTGCCTTGGGCACATGGATTGACCAGAGCGCCGCCCGTTCCGCGCCGTCCGTGACCCTTTCCGCCAGCCTCCGCAGGGTCAGGCGCGGGTGGATCACCGGATCGCCCATGCCGCCCGTCCCGGCGCTTCCGGCGCTGGACCCCGCCGCGCTGTCCCAGGCGCTGCCCGAAGCGATCAGCTTCACGCTTCTCCGCGCCATAGAGGCGCTTCTGTCGGCGGTTGTCGCGGACGGCATGACCGGGCGCCATCACCGTTCCAACGCCGAACTGGGGCGCAGGGCGCGGCCAATATCGGGTCCGCGCTGTTCGGCGGGATCGTTGTGACCGGCACCATCGCGCGCACGGCCGCCAACGTCCGGGCAGGCGCGCACGGGCCGATTGCGGGCATCCTGCCTTCCGCCTTTGTCCATCTCTTCATGATGGTCTTTGCACCCCTGGCCTCGGCCATCCCGCTGGCCGCGCTGGCCGGCGTGCTGGCCGTCGTCGTCGGGAAGATGATCGAGAAGGAAGAGTTCTGGATGCCGTTGCGCGCCTCCTCCGGCGATCCGGTGGTGCACTTGTTGACCTCCTTTCTCGTGATCTTCCGCGATCTGACCGAATGTATCCTCTTGGTCTTCGCGCTTGGCGCGGTCCTCTTCATCCGCCGCATGTCCGAGGTGGCGCAGGTCGAGGCGCGCGCGCCACTCGTGCCCGAGGATCGCGCCGACGAGGTGGCCGAATGTGACAGTGCCGCCGCGATCGGCGGCGATGTCGTGGTCTACCGGATCAGGGGGGCCTTCTTCTTTGGCGCCGCCTCGACCGTGGGGGTGGTTCCGGACCGGATCGCAGATCACCCGCGGGCCTTCGTCCTCGATTTCGGCGAGGCGCCGTTCCTCGACAGCAGCGCGGCGCATTCGGTGGACCTTCCGGCGCATAAGCTGGCGCGGAGGGGCAGGCGGCTGCGGCGCCGATATCCGCCTCACCCTGCTTGCCGTCGGCCGGCGCGAGCCGCGCGCGCATCATGCCCATCATATCGACGATGCCATCGACGCGGGCATCGGGACCTTGAGGGGGCCAGCGCGGCTGCCGTGGCATAGGCGACCGCGGGCGGCTGCGAATCGCCCGGAAATTGTCAGCGATAACAGGATGCACGACCCGAATCGGCGGATTCGGGCGCCGTGAAAGGCCGCGACCTTACGGGGGTCGGCGCGCGCGGTGGCGGCGCGAAACCGTCAACAACCAAACGCTTGATTTGCGGCGCTTTCCTTTGGGTGGCGATGTAAAGATTTACAATGTTATCAATTTTGAAGTCAAAGAATTTACAAAAAAACATAATGACTAAAATAAGTTAGAAATTTGACGGGCTTTGGTTTACTATCCCGCGCAGGAGCGGACCGGGTACGCAATAAAGTTGCGTGCGTCTGCCGGTCGCGGGGGTTCTTACTTAGGGAGGTCGGCGCGATGAGTGCAGCCAGCAAAACTTCGGGCGAAGCCACGGACAAGAAAGCGATTCCGGCAGGTTTCGAGAATGCGCACGCGACCCCGGACGTCTACCGCGAGATGTATGCCGCCTCGATCGCCGATCCCGACACGTTCTGGGGTGAGCAGGGCAAGCGGCTCGACTGG
>DAIOXI010000067.1:0-3752 GCA_036758045.1 Albidovulum sp.
TGAACGGCGAGGAACTGCTGATCATGAAGGAAAGCGACATCCTCGGCATCATCGCCTGAGGCTGCCTTTTCCCCAACGAAACCAAGACATTCAGGAGAAGCCAACATGGCTGCTAAGGACGTCAAGTTCAACACCGATGCCCGTGACCGCATGCTCAAGGGCGTCAACATCCTTGCCGATGCGGTGAAGGAGACCCTCGGCCCGAAAGGCCGCAACGTCGTGATCGACAAGTCATTCGGCGCCCCGCGCATCACCAAGGACGGCGTGACCGTCGCCAAGGAAATCGAGCTGGCCGACAAGTTCGAGAACATGGGCGCGCAGATGGTGAAGGAAGTCGCTTCCCGCACCAATGACGAGGCCGGCGACGGCACCACCACCGCGACGGTTCTGGCCCAGGCCATCGTCAAGGAAGGCATGAAGTCGGTTGCCGCGGGCATGAACCCGATGGACCTCAAGCGCGGCATCGACATGGCCACCGCCAAGGTCGTCGAGGCGATCAAGGCCGCCGCCCGTCCGGTGAACGACAGCGCCGAGGTTGCGCAGGTCGGCACCATTTCCGCCAATGGCGAGGCCGAGATCGGCCGCCAGATCGCCGACGCGATGCAGAAGGTCGGCAATGAGGGCGTGATCACCGTCGAGGAGAACAAGGGTCTTGAGACGGAAACCGAAGTCGTCGAAGGCATGCAGTTCGACCGCGGCTACCTGTCGCCCTACTTCGTGACCAACGCGGACAAGATGGTAGCGGAGCTGGAAGACTGTCTGATCCTGCTGCACGAGAAGAAACTCTCCTCGCTTCAGCCGATGGTGCCGCTGCTGGAATCGGTGATCCAGTCGCAAAAGCCGCTGCTGATCGTGGCCGAAGACGTCGAAGGCGAAGCCCTTGCCACGCTCGTCGTCAACAAGCTGCGGGGCGGCCTGAAGATCGCCGCCGTCAAGGCGCCGGGCTTCGGCGATCGCCGCAAGGCCATGCTCGAGGACATCGCGATCCTGACCGGCGGTCAGGTCATCTCCGAAGACCTCGGCATGAAGCTTGAGAATGTCGGTCTCGACATGCTGGGCCGCGCCAAGAAGGTCTCGATCAACAAGGACAACACCACCATCGTCGATGGCGCCGGTGAGAAGGCCGAGATCGAGGCCCGCGTCAACCAGATCCGCACGCAGATCGAGGAAACCACCTCGGACTACGACCGCGAGAAGCTTCAGGAACGTGTCGCGAAACTGGCCGGTGGCGTTGCCGTCATCAAGGTCGGCGGCATGACCGAAGTGGAAGTGAAGGAGCGCAAGGACCGCGTTGACGACGCGCTGAACGCGACCCGCGCGGCGGTTCAGGAAGGCGTCATCGTCGGTGGCGGCGTTGCCCTCGTGCAGGCCGGCAAGGCGCTTGACGGCCTGAAGGGTGCCAACGCCGACCAGGAAGCCGGGATCGCGATCGTCCGCAAGGCGCTGGAAGCGCCGCTGCGCCAGATCGCCGAGAACGCGGGCGTCGACGGCGCCGTCGTCGCGGGCAAGGTGCGTGAATCGAAGGACAAGAACTTCGGCTTCAACGCCCGGACCGAGGAATATGGCGACATGTTCAAGTTCGGCGTCATCGCCCCGGCCAAGGTCACCCGGACCGCGCTGGCAGACGCGGCCTCGGTGGCCGGTCTCCTGATCACCACCGAAGCCATGGTCGCCGACAAGCCGGAGCCGAAGGGCGCGGCCGGCGGCATGCCCGACATGGGCGGCATGGGTGGCATGGGCGGCATGATGTAATCACGCCGTTCCGCTACGGAAACGGAAAGGGGCTCCGGCGACGGGGCCCCTTTTTCGTTGTCCGATTGCTGTTGCCGCTTTTTGCGTCGTCGGCCCTACCAGGTCAGAAGCAGACGGTCCTGCACCACCTCGGCCTCGCAGCTTTGGCCCGCCATCTGGAACCGCCGCAGCATCGAGCGGCCGAGCGTCAGCATGATTTCCCGCGCGAAAAGCCCCTCGGGCAGGGGGATGTCGCAGGGGTGAAGGCCGCTTTTCTTGCTGCCGTCGATGCTGAGCGCGACATGGATGCCGCGCGCCTTGCAGGCGGCGATGGTCTGCATCAACTCGGTCAGATCGAAGGCCTGAGCGCCGTATAGGATGGATTGCGAATGCGCATAGGGCGGGTCGCAATAGATCAGGTCGCCGGGCCGGGCGCGGGCCATCGCCTCGCGATAGTCCAACTGCTCGAACCGGCAGCCTGCCAGCCGCGTGCGCCACTGGTCGACGCGCCGCGCGAAGGCCTCGGGCCGGATCGGGGGGTGGGCGCCGACCGGGGTGGACATATAGCCGTCCGACTTGCGGAATCGCACCACGCCGCCATAGCAACTGCGGGTCAGGAACAGGAAATCCGCGCCGTTCGGCGCAGCGTTGTAGGCGGCCTTGATCGCCTCATACCCCGCGACGCGGTCACCTGCGTGGAACAGGTGCCACCGCTCGGCATACCAGCGCTTCAACAACTCCGGCTCTGCCGCCAGCGCCTGCCAGATCTCGATCAGCGGCGCGAAAGTGTCCGATCCGTAGCCCTCGCGCGGGGCCAGCACCGCCATCACCCCGGCAGACCCCAGGAAGGGTTCGTGATAGGCGCCGAAGCGGGACGGGAAATGGCGGGCGATCTCATGCCCGATCTTCTGCTTGCTGCCGACCCATTTCAGAAGCTGGGTCTTGAAGGGCCGGGGCGCCTCCATCCACCGTTCCGCGCCGCTACCTGCGTCCACCGCCCCGATCCTTTCGCCGCTGTCGCCCTTTCGATAGGCCGAACAGGCCCGCTTCGCAACGACCGCCCCCGCCCAGCGCCCGAATGACCGGCATCGTGCCATCACTTTCCACCGGCGGCGCGTATTGCCGCAGTCTGGCCCGTTGCCGTCACTATCTTTCTATGGCAAGAGGTTGCCAGCCCGGATTCAAACCCATGAGTTCAGACATGACCGACTTCGCCGCGCTGCGCACGATGATGGTGGACACGCAGGTCCGCCCCAACGATGTGACGAAATTCCCGATCATCGAGGCGATGCTGAGCGTTCAGCGCGAAGCCTTCGTCCCCTCCGCCCTGCGCGCCGCCGCCTATGTCGGCGGCAATCTCGACCTCGGACAGGGCCGGGTGATCCTTGAGGCGCGGACCCTGTCCAAGATGCTCGACGCGCTCGACATCCAGCCCACCGACCTTGTCCTCGATCTTGGCTGCGGGCTTGGCTATTCCTCCGCCGTCATCGCGCGGATGGCCGAAGCGGTCGTCGCGGTCGAGGAGGACGGCGATCTGGCCGCGCAGGCCGAGGCGCGGCTGGCGGCAGAGGGCGTCCACAACGTCGCCGTGATCGAGGCGCCGCTGGCCGAAGGCGCCGCCAAGCACGGCCCCTATGACGTGATCGTGGTCGAGGGCGCGGCCGAAACCGTCCCGGCTGCCATCGAGGCGCAGTTGAAGGAAGGCGGCCGCATCGCCTGCCTGTTCATGGACGGCGCGCTGGGCGTCGCCCGCGTGGGCCACAAGATCGACGGCGTGGTGACCTGGCGCTATGCCTTCACCGCCTCGGCCCCGGTCCTGCCGGGCTTCGCCAAGGCGCCGGCCTTCGTCCTTTAGGAATTCAGAACGGTCGCGCCGAAACGATCCGCGGCCAGAGTGAGGTACGCCAAGATGAAAACTGCGCCCGGAAAAAGACTTGTCGCCGCCGGTCTTCTTGCCCTGACGTGCCTTGCCCCGCTGACCGCCTCGGCCGAGACGCTGGCCGATGCGCTGATCTCGGCCT
>DAIOXI010000067.1:3762-12022 GCA_036758045.1 Albidovulum sp.
AGAATTCCAACCTGCTTGAGCAGAACCGCGCCGTGCTGCGTGCCGCGGATGAGGATGTGGCCTCCGCCGTCTCCGCCCTGCGCCCGGTTCTCGCCTTCGTCGCCAACGCGGGCTACACCGATCCGGTCGCCCTGGGGCGCGACAACCTCAGCGCCACCATCGCGCTCAGCGCCTCGATGACGCTCTTTGACGGCGGCCGCAACCGGCTGGGCGTCGATATTGCCAAGGAAACCGTCCTCGCCACGCGCGAGGCGCTGGTCTCGGTCGAACAAAGCGTCCTTCTGGGCGCGGTGCAGGCCTATTTCGGCGTCCGCTCGGCGATCGAGAATGTGTCGATCAACGACAACTCCGTCCGCGTGCTGGAAGAAACGCTGAAAGCCACGCAGGACCAGTTCGACGTGGGGGAGGTGACGCGCACCGATGTCGCGCTGGCGCAGGCGCAGCTTGCCGCCGCGCGCGCCGGTCTTGCCGCCGCGCAGGGGCAACTGGCGGCAGCGCGGGAAAGCTACAAGGCCGTCACCGGGCATTACCCCGGAGCGCTGGCCATCGCGCCCAAGGTCCCGCCGCTGCCGAAATCGGTGACCGAGGCGCAGGGCATCGCGTTGCGCAGCCATCCCAGCATCCTTCAGGCCCAGCATCAGGTCGCCGCCGCCGATCTTGGCGTCGCGCTTGGCGCTGCGCAGCGCCTGCCGACGATCTCTGCCGATGCCTCGCTGGCGCGTGACGACAACGGCATCAACGCGTCCTCCGTCGGGATCCAGTTGCAACAGCCGATCTATGCCGGGGGCAAGCTGTCCTCGGTCCACCGCCAGGCCATCGCTCAGCGCGAACAGGCCCGCGCGGGCTTGCAACAGGCCAGCGTGATCGTCGCCCAGAACGTCGCGAATGCCTGGGCTGACATAGCGGTCGCGCGGGCGCAGATCTCGGCCACCGACCGCCAGATTTCCGCCGCGACCATCGCCTATGACGGCGTGCGCGAAGAGGCGAAGCTGGGGGCCCGGACGACGCTGGATGTGCTGAACGCCGAACAGTCGCTGCTGGACGCGCGTTCGAGCCGGATCACGGCCGTCGCCAATCTTCAGGTAGCAAACTATTCACTTCTGGCCTCTATGGGTCTTCTGACCGTCGACCACCTGAACCTCGGCATTCCGGTCTACGACCCGGCGGCCTATTACAACGCCGTCAAGAACGCGCCGTCGACCTCGGTCCAGGGCAAGAGCCTTGACCGTGTTCTTCAGGCCATCGGGAAGAACTGAAGCCGCAGGGATCGGTTGTCGCAGGGACAGCGGCGGGATATGGTACCCGTCGCCAGCCGATAAGGAATGCCCATGTCTGATCCCCTCTCGAATTCCGAGATTCAGGATGTCCTCTCGTCCATCCGCCGCCTCGTGTCGGAAGACCGCCGCCTGCGGACACAGGTCCCCGTTGCCGAAGCCGATGGCGGGGAAGGGGAGAGCGAGGCGGGAAAGCTGCTCCTGACGGATGCGCTGCGGGTGGTATCCCCTGTGGCGGAGGCCGGGGAGACGGCGGAGGAGGTTCCGGTGGTCAATGCGGTCACCGAGGAGGAGCAGGACGCCCGCTGGCCGGTCCATGTGTCCCAGATACCAGCCGCGCCCACCGTCCGGCCCGCCTCGGTGCTGGAGGAGGATCTTGCCTCTCTTGAAAGCACGATTGCCGAGCTTGAGGCGGCCGTGGCCGGGATCGGCGCGGAATTCGAACCCGACGGCAGCGAGGTGGCGAAGGATACGGCCGACCCTTCGGCGCTGGCGCTGGAAGAGGCGTTCGACGACGGTTTCGTCGTCGATACAGGCGGGCCGGTGCCGGTGCGCCCCGATGATCGGTCGATTTCCGCCGGGGTGACCGAAGGCGCGGCCCCGGCGCCGGAAGCCGAAGAGGTGGCCGATGAGGTGGCCGAGCCGGAAGAGGTCACGGCAGCCCCGGCCGAGGCTCACGGAGCGGATGAGATCACCTTCCTGCACAGCGGCCCGGCCGGGCGGCGCAGCGACTGGCAGGTCATTTCCGGTGTCATGGACCGGCAGGACGCCCCCGTGGGCCGGCTGCACCTGACAGCGCGCAATGCGGCTGAGGTATCCGGCGCGGACACTGAGGGCGCGGATGCCGTCGCGGAGGCGGCCGACGCGACCGAGATGACCGACGCGGCGCCTGAGGCCGTCGCGGCGGGGGGCAAACTCGCCGGGGACCACGGACCGGAGGCCGAGACGCTTGAGCTTGCCGAGGAGACCCTCGCAGCACCCGAAGCGCCCGAGGAAGCTTTCGCGGCCTCGGACGCCGACGAGACCGCCGAAGCGGCCTTCGCCGGGACCGCATCCTTGGACAGCCCCGAAGCGGTTGACGACGTCGTCGCGGAGGCTGACCTGCCGGACACCGCCGAGATGGCGCCGGAGGGTGACCCGATGCCCGCCGCAGCCATGGCCGGGGCCGCAGCGATGGCCGCCGAGGCTGCGGACGAGGGTGAGGAGGACGGTCTCGACCTCTTCTCTCAGGACGATGAGGCCATCATCGACATGGAGATGCTGCGCGACCTGATCTCCGACGTCATCCGGGAAGAGCTTCAGGGGCCGCTGGGCGAACGCATCACCCGCAATGTGCGCAAGCTCGTCCGTCAGGAAATCGCCCGCGCGCTTGAGGCGCAGAAGTTCGAGTGACGCCTTGGCTGCGCCGGCCAACCTCCTGAACAGACCAGAAAAAACGAAAACGCGCCCTTGGGGCGCGTTCTCTCGTTTCCAGGCTTTGGCCTGAACTCAGGCCGCTTCGGCCTCTTCCGCGGCATGGCGGCGTTCGCTTTCCTCGCGCGACAGCGCGACAGAGGTACGAACCCCCTTTGAGACGAACTCCATCAGCCCCTTCACGACCCGCTCGTTCGGGTCGATCCCGGCGCAGGACAGGACTTCGCGGCCATCACGCGACCGCGCCCAACGGGCAATCTGCTCAGGCCCGTTGCCATACTTTTTATCATCGGCAATCGCATCATCCAGCGCTGCAAGGACAACGGCAGCGAAAAGCTTCCGCGACCTCTGGCCTTGCTCGTAGTTGAATGCGGTGCCGTCAACGAAATCGCGCATCTCAGTTCCTGTTTTTCTTGCTCTTGCGTTTACCGGCGTTCTGCTCAATACGGCCATTTGCGCTCGATTCGGTATGTCCCAAACCGCATGTCAGCCATGCGTCTTGTGCATGGCGGTCGAAAGGGCGTCACAGCATCTAGTAAACTTGCCACAGAACGGCCCGGCATATATAGGAGCCTCAAATTTCCTTTCAACCTTAGCCAAGGTGCTTTCGGATGGCCAAGATCAACGGCAACGAAATTCGTCCCGGCAATGTGCTGGAACATGATGGCGGGCTCTGGGCCGCCGTGAAGGTCAACCATGTGAAGCCCGGCAAGGGCGGCGCCTTCGCGCAGGTGGAGCTGAAGAACCTCCGCGACGGGCGCAAGCTGAACGAACGCTTCCGTTCGGAAGACAAGGTCGAACGGGTCCGCCTGGACCAGAAGGACCAGCAGTTCCTTTATGAAACCGACGGCCGTCTGGTGTTCATGGACAGCGAGACCTTCGAGCAGACCGAACTGGACGCCGACCTTCTTGGTGACCGCCGCCCCTTCCTGCAAGACGGCATGACCGCGACGATCGAATATTACGGGGAAGAGGCGCTGTCGGTCGCGCTGCCGCAGAAGGTGACCTGCAAGGTGGTGGAAACGGAGCCGGTGGTGAAGGGCCAGACCGCTGCCAACAGCTACAAGCCCGCGATTCTCGACAACGGCTTGCGCATCACGATCCCGCCCTTCGTGGGCGAGGGCGAGGACATCATCGTCAATACCGAGACCTTCGAATATTCCGAACGCGCCTGAGCGGGCGAAAGCATCGGGGCAACGATCAGGGCCGCCTTCGGGCGGCCTTTTTCATGCCAGATGCAGCGTCGCCCCACCGGCCCGCATCTCGCCTTCGGCCCTGTCGAACCGCAGATAGGCGATGCCCATTCCGCCGGACTGGGTGTAAAGGACGCCCGCCGCTTTGCCCCCGGCCTCGATCGCTGTCCCGACCGGGACCCTGCCATCGACCCGCACGCGGGCCAGACCCTTGCGCAGCTGCGTCTTGTGCTTCATCCGCGCGGTCACTTCCTGCCCGACATAGCAGCCCTTGCGGAAATCGACGCCATGCAGGCGCTCGAACCCGGCCTCAAGAATGAAGCTGTCGTCGGGGATCAACTCGATCCCGGTTTCGGGGATGCAATGGGCAACCCGGATCGCGTCCCAGTCGATCACCGGCGCGCCGCCCGTGGCCCCATAGGCGCGCCAGCCAAGGTCGGGATGGCGCGGATCGGCAAAGGCGCCTGCCGGCGCGGGGCCAAGGCCGCGCGTGACGGCCAGCGGCGAGATCACGATCCGCACGTCTGCCCGCAGCTTGTACATCGCCAGCCGCCGCGCCAGGCCGTCCGCAAGGCTGTCCTTGACGTCGATCAGGATATGCTCCGCCCCCGGCACCAGGAAGAAATCCGCCAGATACTTGCCCTGCGGCGTCAGCAGCGCGGCATAGACCAGCCCGTCCTTCAGCCGGCCAAGGTCGTTGCTGACCAGCCCCTGAAGGAAATCGAGCCGGTCGGTGCCGGTGATCTCAAGGACCGTTCTGTCGGGGGCGCTTTCACCTGTCATCGCGTCAATCCGTGGTCGTCCTGTTGCCGCCGCAGCATCGCAGGGGCGCGGGCGATGGTAAAGCCGCTGACGCCGGTCAATTGACCTTCCCGCGCCCCGGCACTACGGCTTTGTCCCAGGAAGCCGGAGATCGCGCCCCATGTCCCTGTCCAACGGTCGGCCCTATCTTGCCATTCCCGGCCCCTCGGTCATGCCCGACCGGGTGCTGCGGGCCATGCACCGCGCCGCGCCGAATATCTATGAGGGCGCGCTGCACGACCTGACCCGCGCCGTGGTCGCGGACCTCAGGCGCGTGGCGCTGACCGATGCGCATGTGGCGATCTACATCGCCAACGGCCATGGCGGGTGGGAGGCTGCGAACGCCAATATCTTCTCGCGCGGGGATCATGCGCTGGCGATCCTGACCGGCCGCTTCGGCCTTGGCTGGGCGCTGTCGGCCGAGGCGATGGGGGTGCAGGTCCAGCGGCTCGACTTCGGCCGTCAAGGCCCGGCCGATCCCGCCCGGATCGAGGCCGCGCTGCGCGCCGATACCGAGGGCCGCATCAGGGCGGTGACGCTGACCCATGTCGATACCGCGTCATCGGTGCGCAACGACATCGTGGCCGTCCGTGCCGCCATCGACGCTGCCGGTCACCCGGCGCTGCTGGCGGTCGATTCCATCGCCTCGCTGGGCTGCGATCCGTTGAAGATTGACGACTGGTGCATCGACGTCCTTGTAGCGGCCGACCAGATGGGGCTTATGACGCCGCCGGGGCTGGCCTTCGTGTGGTTCTCCGACCGCGCGCGCGCGGCGACGCGCGGCGCCGATCTGAGGACGCCCTACTGGGACTGGGGGCCGCGCGCGGCCCCCGAGCAATATTACCAGTATTTCGCAGGCACGGCGCCGACCCATCATATCTACGGCCTCGCCGAGGCCTTGCAAATGCTGGTCCATGAAGAGGGCCTTCCCGCAGCCTGGGCGCGCCACGCGACGCTTGCCCGCGCGGTCTGGGCGGCGTTCGAGGTCTGGGGGCAGGGCGGGGACATCGCGCTCAACATCGCCGATCCGGCGTTCCGGGGGACCTCGGTCACGGCGGTCAGGATCGGGGATGGCGGCGCCGGGCGGCTGCGGCGCTGGTGCGAGGACGAGGCGGGCGTGACGCTGGGCATCGGCCTTGGCATGGCCGAGCCGACCGACCCCGCCTATGGCGATTTCCTGCGCGTCGCGCATATGGGCCATGTGAACGCCCATATGACGCTGGGCGTTCTGTCGGTGATGGAGGCGGGGATGCGCGCGCTGAAGATCCCGCACGGGGGTGGCGCGCTGGCCGCCGCGGCGGAGGTCGTGGCGGGCGCTTAGAGCATGTTGCACGAAAGGTGGGAACCGGTTTTCGTGCTTCTCGAACATGCGAAATCAATGGCTTGGCGCGTGTCGCGTGAATGCGAATGAACGCGACGCGATCTAGCCCGCCCGCGCCGCCGCCAGCGCCTCAGGCAGGGTGGCGCCGAAAAGCGCGTTTTGCGGCGCGGTGCCACAGCTGACGCGGATGCAACGGTCCTGCGGCGCGACAAAGGGCATCCGCACGAAGATGTCGCGCGCGATCAGCCCGTCCAGCACGCGGCGCGCAAAGGCCCCATCGCCGCCGCAATCCATGGTTACGAAGTTGGTGGCCGAGGGCAGCGGTGTCAGCCCGTTCAGCCGCGCGATCCGCGACAGATCCTCACGCGAAGTCGCGACGCGGCGCTGGACCAGATGCAGATGCCCCTGATCGCCAAGCGCCGCCAGCGCCCCGGCCTGCGCGATGCGGCCGACGCCGAAATGGTTGCGGATCTTGTTGAAGGCCGCGATCAGGCCGGGATGCCCCAGCGCATAGCCGACCCGCGCCCCTGCCATCCCGTAAGCCTTTGAGAAGGTACGCATGCGGATCACGCGCGGATCGTCGGCATCGACCGCCGCCGCCGTCCCCTCGGGCGCGAACTCCACATAGGCCTCATCGAGGATCAGAAGTGCGCCCTCGGGCAGCGCCTCGATCATCCGGGCGGTGACGGTGGCGTCATGCCATGTCCCCATCGGGTTGTCGGGATTGGCGAGATAGACGAGTTTCGCGCCGGTTTCGGCGGCCAGCGCAACCAGCGCCTCGGGGTCTTCGTGATCGCGCTTGTAGGGCGCCTTGTGCAGCACCCCGCCAAAGCCCGCGACGTGGAAATTGAAGGTCGGGTAGGCGCCGTCCGAGGTGACGACCCCATCCCCCGGTTCGATCAGCAGGCGGACGAGATAGCCGAGCAGCCCGTCGATCCCTTCGCCCACGGTGACATGGGCCGGGCTCACGCCATGATGATCGGCCAGCGCGGCGCGCAGATCGTGGTTTTCCGGGTCGCCATACATCCACACCTCCTGCGCCGCCTGACGCATGGCGAGGATGGCGGCGGGCGAGGGGCCGAAGACGCTTTCATTCGCACCAAGCCGCGCCCGGAACGGCCGGGCGCGCGCACGCTCCTGCGTTTCCGGGCCGACGAAAGGCACGGTGGCGGGAAGGGTTTCGGCGAGGCGGGTGTAGCGGGGTCCGGTCATGGCGGGATGATGAGCATGAAACCCCGTCCTTCGGCAAGCGGGATGATGCGGGCATCTCTTGCCCTTCCCGCCCCGTGGGCGCAGAAAGAGGGGGCGCAGGAACGGGGGCAGCACCATCGCCACGTCGATCACATTGGCGCCGCTCGCCAACCGCAACTTCCGTGGCCTCTGGGTGGCGAGTCAGGCCTCGAACTTCGGTTCGCTGATTCAGGCGGTCGGGGCGGCCTGGATGATGGGCAGCCTGACGGCCAGTCACGGCATGGTGGCGCTGGTGCAGTCGTCGAACACCTTGCCGATCATGGTGTTCTCGCTGATCTCGGGCGCGCTGGCCGACAATTTCGACCGCCGCCGGATCATGCTGTCGGCGCAGATCTTCATGTTCGTCGTGTCCGTGGCGCTTGCGATCTTTGCCTGGGCCGGCTGGCTGACGCCCTGGCTGCTTCTGGGGTTCACCTTCCTGATCGGCTGCGGGACGGCGCTTTTCAACCCGTCCTGGCAGGCCTCCATCGGCGATATCGTCCCACGGGCGGAGGTCGCGCAGGCGGTCAGTCTGAATTCCATGGGCTTCAACCTTGCCCGGTCGGTCGGTCCGGCGCTGGGCGGGGCCATCGTCGCGGCGGCAGGGGCGGCGGCGGCTTTCGCGGTCAACGCGGTCAGCTATCTGGGCTTCATCTTCGGCATATGGCGCTGGCGCAGACCGGTGGCGGAGCGCGTGCTGCCGCGCGAGGACATTGGCCGCGCGCTGGGCGCGGGGCTGCGCTACATGGTCATGTCGCCCGCGCTGATCCGGGTCATGGCGCGGTCCTGCCTTTTCGGGGTGGGCGCGTCCTGCCTGATGGCGCTGTTGCCGATCTACACGCGCGAGACGTTGCAGGGTTCGGCGCTGAATTATGGCCTTTACCTTGGCTGTTTCGGGGCCGGGGCGATCTGCGGTGTCTTCCTGAACGCGCGGCTGCGGGCCTGGCTGCGGAACGAAGGCGTGGTGCGGCTGGGCTTTGCGGGCTTTGCCCTGGCGCTGGGCCTTCTGGCGCTGGTGCCGCCGGTTT
>DAIOXI010000067.1:12032-12701 GCA_036758045.1 Albidovulum sp.
ACACCACGGTGCAGCTTTCGACACCGCGCTGGGTGTTGGGGCGGGCCTTGTCCTTCTACCAGATGGCGACGTTCGGCGGCATGGCAGGGGGCGCATGGGGCTGGGGCACGGTGGCCGACAATGGCGGCGTTCCGCTGGCCTTCGGGCTGGCGGCAGGTGTGCTGGCGCTGGGGCTTCTGGCCGGAAAACTGCTGCAAGTGCATGAGTTTACCGATCTCGACCTGACGCCCCTTGGCCTTGTCGCCTCGTCCGAGCCGCAGATCGACCTGCGCGCCCGAAGCGGGCCGATCTTCATCATGGTGGACTATGAGATCGCGCAGGAGGATGTGGACGACTTCCTGGCGCTGATGCAGCAGCGGCGGCGGATACGGATCAGGGATGGCGCAAGCCGCTGGGCGCTGCTGCGCGACCTGAACCGGCCGGAACTGTGGAGCGAGAAATATTACGTCCCGACCTGGGTCGATTATGCCCGCCATCTGGCGCGGCGGACCAGGGCGGACGAGGCGGTGCAGACCGCGATAAGGGCGCTGCACCGGGGTGCGGAGCCGCCGAAGGTCTGGCGCAAGATCGAACGCCAGACCGTGCCGCAGCACGACGACGCGCCGCCCCTGCCGCCGCTGGAGCTTGCCTGAGAGCAGGGGGGGGGGGGGGGGGGGGGGGGGGGGGGGG
>DAIOXI010000068.1:0-2180 GCA_036758045.1 Albidovulum sp.
CACCCTGCGCGGGCGAAAGCTTTCGCCCGCTGGTGCGACGCAGTCGATCTTGTTGACATGGAAGATGCCGAAATCCATCCGCAACCGGCAATGGGCCAGCAGCATCAGCGCACAGTCCGAAAAGGACAGGCCCAGCGGCCAGACCACCCGCTCGCTGCGGGCGCCCGAAAGGTCGGTATAGCCGATCCGCAGCGCCTCTTCCGCCCAGCAGGCGTCGCGGATCACCGACAGGTCGATCCGCGGCGGCACCCGTTCGACCGGGGCGGCGAAGCTGTGCATGATCGCGTGCAGCGCCTGACGCGACTGCCGTTCGGGCAGGGTCGCGATGATCCGGGCAAGTGCGGCGCGCCCGGCGCCGACCAGATCCTCCTCCCCGATCCGGCCCAGCGCCTGCACGGCAAGGTGGAGCGCCTCGATCTCAAGCCGCGAGAAGCTTTGCGGCGGCAGCGCCGGGTCCTCAACCAGCCGGTAGCCGACCCCGGCCTCGCCGTCGATCAGCGCGCCACCCGCGCGCAAGGTGGCGATGTCGCGGTAAAGCTGGCGCCGCGAGACGCCGGTTTCCGCCGCCAGCCGCGCCGCGGTCACCGGCGCGGGCAGCCGCCGCATCGCATCCATCAGCCGCATCAACCTGTCGGTTCGCGCCATCCTGTCACTTTCTGTCAGCAGGCCCGGTCTAAGACCCATAGCATCCAGACATCAGGAGACAAGACATGCTGACCTTCTATCACGCGCCCAACAGCCGCTCGACCAGCATCAGGCAGCTGATCCTTGAACTTGGGGTCGCCGACAAGGTGAAGACCGTCGAGGTGACGATCCCGCGCCAGGACGGCAGCGGGGTGCGAGATCCTGGCAATCCCCATCCCGAGGGCAAGTTGCCCTATCTGACCGATGGCGCGGACCATGTGCGCGAGCGGGCGGCGATCATCCTCTACCTGACCGACCGCTTCCCCGAGGCAGGGCTTGGCCGTCCGGTGGGAGACGCGCAGCGCGGGCGCTATCTGTCGTGGCTGATCTGGTATCAGGGCGTGTTGGAGCCGGTGACGATCCTGAACTGGGCCAAGCTCGATCACCCGGCGGTGAAGGCGTCGCTGCGCGACTATGACACCGCGCTGCAACGGCTGGACGAGGTGCTGGCCCGCCAGCCCTATCTCCTGGGTGAGAGCTTCAGCGCGGCGGACCTGCTATGCTCCGGCCCCTTCGCCTGGTTCGGCGACCAGATGCCCGCCACCCCCGCGATCCGCGACTGGGTCGCGCGCTCCATCGACCGTCCGGCGGTGCGTGAGACGGGGGAGAGGTAGGCGCGAACGGGCGGTGGTGGTCGTGGCGAACGGGACGGCCGGTGCTTTCCCGTCCCGGAGCAGGTCCGGGACGCTGCGGCCTCCCCCTCTGCCCGCGCGCCCCCCCGCGCGAAACAGCGGCGCCCCGCGCCGCCGCGCAACGCCGGAAGACGCCCCGGCACCGCCCGCAGGCCCGGTCTTGCGTTCAGCGCCCCCCCGCCCTCAGGCGAGCTTGTCCTTGACCATCGGTCCGACGGCGCCGAAATCCATCTGCCCGGCGTATTTCGCCTTGAGCGCGGCCATCACCTTGCCCATGTCGCGGATCGAGGTGGCGCCGACCCCGGCGATCGCCTTGGCCACCGCGGCATCGACTTCCTCGCCGGAAAGCTGACGCGGCAGGAAGCCCTCGATCACCTTGATCTCGGCCAGTTCCTTTTCCGCCAGTTCCAGCCGCCCGCCCTCTTCATAGGCGCGCGCACTTTCCTGGCGCTGCTTGACCATGCGGCCGAGGATGGCCAGCACCTCGGCATCGCCGACCGTGCCTTCCCCGCCATCGCCGCGCAGGGCGATTTCCTTGTCCTTGATCGCGGCATTGATCAGCCGCAGGGTCGACAGCCGGTCCTGCTCGCGCGATTTCATCGCGTCCTTGAGCGCCGCGGCGACCTTTTCCTTTACCGTCATCGGATCGATCATCCCCATCATTTCCGAAGCCCCCACCTTATCGTGAACGCGCGCCAAGGACAACCGGGGCGCTCTCGCCTAACCCATTGATTTCTTTGCGTAAGGCAAATCGTGACCAGCCCCTTGACCGCGCCCCCGCGCGCCCGTAGGTTCCGCGGGATTTGAGCATCGGGAGTCGCGCCATGCCCGCCAGCCACCAGCCCACGGAAAAGCCCACGGCCT
>DAIOXI010000068.1:2190-7028 GCA_036758045.1 Albidovulum sp.
ACTAATGTCGCGCGAATTCATGAGAGTGGAGTCGGGCCGATGGCCCATGCAACCGCCGCCCCCGCCAGGCCGACCGCCTGCCTTGCCCTGGCCGATGGCACCATCCTTTATGGCCACGGCTTTGGCGCCACCGGCGAGACGGTGGCGGAACTGTGCTTCAACACCGCGATGACCGGCTATCAGGAGATCATGACCGATCCCTCCTATGCCGGGCAGGTCGTGACCTTCACCTTCCCCCATATCGGCAATACCGGCGTGACCCCGGAGGATGACGAAACCGCCGATCCGGTCGCGGCCGGGATGGTGGTGAAATGGGACCCGACAGAGCCGTCGAACTGGCGCGCGACCGGGGATCTGGTGGGCTGGTTGGCGCGGCGCGGCCGGATCGGAATCGGCGGCGTCGATACCCGCCGCCTGACCCGCGCCATCCGTCAGCAGGGCGCACCGCATGTCGCGCTCGCCCATGACCCGGAAGGGAATTTCGACATCGCGGCGCTCGTCGCCAAGGCCCGCGCCTGGTCCGGGCTTGTCGGCCTCGACCTGGCGAAAGAGGTGACCTGCGCGCAGGGCTACCGCTGGGACGAAACCCGCTGGGCCTGGCCCGGGGGCTATGGCAGGCGGCAGGGCGAAGGCTTCAGGGTCGTGGCGCTGGATTACGGCGCGAAACGCAACATCCTGCGCTGCCTCGCCTCGGTCGGCTGCGATGTCACCGTCCTGCCCGCCACCGCGACGGCGGAAGAGGTGTTGGCCCATAACCCCGAAGGCGTGTTCCTGTCGAACGGCCCCGGCGACCCGGCGGCGACGGGCGATTACGCGGTGCCGATGATCAAGGGTGTGCTGGAAAAGGACCTGCCGGTCTTCGGCATCTGCCTTGGCCACCAGATGCTGGCGCTGGCGCTTGGCGCGAAGACGATCAAGATGAACCACGGCCATCACGGCGCCAACCACCCGGTGAAGGATCTCGAGACCGGGAAGGTGGAAATCACCTCTATGAACCACGGCTTCACCGTCGACAGCCAGACCCTGCCGGAAGGCGTGAAGGAAACCCATGTCAGTCTCTTCGACGGCTCGAACTGCGGTATCCGCCTGACCGACCGGCCGGTCTTCTCGGTCCAGTACCACCCGGAGGCGAGTCCCGGCCCGCAGGACAGCTACTACCTCTTCGAACGCTTCGCCGAGGCGATGCGCGCGCGCCGCGGCTGAGCCGCGGCCTCGCGGCCGTTAAGGACCTGTTAACCCAGATTTCCGAGGCTCGGGGGAGCTGAGCCAGAGCCCCGGAAATGTCACCGCCCCATCTGCGCCTGATCGAGAGTGCCGCCGCCCCCGCCATGGGGGCATTTCGGCCGTTCGGGCGCCAGATGGCGGCCTTTCGCCCCGCCCCGCTCGGCCCCGCCACGCGGCGCCGCCCGCTGGGGCAGATCCTTCTCGACATGGGGGCGGTCACGCCGGAAAACCTGCTGCGCGCGCTGGCGTTGCGCGACCGGCAGGATATCCGGCTGGGCGACATCCTTCTGTCGCGCGGCTGGGTGCGCGAGGCCGACCTGACGGCCGCACTTTGCCTGCAATGGCAGGTACAGGCGGTCGATCCGGTCAGGATGCCGCCCGACCCGCGCCTTGCCGACCGTCTTGGCACCGCCTTCTGCCTGCGTCATGGCGTGATCCCCTGGCGCCGCAGCGGCGGGGCGATGGTGATCCTGACCTCGCGCCCCGACGACTTCGACCGCCTGCGGGGCGATCTGCCCAAGGGCATCGGTCCGGTCATGATGGCGCTGGCCCCGCCAAGCGACATCGAACGGGTGCTGATCGCCCAGCACGCGACGCCCCTTGCCCGGCGCGCGGAAACCCGTGTCGCGGCCGTGGAAAGCTGCCGCGGTCAGGATCACCCCCGCGCGCGGGTCATCGGTGCGGCGGTGCTGGGCGGGCTGCTGGTGGGCCTCGCCACCCTGCCCCGCGCGACCGTCGCGCTGCTGACGCTCTGGGCGATCCTGACGCTGATCGCGACCATGACCGTCAAGGCCGCCGCCGGACTTGCCGCGATGCGCGCGGCCCGAACCGCCCCGCCGCCGCTGCCGCGCCGATTGCCGGTGGTTTCGGTCATGGTGCCGCTCTTTCGCGAGGGCGACATCGTCCCCCGCCTGGTCGAACGGCTGGGCCGGATCGACTATCCCAAGGAACTGCTCGACATCCTGCTGGTCGTCGAGGACGACGATCACGCCACCCATGCGGCCCTTGCCCGGCACAAGCTGCCACGCTGGATGCGGATGGTCAGGGTGCCGGACGGGCCGGTCAGGACCAAGCCGCGCGCGCTGAACTTCGCGCTCGATTTCTGCCGTGGCTCCATCATCGGGGTCTGGGATGCCGAGGATGAACCCGATCCCGGCCAGATCATCGAGGTCGTGCGCCGCTTTGCCAGCGCACCCGAGGATGTGGCTTGCCTGCAAGGGCAGCTCGATTTCTACAACGCCCGGCACAACTGGCTGACGCGTTGCTTCACCATCGACTATGCCGCCTGGTTCCGCGTCGTGCTGCCGGGTCTGGCTCGGCTGGGCCTTGTGGTGCCGCTGGGGGGGACGACGCTGTTTTTCCGCCGCGCGATCATCGAGAAGCTGGGCGGCTGGGACGCGCATAACGTGACCGAGGATGCCGATCTGGGACTGCGCCTTGCGCGGCACGGCTACCGGACGGAACTGATCCCGACCGTCACGCGGGAAGAACCGAACGCGCGGGTCCTGTCCTGGCTGAAGCAACGCTCGCGCTGGCAAAAGGGCTATGCCGTCACCTGGGCCAGCCATATGCGCGACCCCGCAAAGCTGTGGCGCGATCTGGGGCCGATACGGTTCTGGGGTGTGCAGGTGCTGTTCCTCGGCTCGCTGACGCAGGCGATTCTGGCGCCGGTGCTGCTGTCCTACTGGCTGCTCGCCTTCGGCCTGCCGCATCCGCTGGCGGGGCTGATCCCGACCGGGCTGATGGCGGCGGTGGGGATGCTGTTCGTGACCTCCGAGGCGGTGGACCTGACCATCGGGCTCTGGGCGCTGCGCGGCAAACGCCACCGGCACCTGATCCCCTGGCTGCCGTTGATGCACCTATACGGGCCGCTGGCGTCGCTGTCGTCCTACAAGGCGCTGTGGGAATGGGTCGGCGCGCCGTTCTACTGGGACAAGACCCGCCATGGCCTCGTGGCGCAGGCGGAAGAGCCGGACCTGGCGCCCTCGATCCTGCTTCTGACCGATCCGGTCTGGCTGCCGCCCGAGGCGCCGGCGCCGGTCCTGTCGCTGCACGGGCTGCGCCGGGCGCCCGCCGCGCGGTTCCGCTTTTCCGCCATGCCCGCGGATGCCATGCCCGATCCGCCCCCCCGGCCGGCGCCGGCCTCAAACTGGTCCGCAAGCCGGAGCGCGCGCCTTACGTCCCCGGATCGACCATCGCCAAGGCGTCAAACCGCCCCGGCATCGAGTTTCAGACGAGTTTCGAAGGCTTTTGAGATATGGGCGCGAAGCGCTTCCTGCGCGCGCGCCTCATCCCCGGCGGCGATCGCCTCGACAATCGCCGCATGTTCGGCCAGCGCTGTCTCCCCCCGCCCCTCGGCCGCGAGCGATGTGGTCGCCAGCAAGGCCATGGAGCGGTGGACGAGGTCGAGCTGCTGCACCAGGAAACGGTTGTGCGAGGCCAGGTGGATCTGCTTGTGAAAGCGACGGTTGGCACGGCTGAGTGCTGCGGGGTCGTCCAGATGCGCCCGGTCGGCCGCCACCATGTCCGACAGGACCTTGACCTCCTCCGCCGTCGCATGTTTCGCCGCCAGCCGCGCCGCCAGCGCCTCAAGCTCTGCGCGCACGACGTAAAGCTCCGCCAGCTGGTTGTGGTCAAGCGAGGCGACGATCAGCGAGCGCCCGTCACGCGCCAGCATCGACTGCGTCTCAAGCCGCTGCAAGGCCTCGCGCACGGGGGTGCGCGACACGCCGAACCGCTCGGCAAGCTCGGCCTCCACCAGACGGTCGCCGGGGCGGTAGACCCCGCCGTCGATCGCCTCAAGTATCAGCGTATAGGCGTCCTTCTGCATCCGCACCCTTTCCATGGTCCGGCGCGACCCTAGTCGCGCAGCGCCCCCCAAGGCAAGCGGCCGTTGCACCGCGCGGGCCTGCGGCCTACTGTCCCGGCCATGACGCGCGCGCCCGACACACCCGGCTTCGGCCATGTGAAGACCTGGGTCTTCGACCTCGACAACACGCTTTACCCGCCCTCCGCCCGGCTTTTCGACCAGATCGAAAAGCGCATGACGGCCTATGTCATGGCGGCGCTGAACGTGCCACGGGACAAGGCCGACCGGCTGCGCGCGGATTACTGGCGGCTTTACGGCACCACGCTGGCGGGGTTGATGCACGAACATGACCTCGACCCGCATCCCTATCTGATCGACGTCCACGACATTTCCTTCGACGCGCTGGTGCCTGACCCGGCGCTTTGCGACGCCATCGCGGGCCTGCCGGGGCGGCGGATCGTCTATACCAACGGCTCTGCCCCCTATGCCGAAAAGGTGCTGGCCGCGCGCGGGCTCAGGGGCGCGTTCGACGCGGTCTATGGCGTGGAGCACGCAGGCTTTCGGCCCAAGCCCGCCCGCGCGGCCTTCGAGACCGTCTTCGCGCGCGACGGGCTGGCCCCGGAAGCGGCGGCGATGTTCGAGGATGACAGCCGCAACCTTGCCGCGCCCCATGCAATGGGGATGCGCACCGTCCATGTCGCCCCGGCGCCCGCCCCCGCGCCCCATATCGACCACCATACCGACGACCTGACCGCCTTACTGCGCCGCCAGCCGCGCAGAGGCGCGGCAATTAGCCCCGTGGTCT
>DAIOXI010000068.1:7038-12615 GCA_036758045.1 Albidovulum sp.
GGATGCCCGCCCCTACATCTGCTGCAGCGAACAGGAGAATCCCCAATGTCCACGAACACCGGCCCCGGCAGCCTGCCCTGGTATTACCGCATCCCGCTTTTCGGCTGGATCGCGAAGGACGTCGTCCATGGCAGCCGCGACAACATCCTTTATCTTATCGTGATCCTGCTGACCCTTCTGGTGCTCGCGATGAAGACCTGGGGCCTTGTCGCGCTTGGCCTGACCGCCATCGCATCCGTGCCGGTGGTGTTTCTTCTGCTGTTCCTCATCACCATCGGCAAATAGGACAGCTTGCCGCTTGGACGGCGGGCGCGAAGACCGCTAATCTCCGCCCCGAACCAGACGGAGCGGGTGATGGCGGAGCGTACCGATATTCTGATCTCCGGCGGCGGCGTCGCCGGGCTGATGGCCGCTGCTGCCTTCGGCACCGCCGGGTTTTCGGTGATCTGCGTCGATCCCGCCCCCCCGGTGACCGAGGCCGGGGCCGAGGGCGCGGACATGCGCACCACCGCCTTCCTGCACCCGTCGCGCCGCGTTCTGGAGGGCGCGGGCCTCTGGTCGCGGCTGGAACCCCACGCCGCCGCCTTGCGCATCATGCGGATCGTCGATGCCGGGGGCGAGGTGGCGGAGCCGCGCGTGGTGAAGGATTTCGACGCCTCCGAGATCGGGGATGAGCCTTTCGGCTGGAACGTCCCCAACTGGCTCTTGCGGCGCGAGACGGTGGCGCGGCTGGCCGAACTTCCCAACGTCTCCTTCCGCCCCGGTACCGCGACCGGCACGGTGCTGACGCGGGAAAGCGAGGCGCGGGTGACGCTGTCGGACGGCACCCAGATCGCCGCGCGGCTGCTGATCGCGGCGGACGGGCGCTTGAGCCCGGTGCGCGAGGCGCTGGGGATCGGGGTGAAGACGCTGCGCTACGGGCAGAAGGCGCTGGCCTTCGCCGTCACCCACCCGATCCCGCATGACAATGTCTCGACCGAGATCCACCGCACGGGTGGCCCCTTCACCTTCGTGCCGCTCCCTGACCGCGACGGCAGGCCCTGTTCGGCGATCGTCTGGATGGAGCGGGGGCCGGAAGCGCTGCGTCTGGCCGAGCTGCCGGTCGCGGCCTTCGAGGCGGAGATGTTCACCCGCTCCGCCGGGCTCTACGGGCCGCTGACCCTGGTCACGCGGCGGTCGGTCTGGCCGATGATCGCCCAGATCGCAGAGCGTTTCGATGGCGAGCGGACCGCGCTTCTGGCCGAGGCCGCGCATGTCGTCCCGCCCATAGGTGCGCAGGGGCTGAACATGTCGCTGGCCGATCTGGCCTGCCTGCTTGATCTGGCCAAGGCCGCGCCCGACCGGCTGGGCGACCGCGCGATGCTGGGCGCCTATCACCACCGCCGCTGGCCCGAGGTGAAGGCGCGGGTGACGGGCATCGACCTTCTGAACCGGACCTCGATGCTGTCGGCGCAACCCCTGCGCGACCTCCGCGCCAGCGCCCTGAACGCGCTTTATTCGTTCAAGCCGATCCGCGCGACGCTGATGAAAGCGGGCTTGGGTCTTGGCCGCTAGGATGGGCAATATTGCCCATCCTACGCCAGCGCGGCGTCCAGCGCGCGGCTGATCCGCGCGACGGTGCCATCGACGTCATAAAGCTTGTCGAGACCGAAAAGCCCAAGGCGGAAGCTGCGATAACCCTCGCCCTCGCCCACCTGCAACGGCACACCGGCGGCGATCTGCACGCCCCGCGCCGCGAACCTCTTGCCGGTCTGGATGTCGGGATCGTCGGTGAAGCTGACAACGACACCCGGCGCGCCAAAGCCTTCGGCGGCGACAGAGCGGATGCCGCGCCCGGCCAGTTCCGCCCGCACCGCATTGCCAAGCTTCCACTGCGCCTCACGCAGGCGTTCGAAGCCGTAACCCCTCGTCTCAACCATCGTGTCGCGGAAGGCTTTCAGTGCGTCCGTCGGCATGGTCGCGTGATAGGCGTGGCCGCCGCCCTCATAGGCCGCCATGATCGCGCGCCATTTCTTCAGGTCCATGGCGAAACTGTTGGAGACCGTCCCCTCCATCCGTTCCAGCGCCGCCTCAGAGAACATCACGAGACCCGCCGAGGGCGAGGCAGACCAGCCCTTTTGCGGGGCGGAGATCAGGACATCGACGCCCACGTCCTTCATGTCCACCCAGACGCAACCGGAGGCGATGCAGTCCAGCACGAACAGCGCGCCCGCATCATGGGCGGCCCTGGCCAGCGCCTTGAGGTAATCGTCGGGCAGGATCATGCCGCTCGCGGTTTCGACATGGGGGGCGAAGACCAGATCGGGCTTCACCGCGGCGATCTTGGCCGCGACCTCCTCGATCGGGGCGGGGGCAAAGGCGGCATCGGGCGCGTTGCCGGTGCGGCGGGCAAGCTCGGCCACGGTTTCCCCCGCGAAACCGCCCGCCTCGAAGATCTGCGTCCAGCGGTAGGAGAACCAGCCGTTGCGCACGATGACCGCCGTCGCCCCGCCGCCGAACTGCCGCGCCACCGCCTCCATCGCGAAGGTGCCGCCGCCGGGGACGAGGGCCACGCCATCGGCGTTGTAGACCTCTGTCAGCATGGCGGAGATGTCGCGCATCACCTGCTGGAACGCCTTGCTCATGTGGTTGAGCGAGCGGTCGGTGAAGACGACCGAGAATTCCTCGAGCCCGTCGGGATCGACATGGGGGAGCAGTGCGGGCATGGTTTGGTCCTCCGGTTACCGGACCGCAGTAGCCCAGCACCCGCCCGGAGGTAAAGCGGAACCGCGGCAGCGGGGGCTGCCTGCCCCCGCGCCCCCGGGAGTATTTCGTAACAGAAGAAGATCAGCCCAGAGGGCCGGGGCGGCGTTCCTCGGACATCAGCACATTGGCCTCGACATTGCCGACCCCCGGCAGGGTCATGATCCGGCGGCGCAGGACCCGTTCGAAATCGGCAAGGTCGCGGGCCGCGACGCGGAGGCGGTAGTCGTAAAGGCCAAGGACGTGCTGGACCACCTGCACCTCGGGGATGGCGGTGGCGGCGCGTTCGAAATCCTCAAGGCTGACGCGGCCCTTGGTGGCGAGTTTCACGCCGAGAAAGACGGTGACGCCGAAGCCGAGCCGGTCGGCGTCGAGGTCGATCCGGCGGCCGGACAGGATGCCCGCCTGCTCCAGCCGCTTGATGCGCCGCCAGGCGGCGGGTTGTGAGAGCCCGAGCGCCCGGCCCACCGCGCCCGCGCTCTGGGTGGCGTCGGTGACAAGGGCGCGCAGGATGGCGCGGTCGGTATCGTCCAGCGCGATCATAGCGGCAAGCTCCCCGACTGCTTGATCGTGGAGACGAGCATCAGGCTTTCGATATCGGCGATATGGGGCAGCGTCAGGATGCGGTCGCGGTAGATCTCCTGATAATGACCCATGTCGCGGGCGATGACGTTCAGGCGGATATCGACGCGGCCGAGGAAGGTCTGGATCTCGATCACCTCCGGCACCTCGCGGGCGGCGGCGAGGAATTCGTCGAAGGCGCGCGGGTTGGTCTTGTCGAGCGTGAAGCGCAAGGAGACCTCCACCGCCCAGCCCAGCCTGCGCCAGTCGATCACGGCGTGCTGCCCCTTCAGGATGCCCGCCTGCGTCAGCTTTTCCAGCCGCCGCCAGCAGGTCGCGGCGGTGACGCCCGCGCGTTGGGCGAGGTCCGCCGTCGCCAGCCCCGGTTCGGCGACAAGCTGGCGCAGGATGCGGCGGTCGGTATCGTCGATCTGCATGAAAATTTCGTGTTATGTGCTCATGGCACATGATCTTTCCCAGAAACCCTAATAGCTGTCAAATTTTGAACGGGAATTTATCGCCAGCGCCCTATCCTGCCCCCAGCAACAAGCAAAGGAGCGCCCGATGCGCGTCTATTACGATCGCGATTGCGATATCAACCTCATCAAGGACAAGAAGGTCGCCATCCTCGGCTATGGCAGCCAGGGCCACGCCCATGCGCTGAACCTGCGTGATTCGGGCGCCAAGAACGTCGTCATCGCGCTCCGCGAGGGTTCGCCCTCGGCGGCCAAGTGCGAGAAGGAGGGCCTCAAGGTCATGGGCATCGCCGAGGCGGCCGCCTGGTGCGACCTCATCATGTTCACCATGCCGGATGAGCTTCAGGCCGCCACCTACAAGAAATACGTCCACGACAACCTGCGCGAAGGCGCGGCGATCGCCTTCGCCCACGGTCTCAACGTGCATTTCGGCCTGATCGAGCCGAAGCCCGGCGTCGATGTCATCATGATGGCGCCGAAAGGCCCCGGCCACACCGTGCGCGGCGAATATGTCAAGGGCGGCGGCGTGCCCTGCCTTGTCGCGGTGCATCAGGACGCAAGCGGCAAGGCGATGGAACTCGGCCTGTCCTACTGTTCCGCCATCGGCGGCGGGCGGTCCGGGATCATCGAGACCAACTTCCGCGAGGAATGCGAGACCGACCTCTTCGGTGAGCAGGCGGTGCTCTGCGGCGGCCTCGTCGAGCTGATCCGCATGGGCTTCGAGACCCTTGTGGAAGCCGGCTACGAACCCGAGATGGCCTATTTCGAGTGCCTGCACGAGGTGAAGCTGATCGTGGACCTGATCTACGAGGGCGGCATCGCCAACATGAACTACTCGATCTCGAACACCGCCGAATATGGCGAATATGTCTCGGGCCCGCGCATCCTGCCCTACGAGGAGACGAAGGCGCGGATGAAGGCGGTGCTGACCGACATCCAGACCGGCAAGTTCGTGCGCGACTTCATGCAGGAAAACGCGGTCGGCCAGCCGTTCTTCAAGGCCACGCGGCGCCTGAACGACGAACACCAGATCGAGCAGGTGGGCGAAAAGCTGCGCGCCATGATGCCGTGGATTTCCAAGGGCAAGATGGTGGACAAGTCGCGGAACTGATCCCGCGCGCCCAGACGTTCACCGGGGCGGCCGCGCAGGCCGCCCCGACAGCCTATTGACGCCGACCGGAAGCCATGCGACGCCTCGCGCAGTCGTTTTCATGAGGTCCATGATGGTTGGCAAGTTCGTCCTCGGCTTTTCCCTTTCCCTCTTTGCCCTGCCCGCCCTGGCGCAGATCAAGCAGGTTGATTTCGCGCGGTTTCCCGAAGGAACCGAATGCGGCGCCTCGGGGGGTGCCGGAAAGGTGAAGGTCCGCAAGAAGCGGAACGAGATTCAGGTCTCGATCAAGGGCGACACAACGGGCGCGACCTTCTTCTGCGTCCTGCCTGACGGACGAAAGGCCATCGCCATCCTGCCGGATATCCCTGCCGGCACCGTCGCCGATCTTCAGACCTGGGCCGACGGCACCGGACAGCTGATCATGAGCGTCAAGGGAAACCTGGTGCTTCAGGACGTTCCGAAGGCGATCCGGTGGAGCAAGTGACCGTTAGACGGCCGCCTGCGCCGCGCTGACGATATCCGCCCCGACGCGGGCCGAGGCCCCTCATCCTCGCATTCCGCCATGACGCGGATCAGCGGCTCCGTCCCCGGCTTCCCGCTAATCGTACGGCACGCACGAGGCCGCCAATGCACACCCGTCCCCGCAAACCCGAAAGAAAGCCGTCAGCGGCGTCAGAAAGGACCGGG
>DAIOXI010000069.1:0-12572 GCA_036758045.1 Albidovulum sp.
CGCGATCCTTGTGGAACCCGTCGGGCGCGGCACGATCATGGAGGGCGATCCGTTTCCCGGCGGCCTCGAACGGCTCAGCGGGCGGGGGGTCATCGTGAACTTCAAGTATATCCCGACGGCGAAGGCCGACCTTGTGCGCTGGTACGGGCTGATCCGGGCGCGGCTGGATTTCTTCCGTGGCAATTGCGCGGCGAACGCGACCCTTGGCGCGGATTACGCGGTGCTCCGGCTGAAGGACGGCTGGGGGCAGGCGGGGGATTGCGTGACGCCGGTCTACAGCAATGGCAGCTATATGATCGGACGGGTGCCGGCTATCGCTTCAGGATCAGAAGGTCGCGGCTGAGCGTCACCTGATAGCCGCTCAGATAGCTCATACCCAGAAGCGAGGTGTCCAGCCTGCCGCCGTTGATCGCGGCCGCGACGTTGCGGTCCACCTGTCCGGCCAGATCGAAGCTGTCGATCTTGACCGGCGCGATGCTGACGGTGCCATTCGCCGTTTGGGCGGAGCCGAGAAAGACCAGCGCGGCGGTGTCGAACCCCGCGCGCTGGGCGTCACTCTGCGTCAGGACGATGGTCGAGGCACCGGTATCGACGACAAAGCGCACCTTCGCCCCGTTGACCAGCGCGGTGACGTAGAAATGCCCGTCCGGGGCCACCGGAACCTCGATCCCGGCGGCGGTCATCATCGGCTCTGCCCGCCCCGTGGCGCGCTGGATCGCGGGCCAGAGCCCGGCAATGGCCACGGCGCCGAGGAAGATCACCCCCCAGATCGCCGCCTGATGCAGCGTGCGGCCCAGGTTCTTGCGGCTTTCGACAAGGACATAACCGCCGACCGCGATCAGAAGAAGGACGAGATAGGCGAAACGGGGCAGGTCGCCGCTGTCCATCAGATCAGCCCCGTCCCCTTGACGCCGTCGATCACGAACTGCACCGACAGCGCCGCCAGCAGCATCCCCAGAAGCCGCGTGATGACCACCGTCCCGGTGCGCCCCAGAAGCCGCTCGATCGGCGGCGAAGCGAGGAGGAAGAAGAAGGTCACGACCAGCATTCCGGCCAGAAGCCCCAGCACCGACAGAGCGCCGCGCCAGTCGCCGCCGGTCTGGCCCATCAGCAGGATCATCGTCGCGATGGCGCCCGGCCCGGCGATCAGCGGCGTGGCGAGGGGAAAGACGGAAGGATCATGGTTCGGATCGGCATGCTGCCCCTCGCGCCGCTGGGTCCGGCGTTCGAACAGCATGTCGAGCGCGGTCAGGAACAGAAGGATGCCGCCCGCAATACGGAAGGCGGGCATGGTGATGCCGATGAAGCCCAGAAGCTGTTCCCCGAAAAGCCCGAACAGCGTCAGGAGGATGCCGCCGATCACACAGGCGCGCAGCGCAAGACGGCGGCGATGCGCATCGTCCATCCCCTGCGTCAGCGCGATGAACAAGGGCACCAGCCCCGGCGGGTCGATGACCACGAAAAGGGTCGCGAAAGAGGTGATGTAGAACTGTAGCTCCACGCCTCAAGCCTCTGCCGCCTCAAGCTTTTCCGCCGCCCTGATCCAAAGGTCCTCGGCCCGGTCCAGACCTTCCATCACCTCGGCGTATTTCTTCTGCCAGACGACCGCCTCGCCGGGGCTGTCGTAAAGCTCGGGCCGGGCGAGTTTCACGGCCAGCTTGTCGCGCATCTCGTTCAGCTTCGCCAGCCGCTCCTCACATTTGCGGACCTCGGCGCGCAGGGCCAGGATGGCGTCGCGCGAGGGGCGTTCGGCCTTGGGCTTCGGCTTGGCCTTCGGCTTGGCCTGCTTTTCAGCCTCGTCGCCCGCCAGCAATTCCTTCCGGTAGCTTTCAAGATCGCCCTGATAGGGCGCCAGAAGGTGCATGTCGTGGCTGACAAGGATCACCGCCCCGGAATATTCCGTCAGCGCCTCCACCAGCGCCTCGCGGCTTTCGATGTCGAGGTGGTTGGTCGGCTCGTCAAGGATCAAGAGATGCGGCGCATCGAGCGTGGCCAGCAACAGCGACAGCCGCGCCTTCTGCCCGCCCGACAGACGCGCGACGACGGTGTCGGCCTGATCGGCGCCCAGCCCGAACCCCGCCAGCCGCGCGCGCAGCTTCGGCTGGCCCTCGTTCGGGCGCATGCGCAGGATGTGCTGAAGGGGCGTCTCGTCCGTATGCAGCTCATCGACCTGATGCTGGGCGAAATAGCCGATGCGCAGCTTCGAGGAGCGCGTGATCTCCCCTCCCGCCGCCGGAAGCCTGCCCGCCAGAAGCTTCGAGAGCGTCGATTTCCCCTCGCCATTGCGGCCCAGAAGCGCGATCCGGTCGTCCTGGTCGATGCGCAGGGAAAGCCGCCGCAGGATCGGCGGGCCGTCATAGCCGACCGAGGCGCCCTCCATGGTGATGATCGGTGGCGAGAGCTGCTCCGGTTCCGGGAAGGTGAAGACGACCTTCTTCGCCTCTTCGGGCGCCAGGATCGGCGTCATCTTCTCCAGCATCTTCACCCGGCTTTGCGCCTGCACGGCCTTCGATGCCTTGGCCTTGAAGCGATCGACGAAGCTTTGCAGATGCGCCCGCCGCGCCGCCTGCTTCTTGGCCTCCGCCGCCTGCACGGCGCGCTGTTCGGCACGCTGGCGCGCGAACTGGTCGTAAGGCCCGGTCCAATAGGTCAGCTTGCGGTTCTCCAGATGCAGGATACCGCCCACGGCGCGGTTCAGAAGGCCGCGATCGTGGCTGATGATGATGACCGTATGGGGGTATTTCGCCAGATAGCTTTCCAGCCACAGCGCCCCTTCGAGATCGAGATAGTTGGGGGGCTCGTCGAGCAGCAGCAGGTCGGGCTGCGCAAACAGCACCCCCGCCAGCGCCACCCGCATCCGCCAGCCGCCGGAGAAATCCGAACAGGGGCGCAGCTGATCCTCAAGATCGAAGCCCAGCCCCTTGAGGATCGACGAGGCCCGCGCCTCGGCCGACCAGGCGTCGATATCGGCCAGCCGGTGCTGGATCTCGGCGATCCGGTGGGGATCGGTCGCGTGATCGGCCTCAGCCATCAGCGCCGCACGCTCCTCATCGGCGGCCAGAACCGTGTCGAGCAGCGAGACGGAGGATGACGGCACCTCCTGCGCCACGCCGCCGATCTTCGCGCGGCTGGGCAGCGTGATCGCGCCCCCCTCAAGCGCCAGCTCGCCCCGGATCAGCCGGAACAGCGTCGTCTTGCCCGCGCCGTTCGCGCCCACAAGACCGACCTTGTGGCCGGTGGGAATGGTGGCCGAGGCGCCCTCGAAAAGGGGGCGCCCCTCGACCGAATAGGTGATGTCACAGATCCGTAGCATGGCACGCGCCTTAGCAGACCGCGCCCGCTTGCGAAAGCGGCCCCGCGCCTGCGACTTCATCTTGCCCAAAATACCTCGGGGTGCGGGGCAGCGCCCCGCTCCGTCCTCTCCGCCCGTGCCGTCTTTTCAATCCGGCGCCGCCATGCTAGCAGGCGCGCAATCGAATTCGGCCGGGTGCTCCGGCCCCTGAGAAAAGGCAAGAAGACATGGCGATCGAACGCACGCTTTCCATCATCAAACCCGACGCGACCCGCCGCAACCTGACCGGCAAGATCAATGCCAAGTTCGAGGAAGCGGGCCTGCGCATCGTCGCGCAAAAGCGCATCAAGCTGTCCATCGAGCAGGCCGGCAAGTTCTATGAGGTCCACAAGGAACGCCCCTTCTACGGCGAGCTGTGCGAATTCATGGCCTCCGAGCCGGTCGTGGTGCAGGTGCTGGAGGGCGAGAACGCCATCGCCAAGAACCGCGAAGTGATGGGCGCGACCAACCCGGCCAATGCCGACGAAGGCACGATCCGCAAGGAATTCGCGCTGTCGGTCGGCGAAAACTCCGTCCACGGCTCCGACGCGCCGGAAACCGCCGCGGTCGAGATCGCCTATTTCTTCTCGGGCCTCGAACTGGTCGGCTGATCCCGCCTACCGGCGCATGCCAACCCCGATTTCATCAAGGGCCGCTTCCAGCCGGAGGCGGCCCTTGTCGTTGCCGCCAAGGCTGGCTTTCAGCGCGTCGAAGCGTTTGCGCAAAGCCTGCTTTTCCGCACCCCGGCAATCGTTCCAGGGGCGGCCCTGCAAGCCCATGACAAGGGCGTAATAGCCGATGAAATGCGGTTTCGTGCCTGCGCGCATCAGGCGCAGATAGGCCTCGTCCGGCCCAAGCGCGATGAGCTCTTCGGCCGAACGGATGCCGGCCCGCGCGAAACCGTCCTCGGAGGCGGGGCCGAGATTGGGGATGTCAGAGACCGGGCGGGGCATGGCGGCATCCTGTTGCGGGACGCCGATGCTAAAGCCTGTCTGGCCGGTCGAAAAGGTCTAGATCGAGGCCCAGTCGGTGATCTGCATGGCCTGCATCTGATCGGAGGGTTTCTTGCCCTCGCGCCGTGGCGTGACCTGGCTGTCGCCCTGCTGGCGCTGTGCCGTGACACCCTCACGCGCGGGCATCTCGTCCGAACCCATCTGCTTCGGCGTTTCCATCGTTCCGTTCCTTCCCCGCGACCCCTCGGGGCCGCAATTACGCGCCTGTCCTCAGGCCATGCTCACTCAGCACGGTGGCTTTGGCGCGGCGCAGATATGGCCGGAGCCGGTCACCGTCAAGGGATTCTGAGGGCAGTTTTCAAACCGCTCAAGATTCGGGCATCAGAACCCTGTGATTAGAGTCATTCCGGCAACATTCCTGGGACGGGACCAGGCACCAATGCCCATGCCGAAACGGGGCGGCGGGCATCTTGCAGTTGCGGCAAGCGGGATGGTTGCAGACTCAGGCGCGGAAGGCGGCGGCGAAGGGATCGGGCAGGTCGAATTCGCTCAGCGCGCGGGCGCGGGCCTCGGCCGACATCTTGCGCGCGGTCTTGGTGACGATGCGCTCAAGCTCGGCCGGGTCGCGGTCGGTCGCGAAGGGGGTGAAGTACCAGCGCAGGAAGGTGAAGCAGATCACATCCTCAAGCGCCTGCACCAGATCGTCGCGCTTTATCCCTTCCTTGCGGATCATGCGGCCGACCTGATCGACGCTGTCGGCATCGTATCCGGCGGCCGCCATGATCTCCCCCACGCGCCGGGGATGAAAGGCGCCGAGGTCGCGGCGCCAGCTCAGGTAGCCTTCGCGCCCCTCGGGATAGGCGCTGCGGGGGGAGGTCCAGCGTTCGATATGCTGGCCCCGCGCGGCGATCTTCAGAATCTCCGGCGCGTCTGGATGCAGACGCGCGAGTTCCTCGGTCATCCGCTGGCCGTAAAGCAGGGCGGCGGGCGCGCCTTCGCTGTGGTCCGGGTCGGCGGCGTTGGCGGCGTCGATGGCGGTCAGGACGGTGTCGAGGCGGTTCATGGTCGGTCTCCCGGTCAGGCGCGAAGGGCGGCGATGCGGGCGAGGGTGTCGGCCACCAGCGCGGTGGCGGTGGCGGCATCCCCGGCCTCGGCATAGCAGCGCAGTTCCGGCGCGTTGCCGGAGGGGCGCAGGTGGACGATGGTGCCGTCCGCGAAGCCGATGCGCAAGCCATCGGTGCGGTCGATGGCGGTTTCGGTCGCGCCGAAGAAGGCCGCGCGGCGGGTGGCATCGTCGTAAAGCCCCGCGACGAAGGCAAGCGACCAGTCGGTCGGCACTTCCTCAAGCCGGTCGGAGGCCGTGTGGCGGGCGGGGAGGGCGGCGACGAGCTCGGCGAGCGACTTGCCCTGCCGCGCGACCTCGGCCAGCGTGGCGATGATGGGCAGGAAGGCGTCGCGGGTCATCAGGGGCGGCAGGGGACCGGCGGGGCCATGGGCGGCGAAGCCCAGAAGGAAGCCGCCATTGGCCTCGAAGCCCACCGTCTTCGCGCCATCCGGCTGCGCCTCCATCCCCGCGATGACGAAGGGAGAGCCGATCCGGGTGCGCAGGGTCGCGGCAAAGGCGCCCGTGGCCTCGATCATGGTGTTGGAGGAGACAGGCGTGACGACGGCATCCGCGCCCAGCGCCAGGGCGCTCAGCGTGCCGATGACGTCGCCGGGGATCACGCGGCCGGTTGCGTCGGCGACAAGCGGGCGGTCGGCATCGCCATCGGTGGAGACGATGGCGTCATAGCCGCCCCCTTTCGCCCAATCGGCCAGCATCTTGCGCGTTCCGGCGCCCACCGCCTCGGTATCCACGGGGATGAACTGGTCGGACCTGCCAAGGGGCGTGACCGTTGCGCCCAGGGCCTCCAGCACCTCGACCAGCAGATCGCGGGCGACAGAACTGTGCTGATAGACGCCGACCGAAAGCCCCGACAGCGCGGTGCCATAGGCGCCGGCATAGCGCGCCGCATAGGCCGCGCGGGCGGTGCTGGCATCTTCGGGCCGGGCGGTCGCGCCGGGCGGGGTCTCGTGAAACCCGGCGAGGATCGCGGCCTCATCGGCCTTCGTGATCTCTCCCGTCGCGGTATAGAATTTCAGCCCGTTGCGGTCGGCGGGGATATGGCTGCCGGTGACCATGACCGAAGGCGCCCCCGCCGCCATCGCGGCCAGCGCCAGCGCGGGCGTCGGCACCTCGCCACAATCGAAAACCGTCAGGCCAAGCGAGGCCGCGCTATCGGCCACGGTGGCGGCAATGCGCGCGGAGGATGGCCGCAGGTCGCGCCCGATCATCAGCCGCCCGCCATGCGGGACGGCTTGCAGGAAAGCGCGGACATAGCCCGCGCAAAGCGGATCGGTCAGTTCGCGCACCAGACCGCGCAGGCCGCTGGTTCCGAATTTTGGTGCCATGGGGACGGGGCCTTTCCGGTCTCAGGGTCATAATTCCGACAAGCTCATCGCCGAAAACACCGACAAGGCATGTCCCCCGCGGCACGGCGTCGGGCTGCCGCGCAACAGGCGATGGAACGAATGGGCGATTTTGGCGGCGGTGACAAGCATCCTGGCCCGAACCGGCGGATCCCGGCGGCCGGATTGGCGGCGCGGCGGGCGGAAACGAAAATCTGCCCCACGATTGTTGCCGAAACGTGCCGGAATCTCCGGGGCTTATGGGGAAATCTCGCCTATTGCGGGAAACCGGGATAGATTGGCCTGCGCCGTCCCGGTAGGGCTGGAACATGGTAAACGGTTGACCTGAATGTAATCTACCCCACGAGCAGCGGGGCCAAGGACCCGGAAATCGGAGTGATGCGAATGACGGATACGATACTTCCCGTGATCCTGTGCGGCGGGACGGGCACGCGGCTTTGGCCGGTGTCACGCGAAGGCATGGCCAAGCAGCTCTTGCCGATCGTGGGCGATGAGACGATGCTGCAATCGACCCTGCGCCGGGTGCTGGCGGAGGGTTTCGCCAACCCGATCGTGATCGGCGCCCACCCGGTCCGGTTCACCATCCGCGACCAGACCGCCGCCGTGGCCCCGAACGCCCGCGTGGTGATCGAGCCGGAGCGGCGCGATACGCTGGCGGCGGTGCTGCTGGCCGCCGGGATCGCCGCGCAGGACGATCCCGACACGCTGGTTGCCGTCATGCCCTCGGACCACCTGATCACCGATGTGGACGCATTTCACGAAGCGGTTCGCACGGCGGCCGGATCGGTGCGCCGGTCGGGAATCGCGGTCATCGGCGTGGTGCCGAACGGTCCCGCGACCGGCTATGGCTATATCAAGCCGGGGGCCGGGGCGAAGGACGGCACCTCGAAGGTCGAGCGTTTCGTGGAAAAGCCGGATGCGTCGCGGGCGGCGGCGCTTCTGGCCGAAGGCTGCCTGTGGAACGCCGGGATGTTCTGTTTCCGCGCCGGATGGCTCCTGAACGCGGTCGAGGCGGCAGAGCCGGAGACGGTCGCGGCGGTCCGCGACGCGGTGGCGGCGATGAAGACCGATCTGGGCATGCAGGTGCCGGGGCCGCGCTTCGGCGATATCCGCGCCATCTCCTTCGATCACGGCTTCATGGAGGGCACGACCGAGGCGCGCGTGGCGCCGGGGCGCTTTCACTGGTCGGATGTCGGCGACTGGTACTCGGTCTGTGCGGAATCGCCCAAGGACCCCGGCGGCAATGCGATCCGGGGCGACGGGGTCGCCTATGAGGCGAAGGACAACCTGATCCATTCCGAGGGCCGCCTTGTCGCCGCCGTGGGCGTCGAGGGGCTGGCCATCGTGGAGACGCCCGACGCGATCCTCGTGACGCGGCGCGACCATGCGCAGGAGGTCAAGGGCCTTGTCGGCGCGCTGAAGGGCGCGGCGCGGGTCGAGGCGGTCGAACATATCCGCAATCACCGGCCCTGGGGCTGGTATCAGACGATGGACCTTGGCGAACGCTTTCGGGTCAAGCGGATCGTGGTGACGCCGGGGGCGAAGCTGTCGCTGCAAAAGCACCATCACCGTTCGGAACACTGGGTCGTGGTGCGCGGCACGGCGGAGGTCACCATCGACGAGGTGGTCCGGACCTGCCACGAGAATGAAAGCGTCTATATCCCGATCGGCGCCGTTCACCGGCTGGCCAACCCGGGGCGCATCCCGCTTGAGATCATCGAGGTGCAGACCGGGACCTATCTTGAGGAAGATGATATCATTCGGCTTGAGGATCAGTTCGGGCGCTGACCGGCGCCCGGCCAATTGAACGGCGACTTTCGAAAAGGACTTTGGCCGCGCGGGCGGCACAGGATGACAAAGGAGCAAGACATGGGTGTCGGACATAATATCGAGGCCGAGAATGCAGGCTGGAGTTTCGCGGGCAAGACCTCGGAAACCTTCGTCGAACATATCAAGCAATCGGTGCCGCTTTACGCCGAGGGGCATGACATGGTCTGCCAGCTCAGCGATTTCTTCGTCTCCGACAGCAGTGTCTGTTACGAGATCGGCACCTCCACCGGCGAATTGCTGAAGAAACTCGCGGTTCACAACAAGAACAAGCCCGGCGCACGCTGGATCGGCATCGACCCGGTGGCGGAGATGGTGGAGACGGCAAAGCAGCACTGCGCCGACGTGAAGAACATCCAGCTTCTGCATGACGACGCGCGGCTTTTCGACTACGAACCCGCCGACATGATCGTGTCCTATTACACGATCCAGTTCATTCCGCCGCGTGACCGCCAGCAGTTGATCGACCGCATCTACCAGTCGCTGAACTGGGGCGGGGCCTTCGTGATGTTCGAGAAGGTCCGCGCGCCGGATGCGCGGTTCCAGGACATCATCACCCAGCTTTACGCCGATTTCAAACTGCGCAACGGGTTCGATTGCGAAGAGATCGTGATGAAGACGCGCAGCCTGAAAGGCATACTTGAGCCCTTCTCCACCCAGGGCAATATCGACATGATGAAGCGCGCGGGCTTCGTCGATATCATGACGGTGCAGAAATCGCTCTGCTTCGAGGGGTTCTTTGCGATCAAGTGATCCGCGCGGGGCCTCAGACGCGATCAGACGGGGGCGGAGGGCAGTTGGGCCGATCCGCCCTTTTTCTTCGCCCCGGCGCGGCGCGTGCGGCGGGCCTCGCTTTCGGTCAGGATACGGACGTGATCGGAGAGAAGGGCGGCGGGTGCCGCCTCTTCCTGCCGCTCCACGCAGATGCGCTGCCAGACGTCGAGATGCAGGAGTTTCAGGCGGAAGGCAGGTGACGCCTCGGCCACGAGGTCGGAAAACTGCCGCCGCGACAGCGACAGCATGTCGCCGAGGCCGGAGGTGGCGAAATAGCGTTCGGAGATGTCCAGGCGCTGAAACACCGTGGTCCAGAAGCCGATCTTGATCCGCTGGCTGAGGTCGCGGGGGATGTAGCGGTCCGCTACCTCGCGCACGACCCATTTGTCGCGGATGAAGGGATGTGCCTTTTCCAGCGTGAAGGGCGAGAATTTCAGCTTGTGGCGCGCGGGCAGGTTGACGGCGAAATGCGCTATGCGGTTTTCCAGGAAGGGAAAGCGCGCCTCGATACTGGCGGCCATGCCCATCGTGTCGTTGCGGTGCAAGAGCGTGCGCAGGTGGTGGTGCATGTAGTCCAGCGTCCAGCGCATCCGCGGATCGCGGGCGGCGGCGCGGCTGTGGCTGAGCGCGGCGGAGACCTTGTTGAGGTCGTCCAGCATCTCGCGCCCGTTCAGGATGTTGCGCACCTTCATCGCGTTCAACTGCTGTTCGGGCAGAAGGATCGGGCCGACCGCCGGGATACGCCGGACGGCGCCCGCCAGCCCGTCGCGTATCCGGTCCCAGGCATCGGTGATCCGCTTGCGGCCAAGCCAGGGGTAGCCCAGGAACATCTCGTCCGAGCCTTCGCCCGAGAGGAGCCCCTTGACCTCGGTATCGCGCGCCAGCCCCGCGATCATCATCAGGGGCCCGCAATTGGGGTGATAGGTGAACGGATAGCCGTAATGGCGCATGACGCGCGGGATGGAGGTGACGAAATCCTGTTCGACCACGTCCACGGCGTTGAGGTCAAGTTTCAGGTGCCGGGCCAGGGCGCGGGCGGCCTCGACCTCGCTCCAGCTTCCGACGACATTGGCGTGGAAAAGCTCGATGGCGCTGTTGCTGCGGCTGGCCAGCGCCACGATCAGCGAGGAATCGACGCCGCCTGAGCAAAAGGCGCCGACGCGGGCATCGGCGAAGGCGTGAAGACGGATCGAGTCGGTCATAAGCGCCTCGAACTCATCCACAATCTCGGTTTCCGAACGGCCCAGAAGGCGGTCATATTCGCCGTCGTCGATGAAATCGGTGAGCGCGAAGAAGGGGCGGATGTCGGCGGCCTGACCGGGGGCGGCGGTCATCACCTCACCCGGTCCAAGCTGGTAGATGCCGTCAAAGAAGGTCACGCCGCGGGTCGGGCCGCCGAAATTCATCAGATAGGCGGCGACGGTCCCGGCATGGGGGCGCATCTCCATCCAGGGGCCGAAGGCGGCGGTTTCGGAGGCGAAGATCAGCCGGGCGGCGGGCGCATGGTAATGCAGCGGCTTCATCCCGAAACGGTCGCGGGCCATCGTGACCTGCCGGGTTTCCAGGTCCACCAGCGCGAAGGCGAACATGCCGTTCAGCTTCGGCAGCGCCACCTCCGGCCCCTGGCACAGCAGCAGATACAGCAGCACCTCGGTGTCCGAGGTGGTGCGGAAGCTCTGGCCTTCGCCCTCAAGCTCTGCCCGAAGCTCGCGGAAATTGTAGATCTCGCCGTTGAAGACCAGCGCGTAGCGGCCGGTTTCGTCCAGGAAGGGTTGGTTCGCGCGTTCGGACAGATCGACGAGCGACAGGCGATTGTGGCCAAGTCCGACACCATCGGCGGTGAAGACCCCGATCGAATCCGGCCCGCGATGGGTCTGGGTTTCGGCGCTTTGCCGGATCAATGATTTGTCTATGGTGCCGCCCTTGAACTCTACGACGCCGAAAATGCCGCACATACCAATCCACCCCGTTCGGGACGGTCACGCCAAACCACTCCGGCTGGAAAAACACCCGGTTTTTCCAGTCGAATGGAGACGACCGGGCGGAAGCGGCGCTTCAACCCGGACGAACATTCCGATCCGCCGCAGCGGCTATGTCTGGCGAGAATCCGTCAATTATCGCGGAAGCGAGGCTAGCAGGATTTGCCGCCTATGCCTAGGTGCACTTGACCGCGCGGACCATCACAAGAAGCTCATAATCCGGGTCGTTTTCGGCCAGTTCGACCGGATCAAGCTCACTCGCCGAGAGGCCATGGAGCGAGGCGATGGTGGTGAGGATATTGCCGTAGGACATCACCTCGATATTCGGGCGGCCGAAGACGTCGCCAAACAGCCGTTTGCTCGATTGCGTGGTGAAATGCCAGTATTCGCCCCAGTCATCGACGCCTTCGCGCCGTGCCACCTTGGTGATCCCGTGCGAGGTGGCCAGCACGACGCCGCCGGGCTTGAGGATGCGGTGCAGGTTGGCGATGGCCTTGTCGACCTCGAAGATCATCTGAAGCGTCTGGGTGATGACGATACAGTCGAAGGTGTTGTCCGGCACATGCGGACAATCCGTCAGATCGGCGACGATTGTCGCCTTGGGATTGCCCTCGACATAATTCATCACATCGCTTTGCGTGACTTTCGCGCCACCGAATTTGGTGGTGTAAAGCGGTTCGCCCATCTCAAGCACACGGCCCTTGATGTCGGCCTCATGCGACTTCAGGAAGTCCTCGATATAGAAGCGTTCGACCGAAATCAGGTCGCGGGCGATGCCGAATATGGGGCTGATCGGGGTCAATCGGCGCAATCCGCCGAAATTGACCGTGCCGACGGGAACAGACTGAAGCTTGTACAACCGCTGCTGCTTGCGGATCCACTTTCGCAGGTCTTCGGGCAGCAGTTTCGTTGCAACGGCCCGGACCAGGCCGGAGACTTGCGCGCCAATCATGTCGGCCTTCCCCTTCATCGCGCCCCAATTCGGTCTATAAGGGCAGGCAAATTCTAGTCAAGGCGGCCCGACCGGGCATTCGCCCGAGGAGTCCGTTGGTTCGATGCGCATTCTCCAGATCAACACCAATTTCCGTTCGGGCGGGATTCAGCGCCATATCCTCGACCTGACGGACTATCTGCGCGGGCAGGGGCATCAGGTCACGCTCTGCGGCGCGGGGGGCGACTGGCTGGAAGATGTGGCGGGGATGGATTACCAGCCGCTCGCCCGGACGCGGGTGGCGGAAG
>DAIOXI010000070.1:0-550 GCA_036758045.1 Albidovulum sp.
GGCCCATGCGGTGCTGGGGGCTGATATCCGGTTGACCGCGTTGACCGAGGTCTTCGTGCAGGACCCGCCATCGCCCACCGCCGCCCATTACGGATCGCGCGTCGTACCGAACGGTGGTCATGTCTTCATCACTACGGGAGAACATTTCACCCCGCGGGAACGCCAGTTCGCGCAGAACCCGGCGAAAAGCTACGGCAAGGTGATCCGGCTGCGCGCCGACGGGACGGTGCCCGCCGACAATCCATTCGCGGGGCAGGGCGGGGTTGCGGCGCAGCTCTGGTCGCTGGGCCATCGCAACCCGCAAGGCGCGGCACTGGGCCCCGATGGAGCGCTCTGGACGCTGGAACACGGGCCGCGCGGCGGGGATGAGCTGAACCGCATCGCGCCGGGCGGGAACTATGGCTGGCCCGTCGTCAGCTATGGCGAGAATTACAACGGCAGCCCGGTCGGCGAGGGCATCGCCCATCGCGACGGGATGGAAGAGCCGGTCTATTTCTGGGACCCGGTGATCGCGCCGGGGGGCTTTGCCTTCTACGACGGCGCGATGCTG
>DAIOXI010000070.1:560-4219 GCA_036758045.1 Albidovulum sp.
GGCAGGGCGACATCCTTGCCGCCTCGCTCAACCCCGGCGGGCTGGTGCGGCTGACGCTGGCGAACGGACGGGTCACCGGCGAGGCGCGGTATTTCACCGGCTCCGCCCGGTTCCGCGACATCGCCATCGACCGCGACGGCGCGATCCTTGCAGTCACGGATTCGCCGGAGGGGGAGCTTCTCAGGATCACGCCGGATTAGCGGCCTTCTCTGCCCTTGACCTTTCCCCCCGCCCTCGCCACCTTGCGCGCGCCCTGATGACCCGGAGCCCCGATGGCCAGCCGACCCGCGCCTTTCGCGCCTTTCGAATTCATGATCGCCTGGCGCTACCTGCGCGCGCGCCGCGCCGAGGGCGGGGTCAGCACGATGACCTGGATCAGCCTGATCGGCATCACGCTGGGGGTCATGGCGCTTGTCGTGACGCTGGCGGTGCGGGCAGGCTTTCGGACCGAATTCGTCAATACCGTCATCGGCGCCTATGCCCATGCGGAGATCGGCAGCTATTCCTATCTGGACGAAAACGGCGTTAGCTCAACCGCGATCACGGATTACGAGGCTCTGACCGGGCAATTGCTGGCCGTGCCGGGCGTGACCCGCGCCAATCCGCGTGTCCTTGGCTATGCGATGGCGACCTACGGCAACCAGTCCGCGGTGGCCGAGGTGCATGGGGTTGCGGGCAAGGTGCTGCGCGACCTGCCGACATTCGAGGGCGCGCCGGAGCCACTGGGCGACATCGGCCGCTTTGATCAGGGGATCGCGGTCGGGGCCGGGATGGCGCGGACGCTGGGCCTTGGCATCGGCGACAAGCTGAAGCTGATCCAGCCGAACGGCGTCAAGACAGCCTTTGGTGTCAGCCCGCGCGTCAATGTCTATGAGGTCGTCTATATCTTCTCCGCGGGACGGGCGGATGTGGACAGTGCGCGCATCTACATGCCCTTCGCCGAGGCGCAATCCTTCTTCAACCGCGAGGGCGGAGCCGATCAGATCGAGGTTTATGTCGAACGGCCGGAGGAGATCGAGGCGATGGTCCCCGCGCTGCAAGAGGCAGCGGGGGAGGGGCGCTATGTCTGGACCTGGAAGGACCGTTCGGGCGCCTTCCTGCGCGCGCTGTCGATCGAGGATGACGTGATGTTCCTGATCCTTGCGCTGGTGGTGCTGATCGCCACGCTCAACATCACCTCGGGTCTCATCATGCTGGTCAAGAACAAGCGCCGCGACATCGGCATCCTGCGCACGATGGGCCTGACGGAAGGGTCGATCCTGCGCGTCTTTTTCCTCTGCGGTGCCTTCACCGGCATCACCGGCACCATCGCCGGGGTGGCGCTTGGCAGCCTGATCGCCTGGAACATCGACGCCATCATGTCGGGCGTCAACTGGCTGAGCGGTGGCGGCGCCTGGGACCCGTCGATCCGGGGCATCTACCGGCTGCCGGCAGAGCTTCGGGCCTGGGATGTCGGCCGCGCGATGGGGTTGTCGCTGATCCTCTCGTTCCTCGTCACCATCTTTCCCGCCCGCCGCGCGGCGCGGATGAACCCGGTCGAGGCGCTGCGCTATGAGTGAGACGGTGCTGGAACTGCGCGGGATCGCGAAGGTCTATCTGAAGGGCCAGCCGGGCGAGGTGCGGGTGCTGGACGGGCTTGACCTTGCCCTGGCGCCGGGGGAGGTCGCGGGCCTTGTCGCGCCATCGGGTGCGGGGAAGTCCACGCTACTCCACATCGCGGGGCTGCTTGACCGCGCGGATGCGGGGCAGGTGCTGATTTCCGGGCGCGAGGCGACCGGCCTGCCGGATGGTGAGCGCACGGCGCTTCGGCGGACAGAAGTCGGGTTCATCTACCAGTTCCACCACCTTCTGCCGGAATTCACGGCGCTGGAGAACGTCGTCCTGCCGCAGCTTGCGGCGGGTGTCGGGCGCGCGAAGGCCGAGGCGCGGGCGCGCGAGTTGCTGGGGCAGGTGGGTGTTGCCGCGCGCGCCGATCACCGCCCCGCGGCACTGTCGGGCGGCGAACAGCAGCGGGTCGCCTTCTGCCGGGCGCTGGCCAACGGGCCGCGTCTTCTTCTGGCCGATGAACCGACCGGCAACCTTGACCCCGCGACCGCCGATCAGGTCTTTCACGTCCTGATGCAGCTTGTGCGCGAGACGGGCTTGTCCGCCCTGATCGCCACGCATAACCTTGAGATTGCGGCCCGGATGGACCGTGTGCTGCGGCTGGAAAACGGTCGGTTGATCGCGGGCTGAAGGGGGAAGAGCGATGACGAAACACCTGCTTGTCATGGCGGTTGCGGCCGCTTCGGGCCTTGCGGTCCTGACCGCCTGCGCGCCCGATGGCCGTGTCGCCGGGCGCGCGCTTTACGACCAGTATTGTGTCTCGTGCCATGGCTCCTCGGGCATCGGCGACGGTCCGGCAGCATCCGGCCTTGACCATCCACCGGCCGATCTGACGCGGATCTCCGAACGCAATGGCGGCAGCTTCCCCATGGTCCGGGTGATGTCGGTGATCGACGGCTATACAAGGCGCGGCGACCGGGCCTCGGTCATGCCGGAACTGGGCGTGGCGCTTCAGGAAGGGCCGCTGGTGATGGTTCCGACCGGCGACGGGGTGGAAACGCCGACGCCCGCGAACCTTGTGGCGCTTGCGGAATATCTGCGCGGAATTCAGCGCTAACCCGGCCCCCGGCGCCGAAAAAGTTGATTTTTGAACATCGGCTGGTAGCGTTCACGGGATAGGTCCCGTGGCGGAAGGGTCAGCCGATGCCGTTCGTGTCCTGGTACGAGAAGCATTATCTGCGTGTTCTGATCGGGGTGGGCGTGCTGTTCGGCGGCGCGGCGATCTTTGTGGCTGGCTATGCCAAAGGCTCCCCCAAATCCGCCTCGGCGCTTCTGATGCAATGGTCCGGCGACGCGGTCGAGGTCTTGTCCTCGGGCTGGGAACAGGCCGCCGACCCGCTGCCGGAACATTTCCTCCAGCCGTCCCGCAAGCCGGGTGCAGGGGTGACGGTCAACACGCTGACGGACGCCGACGACCTTGTTCTTCTGACCGGGTTCTTCGACGGCGATCCGGGGCTGCGCCTGATCCGGCGCGACGGCAGCACCGTGGCGTCATGGCGGGCGGCGTTCTCGGACCTGCTGCCGGAACGGGCGGACAAGCCGGGCGCGCCGCAGACCGACTGGAACGTGGACACGGATCTTATATCGAACCGGACGGGTCGGTTCTGCTGAACTTCGAATATCAGGGGACGGTGAAGCGTTCCCGCTGCGGGGCGCCGGGCTGGACCGTGGCGGCGCTGACCCATCATTCCGTCGAACCGGCGGCGGGCGGCGGCTACTGGATGGGCGGGACGGTGATCGAGGAGACGCAGGACGCCGCGTTCGCCCCCGTCGTCGCGCCGGGCAGCGAGAGGCGGCGGATCAAGAACGACATGATCCTGCGGGTCGGGGCCGATGGTGCGGTTCTGGCGCGGAAATCGGTGTTCAGCATCCTGATGGAAAACGGTCTTGAACCGCTGCTAAGCGCGACCGGAGAGAATGTCAGCGCCACCTCGACCAGCGACGGGGAGCTGCTGCACCTCAACATGATCGACGAATTGTCGCCCGCGCTGGCCGGCGCCTTCCCGGACTTCGCGGCGGGCGATCTGGTCGTGTCGGTGCGGGATTTCAACCTT
>DAIOXI010000070.1:4229-8321 GCA_036758045.1 Albidovulum sp.
AGCGCGCGGTTCCTGAGCGATGGCACCATCGGGGTCTTCAATAACAATGCCTATTATTATCAATCGCTTCCCGAAGGTGAGACCGACCTGGGCCAGCCCCGCACGTCGGAGATCTTGACGGTCGACCCGCGCACGGGCGAGGCACGTCGGCGCTATGGCAACCGGCCGGGGCAGGAAATGCTGAGCGTCTTTCGCGGCTATATTCAGGAACAGCCAGCGGGCGGGTTCCCGATCGCGGAGCCGGAGGCGGGGCGGGTCCTTCAGGTGGATGCCAAGGGCGATACGGTCTGGGAATACATCAACCGTTTCGATGCGGATCATGTGCTTGAGATGAACAATGCCCGCGCCTTCCCGGCCGCGTATTTCACCGTGACCGACTGGTCCTGTCCCTGACGGGGTCAGATCGCGGCGACCGCCCTGGCCAGCATGTCCCGCACCTGTCCGGCGACGCCGGGAAGGGCCGCGTTCTGCACTGCCGTCATCGAGGCGACGGGGTCTATCGCGCTGATTTCGATGCCGTTTTCGACCTCGCGCAGGATCACGTTACAGGGCAGCATGGCACCGATCTTCGGCTCCATCCCGATCGCCTCCCAGGCCATGTTCGGGTTGCAGGCGCCAAGGATGCGATAGCCGGGCATGTCGCGGCCGAGCTTTTTCTTCATCGTCTGGGCGACGTCGATTTCGGTCAGCACGCCGAAGCCATGCGCCTGAAGGGCGGCGCGGGTGCGCGCTTCGGCCTCGGCCATGGTGACGCCGGGGATCAGGCGGTCGATGGGGTAGCCCATGGGGTCCTCCCTTGCGGTTGCTAGCAACATAGGCCGCTCTGTCCCGTGATGCGAGGGGGGGAGGCATCGGGCCGCAGGGTCACTCCTCGGTCCGGCCGCTTTCCGCCAGGTCGCGGAGATGATGCCGGGCGAGGGCGAAGGGCGGCAGCCAGTCCTCGCGGCGCACGGTCCAGAGTTCATAGGTCGGGACGAACTGGCTGGCTGCGTCGAGCGTGCCGAGATGCACCTCGACCTCATCCCCGCTGACGGCATAGACCGAAGAGCCGCAGAGGGGGCAGAAATGCCGGCCCTTGAAGCTGCGTGTCTCGCCCGTGACCTTCACCTGAGCCGGGCGGAACATCGCGGCGGCGTAGAAAAGCGCGCCATGATGCTTGCGGCAGTCGAGACAGTGGCAGAGGCCAACCTCATGCGGGGCGCCGGTCGCGGTCAGGCGCACCGCGCCGCAGAGGCATCCGCCGGTGACTTCGGTCATCTCTTGGCTCCCCCGAGTCCGTTCGGGCGCGAGTGTGGGGGAGGGGAGCGAGGGTTTCAACCGGGTGCCCGAGGACCGTCTGCCGAAGGTCCAGTGGCCCTTCGGCAGGTCCGATTGCCGGGAGGCGTGAGCCGGACGGCAAGGGGTTCGCTGGTTGCGCCGTGCCTCGCATTCGGGGCGCGCCTGACTGGGCTGGCGCGGCAACGCGCCTGCCACGGGCAGGCAGGCGCGGCCCGATTTGTCGACGGACAAATCGGGCAACTCGAGTGGATTTGCAGCCCTCGTTTAAGCAGCATTTTCAAGTTCAGAACGAATGGCGACGGCTTCGCGCAATAGGAGATCTATCTCCTCAATCGCATTCTTAATGTTACGCTCTGAAAGTGTCTCGTTGACCTCAAACCACTGGCGGTTCGGCTTTTTGCCACGAGCAAAATAATGTGCCACTCCGATGTTGTCGGTGCCCTCATCGACAAAGAAGGCACCATGTGCCGCGAGATTGCGATTTTCTAAGCCGTCGGAAATCTTCAAGGCGAGTGCGCATATCCGAATAGCAATAGATGGGTGGCACTTTGAGGAACTGTTCCTGAGTTGTTTAACTAGCTTCGGAGTTACCCGCTTAATCTCCAAAGAGCTCTTCAGTTGATCGACGGATGTTTGATCTACCCCTTCGGCTAGCATAACGATTTGCCAGATTGTCAATTCCAAATGCGCCGCTGATTGCAGGTAGATTGCTAGGTTGACCAGAAGTCGCGCGGGAAGCATTTTCTCGACGAGAGTCCGGCTCACACGTTTCTCCCATCGCTGCCTGCTTCAAATTCCCTCACACATCCAGCTCCTCCACGAACCGCGCGTTCTCGCTGATATACTGGAACCGCAATTCCGGCTTCTTGCCCATCAGCCTCTCGACAAGATCGCCGGTCTCGCCCGGCTCATCCTCATCAATCGAAACCCGGATCAGTTTCCGCGTCGCGGGGTTCATGGTGGTGTCCTTCAGGTCCTTGGCGTCCATCTCGCCCAGACCCTTGAAGCGCTGGACGTCGATCTTGCCCTTGCCGCCAAGGCCCTTTTCCAGCCATTCCTCCTTCTCCGCATCGTCGGCCACATAGATGCGCTTGGCACCCTGCGTCAGGCGGTAGAGGGGGGGGCAGGCCAGGTACAAATGCCCCTTGTCGATCATCGGCCGCATCTGCGTGAAGAAGAATGTCATCAAGAGGGACGCGATATGGGCGCCGTCCACGTCGGCGTCGGTCATGATGATGATCTTGTCATAGCGCAGGTCGTCGAGGCGGAATTTCGCGCCGATACCGACCCCAAGCGCCTGGCAGAGGTCGTTGATTTCCTGGTTCTGGCCCATCTTGGCCGAGGCCGCGCCGAGGACGTTGAGGATTTTCCCGCGCAAGGGCAGCAGCGCCTGATTGGTGCGGTCGCGGGCCATCTTGGCCGATCCGCCGGCGCTGTCGCCCTCGACGATGAACAGTTCCGTGCCCTCGCGGTTGGTGGCCGAACAATCGACCAGCTTGCCGGGCAGGCGCAGCTTCTTGGTCGCGGTCTTCCTCTGCGTCTCCTTCTCCGCCCGCCGCCGCAGGCGTTCCTCGGCGCGCAGGACGAGGAAATCGAGGATGGCACCGGCGGATTTCGTGTCAGAGGCCAGCCAGTTGTCGAAATGGTCGCGCACGGCGCTTTCGACCCATTTCGCCGCTTCCTCGGTCGACAGCCGGTCCTTGGTCTGGCCGACGAAGGACGGCTCGCGGATGAAGATGGAGATCAGCGCGCAGCCGCCGGTCAGCATATCCTCGCGCGTGATCTGCCCGGCCTTCTTGTTGTTCACCAACTCGCCATAAGCCCGCACACCCTTCAGCATCGCGGCCCAGAAGCCCGCCTCATGTGTGCCGCCTTCGGGCGTCGGTACGGTGTTGCAGTAGGAATGGATGAAGCCGTCGCGCGCGGGCGTCCAGTTGATCGCCCATTCGACCGATCCGGGAACGCCGAACTTGTCCTGAAAGTTGACCTTGCCCGCGAAGGGGCGGTCGGCATAGGTCGTCGCCCCCTCCATCGACAGCGCAAGGAAATCGGCCAGGCCGTTGGGGTAGTGGAACGTAGCCTCAAGCGGCGTGTCGCCATCCGCGACGGCGGATTTCCAGCGGATTTCGACGCCGGAGAAGAGATAGGCCTTCGACCGCACCATCTTGAACAGGCGCGAGGGCCTGAACTGGAGCGAGCCGAAGATTTCGGCATCCGGGTGGAAGGTGACGGCGGTCCCGCGCCGGTTCGGGGCGGCGCCGATCTTTCTGACCGGGCCAAGGGGGGTGCCACGGGAAAAGCGCTGCTCATAAAGCTCCTTGTTGCGCGCCACCTCGACCACCATCGAATCCGACAGCGCATTGACGACCGAGGAGCCGACGCCGTTCAGGCCGCCCGAGGTCGAATAGGCCTTGTTCGAGAACTTGCCGCCAGCATGCAGGGTGCACAGGATGACCTCAAGCGCCGACTTGCCGGGGAATTTCGGGTGCGGGTCGATGGGAATGCCACGGCCGTTGTCGCGCACGGTGATGGAGAAATCGGCGTGAAGCTCCACCTCGATCCGGTTGGCATGGCCCGCGACGGCCTCGTCCATGGAGTTGTCGAGAATCTCGGCCACCATGTGATGCAGCGCGCGGTCGTCGGTGCCGCCGATATACATGCCCGGCCGCTTGCGCACGGGTTCAAGCCCTTCAAGGACCTCGATCGAACTGGCATTATAGTCGTCGCCGTGGGTGAACATGTCATCGGCCATGGGGGTGCTCGTCTTTTCTTGCCTGAACGCGGATTAGACCATGCGGGGCGTCCGGGGGCAAG
>DAIOXI010000070.1:8331-12552 GCA_036758045.1 Albidovulum sp.
CCGGTCCTGATTGTGCCGGTGCGGGGCGAAATATGGGGGCGGGCCGCAAGGGCGCTACTATGGAGAGGCAGCATGTGGAACGATCGCTATGCGGGGGAGGATTACCTGTTCGGTACCGAACCGGCGGATTTCCTGCGCCGGGCGGAACCCTGGCTGACCGGCGGGACGGCGCTGTGCATCGCCGATGGCGAGGGGCGGAATTCGGTCTGGCTGGCGGGGCAGGGGTTGACGGTGACGGCCTTTGACCCGGCGGAGAATGCGGTCGCCAAGGCGCGCAAGCTGGCGGCGGCGCGGGGCGTGGCGGTCGAGTTTCGTCTGGCGGACCTGAACGGCTGGGACTGGTCGCGGCAATTCGACGTGGTGGCCGGGATATTCATCCAGTTCGTCGGCCCCGATGATCGTGCGCGGTTGTTCGAACGCATCCGCGGCGCGGTCAGGCCGGGCGGCCTTCTCCTCCTCCACGGCTATGCGCCGCGCCAGGTCGACTATGGCACCGGCGGCCCGCCGCAGCGGGAGAACATGTATACCGAAGACCTGCTCTGCGATGCTTTCGCGGGATGGGAGGTGCTGCGGCTCGCGGATTTCGACGCCGAGGTGGATGAGGGGCGCGGCCATTCCGGCCGCTCTGCCCTCGTCGATTTCATAGCGCGCAAGCCGGGGTGAGGTCTCAGGCCACCCGCGCCATCAGCAGCATGGAGCAGACGGCAAGGCCGATGCCGAGGATTTCCCGCGTCTCAAGCCTCTCCTCGAAAAACACCACCCCCATCGCGCAAAGCGCCAGAAGCGAGAAGATCGAAAAGGCGACGCCGGTCTGGGCCAGCGAGATGTGGCGCATGGCAAGAAACCAGCCGATCGCCGACAGCGCATAAAGGCTGCATCCCAGAAGGAAGACCGGCGATTGCAGGCTGTGCCCCCGGTCCACGGCAAGCTTGATGTAACAATCCCCCGCGATGACGACGAGGGTGGCGCCGAAGCAAAGCGCATATCCAATAATGGCAGGCATGAAGCTGTCTCCGAAGAATGCCGCCAGGGTAGGCGAGAGGGCTGCTTGGGCAAAGCATCTTTACGCTGGGGTAAGGTTTCCCTTACCTTCTTGCGCCCCGTCTTCGGCGCCTGTCGCTTTGACGCGGGTCAAGGCGGAGTGGGGTCGCAACTGATAAGATAAGGCGGTTGAACAGTGAAGGAGACGCCATGTCTGAAGCAATTCAGGACGTGCGGGAAAGCCTTGTGAAAGATGAGGCGGCCCCTGAGAATGACGCCGACGAGTCAAAGGTGAAGGCTGCCGAAACGAAAGCGGACGCGCCCGCGGACGGGGCGAACGGGGTCGCGCCGAAGGGGCCAAAGGTCTTTCCGGTCATCAATGCCGACCAGATCCGCCAGGCGTTCGAAAGCGGCAGATACCCCTACAAGCGCAAAATGGGCCGCGCCGAGTATGAGGCCGAAAAGGCCCTGCTCCAGGCCGAGTTGCTGAAGGTCCAGCTTTGGGCGCAGGAGACGGGGCAGAAGTTCGTCATCCTCTTCGAAGGTCGCGACGCGGCCGGGAAGGGCGGGACGATCAAGCGGTATATGGAGCATCTGAACCCCCGTTTCGCCCGTGTCGTCGCGCTGAACAAGCCGACCGAGCAGGAGAAGGGCCAGTGGTTCTTCCAGCGCTATATCGAACATCTGCCGACCGCCGGGGAAATGGTGTTCTACGACCGCTCCTGGTACAACCGGGGCGGGGTGGAGCGGGTCATGGGCTTTTGCTCGCCCACCGATTACCTCGAATTCATGCGCCAGACGCCCGAGATCGAGCGGATGCTGGTCCGCTCCGGCATCCGGCTTTACAAATACTGGTTCTCCGTTACCCAGGACGAACAGCGCCGCCGCTTTGCCGCGCGCGAGACCGACCCCCTGAAGCGGTGGAAACTGTCGCCGATCGACAAGGCCTCGCTTGATAAATGGGACGATTATACCGAGGCGAAGGAGGCGATGTTCTTCTACACCGACACCGCCGATGCGCCCTGGGTGATCGTGAAGTCGAACGACAAGAAGCGCGCGCGGCTGAACTGCATGCGTCATTTCCTGTCCTCGCTGGACTACCCCGGCAAGGACCCGGCCATCGTGCAGGCGCCCGACCCGCTGATCGTGGGCGGGGCGAGCCATGTGGTCCATGGTTCCGACCATATCCTTGGCGCGTCGATGCACCCGGACCTCCGCCGGTCGGACAGGCCGGAGGTGGCGGAAAAGGCCCCGACAAAGCGGGCGCGGGCGGCGAAACCTGTCACCGGTGCGGCGACGGCGTAAGGCCTCGCGCCCGAAGAAACCGCAAAAGGCGCCTTTCGGAGCGCCTTTTTCTTGGGCGTTTTGGGGGGCTGTCGGCGCAAAGGCGCTTGTGACGCAGGGTTTTCGATGCGGTGTCACGGGAATCATGCACGATTATGCTGCGATGCAGCAATGCGTTTGCGGCATGAGGATTGCCATGGCTCCGCAAGCCCGGTTGAGGATCGGCCTGACCGCGACGCTCCGCGCGGCGCTGGCGCGCCATCTTCGCGGTCTTGACCCGCTGTCGCGGCTGAACCGTTTCTTCGCCCCGGCGCCGGACGGCATGATCGACGCCTATGCAAGCGCGGCCGCGCCCCTGTTCGTCGTCACCGCCGAAGAGGATGGCCGCATTCGTGGCGTGGCCGAGGTTCATGTTTGCCGCGATCCCACGCGCGGCGCGGAGATCGCGGTTTCGGTCGATGAAGACCGGCGGCGCGCCGGGCTGGGCTGGGCGCTCTTTTCCCGCGCGGTGGCGGAGTGCCGGGCGCGGGGCATCGGTGAGGTTCGTATCCACTATCTGCGCGGCAATGTCGCGATGCGGAGGATCGCCGAGCGGGCGGGCTTCGCGCGGGTGCCGGGCGGCGACCCCGCCACGGTGGTGGCGCGGCTGGACGGGCGGATGATGGACGGGGCCGGGCGCCGGTGATAGAGGCCGGGGATGAGCAGCGCGACCGGCCTCCCCCCGGCGGCAGGGCCAGGACCCGCCGTCATGGGCTATCCCGCCCATGTGCGGGCGCTTATGGCGCTCGCCCTGCCGCTTGTGGGTTCCAACCTTGCGCAGATGGCGCTGCATGTCACCGATACGGTGATGCTGGGCTGGTACGGGGTGGCGGAACTGGCCGCCGTGGTGCTGGGCGCGTCGTCCTTCTTCATCCTCTTCATCCTCGGCGCGGGCTTAGCCCAAGCGGTGAAGCCGCTGGACGCAACGGCGCTGGGACGGGCGGAAGAGGCGCAGGTGCGGCGCGACACGCGGATGGGATTGTGGCTGTCCTTCCTGTTCGGGGCGGCGGTCTATCCGGTGATGTGGTGGTCCGGCCCGATCCTGATCGCGCTGCATCAAAAGCCCGATGTGGCGGCGCTGGCGCAGGATTACCTGCGCATCGCCGGGCTGGGCATGGCGCCCGCGCTTCTTATCATGGCGCTGAAAAGCTTCCTGTCGGCGCTGGAACGCGCCGGGATCGTGCTGTGGGCGACGCTGGCGGGGGTGGTGCTGAACGTGGTGCTGAACTGGATGCTGATCTTCGGCAACTGGGGCGCGCCGGAACTGGGCGTGCGCGGCGCGGCGGTGGCCAGCGTCGCGACGCAGGTCCTGACGCTGGCGGTCATGGCGGGTTATGCCGGGCTGCACCGGGATTTCCGCCGTTTCAACCTGTTCCAGCGCTTCTGGCGGCCGGACTGGCCCGCCTTCCGGCAGGTCTACCGGCTGGGCTGGCCCATCGGCCTGACCGGGCTGTTCGAAAGCGGGCTCTTCGAGGCGGCGGCGCTGATGATGGGCTGGATCGGCACGACGGAACTTGCCGCCCACGGGATCGCGCTGGAACTCGCGGCGATCACCTTCATGTGCCACCTTGGCCTGTCGAATGCCGCGACGGTGCGCACCGGGCGGTTTCAGGGCATGGGCGACCGGGCGGGGTTGCGCGCGGGCGCGCTGGTCGCGATTGCCCTGTCGGGCGTGCTGGCCGCCATCATCATCACGGTCTTCCTGACGGTGCCCGCGCCTCTGGTCCGGCTTTTCCTCGATATGACCAATCCGGGGGCGGAGGCGATCGTCGCCTATGGCAGCGCGCTTCTGGCGATGGCGGCGCTGTTTCAGCTGGCCGATGCGGCGCAGGTCATGGCGCTGGGCTTCCTGCGCGGTGTGCAGGACACACGGGTTCCGATGATCATCGCCTCGGTCAGCTACTGGCTGATCGGCAT